>JAEUSJ010000449.1 GCA_016788215.1 bacterium | reverse complement strand
CGGAAAACGGTAAAATCAATATCATTAACCGTTTTATTTTTCAGGGGGCAGAATTTTTCATCAAGTAATTTGACCGGTCGGAAATTCACATACAAATCGAGCTTAAAACGTGTACCCAGCAGAATATCTTTCGCATGCTCGTTTCCCGGCACGCGCGGATCGCCGAAAGCGCCCATTAATATTGCAGAATAATTATTACGAAAATCGTCGTATTGTTCCTCGGGCATTGTAATGCCGGTTTTAAGAAATCTTTCGGCGCCGTAGTCCATGTCCACAAGTTCAATGTCCAAAGATTTTTTCGCATTGGAAGCGAGAATGGCCTTTTTGGCTTCATTCGTAACCTCAGTTCCGATCCCGTCGCCGGGAATGACCGCGATTTTTTTCATACGTTCGTTGGCCACAAATTAACACGAATGTTCACAACATTTTGTAGAGCAAAATATCAAAATAATGAAGGAAATTCAAGGACTATTACGAACCTGTGGCTATAGAATTCCAGATTTAGCATTAAGATAACACCATCACTGTTTTGTAAAAGATTAACCGATAATCCATAAAGACACATGAAACTATGGTGCGGAAGGCGAAACGTGAGTAAAAAGAGAAGAAGTTTTGAATTTTCTGCAGAAAAATTATTGAACGAAGCTGGGTCAATCGGAAGATCACATCAATGATGTACATTTCCCCACATCTTTTCGCCGGCGGTAATTTTAATTGGTAATTTGTTTTGTGAAGGCGGAAGCGGACAAGTTGCAAATTCTGTAAATACGCAAGGCGGGTTGTACGCTTTATTAAAATCAATAATGACCTTGTCATCAGCACGGGGCATTTTTGCATAGAGAAAACGTCCACCGCCATACGTATCAAACCCGTTGGTTTTATCTCCGAAAATAATAAACAGTTCG
>JAEUSJ010000448.1 GCA_016788215.1 bacterium | reverse complement strand
TCTCGCTTTGATTTAATTTAGATTCTCATCAGTTAACGTACAACAAACTCAAAAGTTCCCGATACTGCAACAGCCTCAAAAAAGGGGGTTAGGGGGTTGTTCAGCAAATCACGCCAAAGGCGGATCAGCCTCTGGAGGGGGTACCAAAGATCTAAAAAAACAAAAAGTCCCGGTCGGCTCCTGCGAACCGACAGGGACTTGCAGAAAATTTATCGACTCCTTCCGGCTACACGATCAGGAATGGCCCCCTTCACGCGGCGGTTTTCCCGATCTTCCGTTTGGGCGGTTTATAGTCCGATCTTTTCTTCAAACCTAAAGACTGGATCTCATTGCTATCCTCGCCGAACTGCGCTACGATCTGCTTTTTCACGCGCAGGATGAGGTTATGAAACTCCGTCTCTTTGGCGGTCGCATCGTCGTCGGCAGATTGGGCGGCCACATAGGTCTGCACTCTCTGCCTCTGCAACTGCGTCATCGCCGTTTGTACTTCCCGGATCGCCGTGAGGAGAAGGTCCGGAGAATTGGGGCTGTAGGCCGCGATCTTTTCCAATGCCGCGACAGCGTCTCTGTCGGCCTGGATCAATGCCGGTTTGAGCCGGCGGTTCATGGTGGGGTTCATAAAAAGTTCCTTTCAAAGTGAAGTGAAAAAATGTTGGTTGTCTAATTATATATTAAAAACTGTGCCGAAAAATTTTCGTTGTATTTGTTTCAGTTGGGAAAAGTTATTCAACAAAAAACTGTCGATAAAAAAAACACTGTGAAATATTTTTTCACACTGCGCAAATCCGCTCCCACAAACGGATTGGGGCATTTGTATTATTCCCCCTTATTAAGAGGCTGTTGCAGTATCGGGAACTTTTGAGTTTGTTGTACGTTAACTGATGAGAATCTAAATTAAATCAAAGCGAGA
>JAEUSJ010000447.1 GCA_016788215.1 bacterium | reverse complement strand
ACCTGTAGATGTTCTGATCGCAGAATGCACGATGGGAGCCAACGAAGAAACGGAAACGATCAAGCGCAAGAACGAGACCAGTAAATTCACAAAGATACTGAACGAAACGTTTGACAAACGCGGATCGGTTCTGATACCGGCCTTTGCGCTGGGTAAAACCCAGGAAATGTTATGGCTGGTCAATAACCTCAAGAAGAAAAAACTCATACCGGATGTTGACATTTTCGTTTCCGGCCTCGGCAGAGCGGTTTCCAGAATTTACGACCTTACGATCGAACACGCCTGCCGCATAGACGACGATTTCTTTTTTGATGATATGGAATTTTCCGTAATTGATTCGCGCGACCTGCTCAAGGAGGGACTGTGGGTCAAGCGTTCGTCGGTGATCATCGCCAGTTCCGGTATGATGATGGAAAATACACCCTCGTATTGGCTTGCATTCAAAATGATGAGGGAAGTGCGTCATACAATCTGCTTCGTTGGGTATACCAGTGAAGATTCACCGTCGCGAGTGATTTTGGAAAGTAAACGTAACTCAAAGATCACTATGCAGGGAATACAGGAATCGGTTGACCGAAATTGCCGCGTAGAACGCATTCATTTTAGCGGGCATTCAAATCGAACGGAGATTGTAAACATGATACGAACGATCAATCCTATGAAACTAGTTCTGGTCCATGCAGGGAGCGAGGAAGCATTGGCCTGGACGGTCGAGAAAGTTTGTGAAACGCATCCTAAGATGGATATCATTTGCCCTGAGGTTGGGGTGGAATATGAAATGTAATAATCAGGGTAGTTCAAATTCTTTAAAACCGCCCCCTTTATCCCCCGCCTTGGAGGCTGTTGCAGTATCGGGAACTTTTGAGTTTGTTGTACGTTAACTGATGAGAATCTAAATTAAATCAAAGCGAG
>JAEUSJ010000446.1 GCA_016788215.1 bacterium | reverse complement strand
TAGCTCGCTCACGATTTCCGAATGTTCTTAATTAACTATATTGTTCCCCGCGTGCGAGCTACTGCGTGTAGCCGCCGAGCGTTATACGATATGACGTGCAGGCAATAATAGGTACATCATGAGAAAATATATATTACTTTGTTTTATTTTTTTTAGTTTCTCTTGTTCTCAATCACGCCTACAGCTTAGCCAGCCTGAAATAGAACGTGTTGTAAATCCTTATCTCTTTTTTCATGAAAAAGGCGGCGCGTGGGAAGGAATAATACTTGGCGAGCTCCCACTTGCCATACAATTCACTACATTTGAAATTGATCGTAATAATGATAGCCTTATAATTTCAGGCATCACGAAGGATTTGGAAACAGATTATCCATTATCCGCTAAAGTATTTATTGGAGAACCCTCCAAACTGAATACTCCTTATGTGATACCAAAGGAAGCGTTTAATTACAGTCACATAGTTACTCTTGAATCTGATTCTGTTGGAAGATTTCATGCTAGATTAAAATTGAAAGTAAAATCAACAACTTTCATTTCAGGCTATCTACTAAGTTATTACGGCGTGATTTATCACATAGGATTCTTCCTCCCAAAATAAAGGGAAACTGTGATATGCACGTCACATCGTATAACATGCGGCTTACACGTGCCGCTTCGCGACGCCTTTTGATTTGACGATAGAGAGATTGTGGGCGTCGCTTCGCCAGTAGCTCGCTCACGATTTGAGAATGTTCTTAATTAACTTTAATTTTCCTCGCGTGCGAGCTACTGCGTGTAGCCGCTCAGCGTTATGCGCCATGACCGGAAAATACAAGGGCTTAGCCCTTTTAGAAAATAGACGTAATGTTCTTTGATACTTCTGTTCGTGTTGCTCGACCGCAAGAGCTGCGAGCGCTTCGCTACTCGCTGTCGCTT
>JAEUSJ010000445.1 GCA_016788215.1 bacterium | reverse complement strand
ACAGCGCAGATCGATTCGATCCGTTCATGGGTAACCAATGGCGCCTTGCCGCGGTGAGCCAATTTAATATTGACACTCATGGGTAAAAAAAGTATATTGCGTCCCGTTTTTACGGCGTGATGTTCTTTGGAGGATTAGGCTAATTGGTAAGTCAGCAGTCTTGAAAACTGCCGTCCGCAAGGACTTGGGGGTTCGAGTCCCTCATCCTCCGCGGTTTTTCAATGAGCAATGAACAATGAATAATGACCAATAGGCCGATCCATCAGAAAATTCAGAGTAATGTTGTTATAAAATATTGCTCATTATTCATTGTTCATTGAATTTGGAGAGGTGGCCGAGTGGCTGAAGGCAGCGGTTTGCTAAACCGCCGTACGGTTGTAAAGCTGTACCGGGAGTTCGAATCTCCCCCTCTCCGCACAACAAAAAAAGCTCAGAAGTCATTCTGGGCTTTTTTGTTTTAGGTGTATTATTCCCCTTAGCAAAGAGTCTGTCCTGAATGTAACGAAGGAGGGCCAGGGGGTTGTGGTATTCATTCCCCTCAGAAGGGTTAGAGAAGTCGAGAGAGAGTTTTTTATACCTGCTTTCTTTTTGAAAAGAAAGCAGCAAAGAAAACTTCGGCTGTGAAAAAAATGCCTAAACCCTTGTTCGCTGAACAGGCGGCGAAAAACATGTCTTAGTTTTTTGTATCCGGGTAATTTAAAAGTCTGTCGACCGGTTTTTCGCCGATATGGAGGCGCGAACTCGGGTTTCCACGGCATTTTTTTCAAGGCCGTGAATACAAATGCAATACAGTAAGTTTTCAGAATTATTCTATAGGGGATTGGTATTCATTCCCCCTTAAAAAAGGGGGTTAGGGGGTTGTTCAGCAAATCACGCCAAAGGCGGATCAGCCTCTGGAGGGGGTACCAAAGATCTA
>JAEUSJ010000444.1 GCA_016788215.1 bacterium | reverse complement strand
TATTTCAAGCGTGGCCCCGAAGGCTTTCATGGTCTGAAGTTTTTCCTCTGCAAAAGCGTCGGAAGAAACAAAGTGCGCGCGATAGCCTTTCGTGGCGCATACCATCGCAAGAGAACTTCCTGTGCTTCCGCCGGTGTAATCCATCACCGTTCCGCCGGGTTTGAGTTCGCCTCTTTTCTCCGCGCCCTCGATCATGGAGAGCGCCATCCGGTCTTTCATGCTTCCTGTGGGATTCGCTCCTTCGTATTTTACATAGATTTCGGCGCAATCAGGTTCTGAAAGACGCTCTAATTTTATTAAAGGTGTTTTGCCAATGACTTGCATATTTTTTGATGTTAGTTAAATAGTTGACAACGCGTTCGCGTAAGCCATTTATTATAAGATGCAGCGACGTTTAGCTTTTCCAAAATGCCCTGAACCACCAACTATAGAATTCATCGACCCACGTTTCGTCCATATATAACTGAAATCGCTTGGCCGTACCAAATCGTGTATTTTCTTCAATAAATCGCCATTCGTAATCGAACACGCGCTCAATGAGTTCATTCAGTTCTGTTTTGATCACATCCTTTAATTCATCTTTTGGCTGATCATAGTGGTCGCTGAAGGATTCTATTAAAAGTGCGCCGAATTGGTCCCGAACTTCAGCTTTCCATTTTAGACCATCATTTGGAATGAATAGTGCCAGATGGATCAATTTTTTTGACGCTGTGAGCTTTTGAAATTCCGGTTCCTTTTCAATCTGAATGAAGTATTTATATTTTTTATCAAGATCAATTGGCATGTGCGGGATCTCTCCTGATACGCATTATTAAGATTAAAAACACTTTTGTCGTGTTTTTTCTTTTATTTCATTTTCTTTTCAAAGCACAGACTGTTCTCAATCCGGGCATACTGCCCGTAATTTGGGATCAATGT
>JAEUSJ010000443.1 GCA_016788215.1 bacterium | reverse complement strand
CCATCGTATCCTCAAAACTGAATGGCTGAAATGAATTATCAGAGCAAATCGCCTCCCATGTACGTTTGGGGCATGACATTTATACTCGTTTTCGTCGTTGTGGTCACTTCATCTTTTTTCGTTGATAGATCTTTTGTTCGTGACAGTATAGAAAGACTGCATCTATTCAGTAATACCGGCGAAAAACGCATAATTGCCATCGGCTCTTCTCTTTTGGGTCATGCCACCTTTTACGACTATTTCATGTCAGATTTTGGAAGTGAAAAGGGTTTCGATGAATTTAGCTTCTTACAGATAACGCGGGGAAGCGGATCATTAGAAGATTTTGCCCCACTTATGCATGCACTGGCCACGGCAAAACCAAACATTGTCGTAATCGAGTCCAATCTATTGTTGTTACGGGATAACAAGATTAGCCGCCTTAATGTTACGATAAGACGGCACAAGAAATACGTGAGAAAAAACCTTTTTTTACCATTGCGCTACGTCCTCGGATCAAAACCAAGAAAAATAGAAATGACAAGGGACCTGCCTTATGAGCCAACAAGACTTGACCCCACTTTTCTTAAATTCGCGTTAGTCGACATGAAAGAACATGAGGTAAGAGATGTTGTTCTACCCATGGAAATGGAAGAGTTTATAATTCGTGCAAGAGAACAAAAAATAACGGTTATTCTTGCAGATGTCCCGCGGTATGAAATGTTAGAAAATGTGATAATTCAGTCGCCGATGAACCAACAAAAAATGTCTGTTCTTATTCTAGATCTTCAAACAAAATACGGAATAAA
This sequence comes from bacterium, assembly GCA_016788215.1. Classification (GTDB taxonomy): domain Bacteria; phylum CLD3; class CLD3; order SB21; family SB21; genus SB21. The sequence goes on along the minus strand of JAEUSJ010000443.1, from coordinate 133 downwards.
ATATTTGAAGTATCCCGACAAACTTGGCTTGGATAACTATGTGGACTTTTATCATTTCAATCAAAAAGGGAGAGAGCGTTATTCTTACTGGTTATTATCCTGTTTGTCCAAACTCTAAGGGGAGTAATTACGT
>JAEUSJ010000442.1 GCA_016788215.1 bacterium | reverse complement strand
TTCCTTATCGTTAGATGTAAAATACAATGTTGTTGAAATGCATCAAAAAATATGATTGTTTTGGAGAAAAATCAATTCTATTTGTAAAGACAATGTTATAAGTGAACTTCTATAAAGTGTAAAACGTTATTCCAAAAGCGAAGACAATTTTCGAAACATGAATTGAGAATAATGTTGTGGCGGTGAAAATATAATCCAATATTAACTGCACTTCGTATTTGACATTCGCATTGATGATTTTTTAGTTGACTTCGTATAAACGTATGATTATAATTGGTGCGAAAAATTACATAGCCAAGTTACACTCTCGGTGGGGTGATTACTTAGCAACACAAAAAGGAGTAAAAGAAAATGAAAACAATCCTGCAAAAAACGCGGGGGGGGGGTAATACTTACTTTATTTGTATTCGCCTACCTGCTAACCTCATGTGATGGTAATTCAAACAAAGATATCATCACAAAAATACCGGGTACCGACAATCTCACGAAAGCGGAAGCCCGAGCTTATCTTGAAGATCTGTCATTACAACTTGCCTTCAAGGAACCAATACATGGTTTCACGAAAAAACTATCCAAAACAAATACGCTTCTGGAAAAAGCAACTATCAACAGGTTGCTCAAAGAAGAAAAAGTGAGCGTCTCCGAGGTTGTAGACGGAGCAGTAGGACAGATATTGGTTGATGGAAAATTACACAATATCAGTGTAGAAACCTTTAATGAAAATGCTCTTGAGACGTTAGAAAAAACAACTGGGGCAGGCGATGGAAACTTATTCGGTATCTATGCCGATCCTGAAGGTTATTATGACGGTAAATCTTCAAGTGTTACTTTTCCGGTTCAAGTAGTGTCACTTAATAATGGTGAATATGAAACCTCAGAGGAGACGTGGACATCACCTTACGCTGGAGATATCGACGACATCGATGATGA
>JAEUSJ010000441.1 GCA_016788215.1 bacterium | reverse complement strand
ACCGTGAGTATGTCGGCAGACGGCACTCCCAACAACCAGGCAATGGGTGCAAAAATGAGGCCCAGCAAATAGGTAAAGTTGAAGCCGCCGGCCCTGCCTCCGGTCATGGCCGAGGCCCAGTCATTGAGGCCGGTCCAACTGCCTACGAAATTTTCAAGGATATAGTTTACCATTGCCACCAAAGCCGTGAAAACCAGCAACATAGCGCCCACATTGACGGCCAACTTCAGTCCGTCGGTGGTGCCGCGAGAGATGGCATCAAGGAGGTTGGAGCCGCTATCTATTTCCATTTTTACTTCTTCGTCGGTGTGTTGGCGCTCCGTTTCCGGGAAGAGCATTTTGGAGGCTACAATGGCTGCCGGCGCCGACATGATGGAGGCCGTGAGCAGGTGCCGCGCAAAGTAGAGCTGGCGTTCGGGGTCGTCGCCGCCGAGGAAGCCCACATACGCTGCAAACACGCCGCCGGCAATGGTGGCCATACCGCCGGTCATGAGACAGAGCAGTTCGGAGCGGGTCATTTTTTCCAAATACGGTCGAATGACCAACGGCGCCTCGGTTTGCCCGATGAACACATTGGCAGCCGCCGCTAAGCTCTCAGGCCCCGACAAGCCCATGGTGCGCGTCATCACCCAGGATATGCCGTAAATGATGCGCTGCAAGATGCCGAAGTAGTACAGTGCTGCCGACAACGCCGAAAAAAACACCACCGTGGGCAATACCTGAAAGGCGAAGATGTAGCCGAAGGTATCGGTACGCTCTATGATGCTGCCGAAAATAAAGGCCGAACCGGCTTTGGTGAAGTCCAACACCACCACAAAAAAGGAGGCAATGGCATCGAAGGCTTTATTAACAAGGGGCACTTTGAGTACGCCGAAGGCAAAGACCAATTGCAGGGCCATACCTGCGCCCACGAGCCTCCAATTGATGGCGCGGCGGTT
>JAEUSJ010000440.1 GCA_016788215.1 bacterium | reverse complement strand
ATATTCTCATCGAAATTGGTTTCATTCTGTATGAACGAACCAAAACTATTAGCCCCCTCGCGTTTGTTATCTTTCAATATGTCTCCACGTCCGCCATCGGCGGTTAGAGAATAAAACAATATCGCGCCATCCTGATAGGCCTCATCCATACCGATCAGCGTCACATTTTTTACGGAGGAAGATAGCGACCATCCGTGACGATACATTATGTTTCCGCCGACATGGTATCGTGTGAAATCACGGTAGGTATTTCGTTCCGAACGCTGGAGATATTTCGGATTAATATACGCCATTGCAGAAATTCCATTGTCATCATTGATTTGATGTTCCAGCGTGACGCCGATCCGGCCGGTTTTGTTATTTCTCCTTTCGACACGGCTGAGATAAGTCGGATTACTTTGTTTTGCAGAAGAATCATATTGTGTTTTATTCAACGGACCGGGAATATGAAATAAGTTTCGCGTACCGACCAGATGTACACCCAGCGTTGTCGCGTCGGAAACGGAAGAGACGATTCCCAAATTGACTATATCACGTTCACTTGCAGAATTGACGCGCCACCCGTCAAACGACGTTGTCGTGTAATTAGCGTAAAATCTAGTTTCGCCGACAACCGTACCCGCCTGAAAAAAATATTCCTGCAATCCGAAACTGCCGAATTTTGCAGAGGCATTGGCGTAGGGTTTTTCAAAATACGGAACCGTACTGATGCTGACCACTCCCCCGCCCGCATTCCCCCAAATGGCGGATGCATTAGAGCGAACCACTTCCATATTTTGCACAGCATTGAGGTCAACCATATCAAACGACGTTCTGCCGTCCGGTTCTGTTTCCGGAATTCCGTCCATCAAAACCCGCACGCCTCGTGAAGTGCCGGCATTGGACCGGTCGCCCGCGCCCCGCGCTCCAAAACCGCGGATCGAAATCCGGATGTCCTGATTACCCGATCG
>JAEUSJ010000043.1 GCA_016788215.1 bacterium | reverse complement strand
GGTTTTTATTTGACCTTGACCTAACGAAATGGCGGTAGAGGGCACTAATTTATTTGAAAGTCAGGTGAAAAATGATTACCATTACCACTTACTAAATAAGTTCAGATGATGTTATCATGATTCAAATTTTGTCAAAAATTGCTCGCTGGGTTCTCAAAACTTTTCTGTATGGTTTTATTATTGTTTTCGGATTAGTGATTGCAATCCTTTTGTTCTCGCAGACGGGTTTATTCAGGAGTTTTCTTCGTAGTCAGGTTGTTTCGATTGCCAATGAACAACTTAACGCCGTATTGAACGTCGAAGAGATCGAAGGAAACTTTTTTTCAAATTTAACCCTGAAAAACGTCACATTATCCCTGGGAGACACTTCCGTCGTTGCGTTTGAGGAGTTGGGTTTGACGTACGATGCATTCGCTATTTTGGACGATCAAATTTTGGTTCATGAAATCCGGCTGGTTCGGCCAAAGATATACGTGCAATCGGATTCTCTGGGAAATATGAATCTGCAGCGAATTGCAAAACCCGGCGAATCCAAGCCGCCTGCACCTATTGATTCCTCAGCGAAACCCCTAGGCGGATTTGACATTCGAATCGACGCGTTGATCATCGAGGACGGGAATATCGTTTATGATTCGGGAGCGCTTTTGGCTAACCTGTCGAAACTAAATCTTAATTTACAATTACGCGCGGCGTCTAAACTTCAAAAGATTAACATAAGCCAACTTGGTTTTCTTGTTTCCCGTATAAGCGTCGACGCCCGCGGAAAAGAACTAAAAGACAGTCTGCAACTGAAGAACCTAACGCTCTTGGTTGAAGCGAATTTATTTAAGCCCTCACTTCATCATCAAGTCAGTCATCCGGGCGAAAAAGATTCTAATTGGATTAAGATCGAGGAGTTTCGTCTGCTGACGAACCGGACGGATTTTTTCGTCAAAGGAGAATTTGTATTACCGGACAGCGCAGATCAAATTGCCATGTTTTATGACGTGGATACGCGCGCGTATCCGCTTCATCTAGATGATATCAGAACGTTTGCAGATATCGGATTGACAGAAATTGACAAGATAGAATTGGAAGCGCACGCCCGGGGAAATGATAATGAGGTTGAGCTAACCGAGCTCAGCATTCTGACTCCGGCAGGAACATTGAAGGGTACTGCCAATCTGGACTACGGCGGAGAACCTTTGGGATATCGTGCGGACCTTAGCTTTAACGGCATCAATGCCGCAGCCTTTACAGGAAGAAAGGATTTGTATGCCAATATTAACGGCAGCATACATGCGGACGGGGTCGGGATTAAGCCCGAAGACCTGATCAGCGTGTTGGAGTTAAAGTTGTACAAATCGCAAATTTTCGGCATCGATATAGAAAAATTTGAAATTACGTCGGACGTTCGGGGCGGCATTGCGCAACTGAAAAAATTTGAAGGCCGGACCAGTGCGGGAAATTTCAATTGCGAGGGTTTTTACAATCTGCTGGATGAGAGTTATCATCTTGAAACGAGGTTTCGCGAAATCAATATTGCCGATGCGATCGGCGACACGTCTCTGCAGAGTTCAATCAACCTTAGTATTGTGTATGACGGTAAGGGACTAAATCCAAAAACATCCAGGAGTGTTCTGCATATTAATTCCGATTCGTCGAAAATCATGGGGCGTGATCTTGAGAACCTATCCGTACGGGGTTCTCAAAACGGAAACCGGGTGTATATTGACGGGATCAGCGTAAAAACTCCGTTGGCCGATTTCAGCGCAAAAGGAAGCGTGGGTATGGATTCGACGTTTGATCTGAGTTACGAATTAAAGACGCGGGATTTTTCACTACTCAAAAAATATGTCGGTAACGATTCCTTGCTTAAAGATTCAATTGATTTGAATATTGCATTTAAAGGCAGGACAACCGGCGGGATCAATAAATTTGAGACCAGCGGCGATATAACGCTGACTAAATTTGCTTTTGCAGATATTAAAATGGATTCTCTGAAATTTGTTTATTTTGTCAGTAATATTATTCCCTCCGATTTTGCTACTGCTTTTGATTTTAGACGAACGGACTCGACCCTGGTTGGTGACTTTTTGTTGTATTCGCATCATCTTACCATGGCCGGAACTTCCATCAAAAATTTTTCAACATCTATCACCAAGGAAAAAGGGAAGACCCACTTTGATATATCGGCAGAGGAAGACAACATAGGCGCCTACGCGCATGTCAAAGGCGTACTGGAACTTGAAAACGAAAAAAAAGGGCGCGTTTTCCTGGATAATCTGGTTTTGAATGTTACCGGGCGAACATTAAAAACGCGTGAAGTTAAAGTAAGGCTGGGCGGTGATCCCGTCATAGATTCGACGTACGAGAAGTGGAACGAAAACTGGCAGAATAGCAAACCGATCGACTTAGTTTTTGATATTGAAAAAAATATTTATGATTTTCGTTCTTTCAATATGGATATCGGGCGCGGTTCTATTTCCGCATTCGGCACTCTGGATATTACCGGCGATCAGAACTTAGATATTAAGATCAAAGATCTCGATCTGTCGCGCGCCAATGCCTTGATCGGATCCAAAGAATCGGTCGTGGAAGGTATTCTAAATATGAACGGAAGTCTCAAGGGCAGTTTTGAGAAACCCATTCTGTTGGCGGATTGGAATATTTCTGACGGCAAGGCGTCGGAATTTGTCTACAACAATTTTCTTGGCAATATGCAATACCTGAACAGGAAAATTCAGGTCAATATGACACTTAATCAAAATAAAGATAAGACGCTGACCATCGGCGGATATTTACCGATTGATCTTTCTTTTAAGGATGTACCGAACCGATTTACAACCCGGCCGATGAATTTTAAGATACATTCGGAAGGGATCGACCTTCGCTTCTTACAGGCTTTTTTTGGAAAGGGACTCAGTTTAAATCGCGGTGAATTGATGATCGATCTCAAAGTTACGGGCAACAAGGAAAAACCAAGCTTAGAAGGCGAAATGAAAGTGGAAGACGCTACCGTGACATTTCCGCGCACCACATTGGGGCAGACTTTTCGAAACGGCCGCATGTTCGTTCGCCTGACGCCGGAAAAAATATTTTTAGATACGCTGTCACTCCAATCGGGCAAAGACGTTAGTTCCAATTTATTTGCCAGCGGACAAATTGATCTGTCACCTATTTTGAAGAATTTTGATTTTACGAATATTGACAAGATCGGATACGATTTTGATCTGCTGTTTAATGAGTTTGTTCCGATCAATACCAAGTCGGAAACGTCGTATCTGCATACGGCGAAGATCACGGGCGCGATGAAAATTTCTGCGCCGACATTGGCATATACGGTTGTCAAAGGGGATATTCAGATCCGCAACTCACAAATTTGGGTTGTGGATGCCGCTAAGGCGAGATCAGTTGCCAGCGTTTCCGCTAAACCCACCAAAGCCGATGCTGCAAAAGAGATAGATTATTACAAAAACCTCGACCTCGATATTGCGATCACGTTACCTGAAAATTCAGAGAACGTAATTCGCAGCAATGAAATGATGTTAGGTCTGTTTGGAGGCATTATCGTGACCAAGCCACCTGAGTCGGAAGATTTTTTTATCAGCGGTAATGTGAACACCAAAAAAGGCGGAAAGTACGCGTACCTCAGCATCGCATTTAATATCGAAAAAGGTGAGATCGTTTTCAGCGGAGCGCCTGGCATCAATCCCGATCTGGATATCTTAGCCGTCAAACGGTTCACCTACAAAATTGACCAGGAAGAAATTCAGTCCGAAGCGCAGATTAAAGTAAGCGGGAAGCTGATGAAACCGGAGATAGCGGTCACGGCAGTAGAACGAGGAACGGATAACCCGCTGCCGGACCTCACGGAACCGGCAGATATATTATCTTACCTGGTACTGGGCGTAAAAACTAAAGACCTTGGAAAACTCGATGCGAGCCAGGCCGGTGATTTTGCCAAACAAGTTGCAATCAATCAGGTTTTAAACGTCGTAGCCAACCAGGCAGGATTATCTAAACTTGAATACACGCCTTCTGCAACCGGGCAAGGCGCTACGATTGAAGTCGGCAAACGTATCAGCGAAAATATTTCCGTCAGTTTTGCCGGCGGCAGCGATCCGTCCACGGGAACCAGCCTTACGCTGGAAATGTCGGTTGACAGCTGGGTCGATAGCCTACGACTGTTTAAAAAGGCGGCAAGGTCCTGGAAAAAAACTGTGGAATTTGAATACAAGCAGCCGGCGCAAACTGAAACGAATAAACAGGACGTATTCAATATTTTCTTTTACTTCAAAAAGGAATATTGATGTTCATTGATACGCATGCTCATCTCGATCATGAGCTGTTTGACGAAGACCGCGATGCGATGATCCGGCGTGCATTGGACGGCGGCGTGGAAAAGATCATTACTATTGGAACGGATCCGGGATCGTGGCGGCGTGCCATTCGCTTGTCGGAGGAGTATGAACAAGTTTATGCCGTTATCGGCCCTCATCCGACGGACGGTTTACAATTCGACGATTCAATGATCGATGTGATTAGCAAAATGGCCGCTCATGAGAAAGTTGTAGGTATCGGCGAGATCGGATTGGATTATTACTGGAAAGAGACTCCGCCACATATACAGCATGAGGTATTTAGGAAAATGATACGGCTGGCATGCGAACTCGATCTGCCGGTGGTTATTCACAATCGTGAAGCCGATTCGGATCTGATACGCATCGTAAAGGAAGAAAAAAAAAATCAACATCTGAATAATCTGCGCGGTATTATGCATTGTTTTTCCGGCGGCGAGGCTATGCTCAGGGAATCATTAGAATTGAATTTTTATATATCCTTTGCGGGCAATGTCACCTATAAAAAATCACATTTGCCCGAAGTGGTGTTTATGGTTCCGGATAATAGGTTATTGATCGAAACCGATGCGCCTTATTTGACGCCGACGCCGTTTCGCGGCAAACGTAATGAACCTGCATACGTAAAATTTACAGCAAAAAGAATTTCAGAAATTCTTAATAAAGACGAGGAAATTGTAGGGCGGCAAACGTATCGTAACGCTTGCGCAATATTTGGCTTGGTGTGAATGTCCGTGTGAAAAAAGACGACGGTTTTGCCCAAGCATTAAACACATTCATTAATATTAATGATTTAAGAATCTAATTTGTCGAATTTCTGCGGCATGATTAATGCTTTACAACAATGGATAAAAAATTGATTTTGATTTGTATGAAAGGAATAATATGAAAATCGGTATGTTCCTAATGACGTTAGTTTTTTCATCGTTTACTGTTTGCGCGCAGGATGTGGTTGAGAAAACCATAACGATTGATAACTTGGACACCTTGACGCTGGACGAATGCGTGAAAATCGCGTTGGAAAATCAACCCGCGCTCGGCGCATCGCAGGGAGCGATCATCACGGCAGAATCCGAATATACACAGGTTTTGTCCTCCCGTTTTCCTCAAATTCAGTTAGAAGCGGGTGCCCACTTGACGAATTCGCCTCTTCAGTCCGGAAGTGTTTTTGGGCCTGATCAAACACTTGAGACGACAAAGAAATGGAATTTTATCCCGAGCGTACGCGTGACCATGAAACAACCGATCTATGATTTTGGACGAACAGAAAAAGCGCTGGATTCAAAAAGAAAACTTATCAAAGCGTCGGAAATGGCATTGGAATCCACCGAGGAAGACGTTATATTAAACGTGCATACGGCATACTACAACTATGTTTTGGCGAAGCAGATTGTCCGCATCAATGAAGACCGGGTCAAGCAATCCAATAAACATCTCGAACGCGCCAAAGGTTTTTTTTCCGTCGGAAAAATTGCCGAATCTGAAGTTTCCAAAGCGGAACTGGAAGTGGCAAACTCGGAATTGCAATTGATCGATGCGAAGGGTAAAGCGCGGTTAGCGAAAGTATCATTGAATAGCGCGATGGGTATTACCGAAATCGATAACGATCCGACCGATTACGTAACTACGTATGACGTTACCTACGAACCCTTTCATGCCAATTTGAAAGATGCGATCAACAATGCACTGGAATCCCGAAAAGAGGTCAAAGTATCCGAACTGAAAATTCAGGCATGGCGTTCTGCGCTGAGCGCAGCCAAGAGCCAGTATTTTCCAATTATTAGCGCTTCAGGCGGGACAGCCCCTTACATCATTCAGACAGTTAACAATGACGGGCTGACCACAGACAAATTCAAATTGGGTTGGAATGTCGGATTGAATTTTGCATTTCCGATTTTCCAGGGCTTGACCGTTCGTGCGGACATTGCAGAGTCGCTCGGTGGCATACGCAGCGCTACTTCGCAATCGAATGTGACCAAACAAAGGATCGTTCAGGATGTTCAGGAAAAGTTTTTTGGCGCTAAAGTTGCGGAAGAACGGTATAAGGCAAGTGAAAAAATAATTATTCAAAGCGAAAAAAATTTGAAATTGGCGGAAGGCCGGTTTGATACCGGCGTTGGCTCTGCGATTGAAGTAACCGATGCAAATTTCTCACTTGCCAATGCAAAGATCGACCGTACGACGGCGCTGTATAATTACCAGATTGAGCTGTCCCGATTTCAACGTTCGACAGGAACCATTAAGAAATAATATCAAGAATTAAATATGATTTGAAGAGCAGGAGTTGTCCATGAAGAGGAAATGGGTTATCATTTTAGTTGCCGCCGCCGGCGTTTTGATACTGATCGGCGCAGTTTATTTCGGAACTTCCAATTCCGGAACCGTTTATAAGTACGAAGCGGTTCAGACAGGCGACATTTCGGTTATCATCACCGCCACAGGCAAAGTGAATCCGATGACACGTGTGCAGGTTGGAACACAGGTTACCGGCACGATCTCCAAAATATACGCCGACTTTAATCAGAAGGTAAGTAAGGGACAGGTTATTGCTCAGATCGACCCGACCTTTCTGAAGGCACAGTTACTGGAGGCGGAAGCTACCATGGAAAGAGCCAGCGCCCAGGCGGATCAGATGAAAAAAACGCTGGAGCGTGCGTCGGAATTATTTGACCGAAAGCTAATCTCCCAGGCTGAAAAAGACGAAGCATCGACGAACTATGACCTGGCTGTAGCGCAGCTCAAACAGACCACCGCTGCGTATCACAGGGCGGAAGTTTCGCTGGAATATACCAATATCGTATCTCCGATTGACGGCGTGGTCATCTCACGGAATGTCGATGTCGGACAGACCGTTGCGGCAAGTTTGCAAGCGCCTATTTTGTTTCTGATCGCTAATGATCTCTCCAAAATCCATGTGGAAGCGACTATCGACGAAGTGGATATTGGGAAAGTCAAAGTTGACCACGAAGCTGTTTTTTTCGTTGACGCTTATCCGGACGAAAAGTTTCAGGGTGTCGTAAAGCAAGTTCGCTTGCAGCCCATAACGACGCAGAATCTTGTGAGTTACGAGGTTATTATTGATGTAACCAACAAGGAGAACAAACTGCTTCCCGGTATGACAGCTAATTTATCGATCATCGTTGACACGAAAAAGAATGTACTCAAAGTTCCAAATATGGCCTTACGATTTCAGCCGGCGCTGACTCAGGAAGAATACAAGAAATTCGTTCTTCAATACGGCGATAAATTTGACCTGAAAAATAATTCTATGGTCTGGACAACGGCAAACGGCGAAGGGCTAATGCCTATCATCGTCGAAACTGGAATTACTGACGGATTGTTTACCGAAATCAAAAATTCAACGCTCTTGCCCGACGCTGAGGTCGTTGTTGGAGTAAGTAACAGTTCAACCACTTCCGGCGCGGCTAAAGGGTTTAGGTCGACAAAATAACACGACCTGCAATACTACGGAGTAACAAGAAACATGTCGATACAAACCGAATTACATACCGGGATAGAAACCCGCCTTGACGGTAGCGCTTTGATTTCAGCAAAAAATTTGAAGAAGACGTACCGGATGGGAGACGTTGATGTGCAAGCATTGCGCGGCGTTTCTCTGGACATTCGTTCAGGTGAATTTGTTGCTATTATGGGCGCGTCCGGATCTGGGAAATCGACTTTCATGAACATTCTCGGTTGTCTGGATGCGCCTTCGTCCGGAGAGTATTTTCTGGACGGAATTTCGGTCGCTCATATGACAAAGAAGGAACAGGCGCGTATTCGGAGCCGTAAAATCGGATTTGTTTTTCAGGGTTTTAACCTATTATCACGAACCAGCGCTCTGGAGAATGTTGAATTGCCTTTGCTGTATCAGGGCCTTCCTTCGAACCGGCGCAGGGAACTTGCATTGGAAGCGCTCAATGCCGTTGGCCTGGATAAACGTTTTGACCACAAGCCGAATGAATTATCCGGCGGCCAGCAGCAGCGCGTTGCGATCGCGCGGGCATTGGCGACGCACCCCTCTATGATCCTGGCTGACGAGCCTACGGGAAATCTCGACAGCAAAACCAGTATTGAAATCATGGCGATTTTTCAAAAATTGAATAATAAAGGCATCACGATCGTTTTGGTGACGCACGAAAATGATATTGCACAGTATGGCCGACGCAACGTGGTATTTCGGGACGGCAGGATTATCAAAGATTTCATGGTAGAAACACGCTTGAATCCTGAAGAAGAAATGAAACGCGTTTTAGCCACGTCGATTGTAGATAATGCATAACTGATAAAAATTGTTTAAAACCGATGATAATAGGTTCTCCGTATGAATTACATGAACATTCTCAAAGTTGCCTATAACGCGTTGAAACGCAACAAAATGCGCTCTGCATTGACCATGTTGGGAATTGTGATCGGTGTAGGTTCTATCATCGCCATGACCGGAGTGGGCGCAGGCGCGCAGCAGGAAATCGACAATCAAACCGCCGCATTCGGCACCAACATGATTACGATTCGTCCCGGCGGCGTCACGGCGGGTGGAATCCGTATTCGGTCGGCGACGGAACTGTCCGCATCGGACGGCGATGCGATTCTGCGTGAGTGCGATCTTGTGACAGCGCAAACGCCGGTGATCAGAGTGGTGACCAGCGTAGTAACGGCTGAGAGAAACTGGGGAAGCCAGATTTATGGGGTCAACACCAGTTTTACAACGATTCGTAATTGGGGACTTAAATACGGCTCAATGTTTACCGATCAGGATTACCGGTCAGGAAATAAAATGTGCGTGCTGGGATCCACAGTCGCTTCTAATTTATTTGGCCCTTACGATCCGACCGGAGAGATTGTTAGAATTCAGAACATTCCGTTTCGAATAACCGGCGTACTGGAATCCAAAGGGCAGTTGGCATCGGGACAGGATCAAGACGATATGATCATTATACCGTATACGACCTTTCAGAAGAGAATCATTGGGAATCAGGATATCGATTACATATATGTGTCCGTGCGGACCAGTCAAGACATGGCTGCGGCAATAGAAGAAATTCGACAGATCATAAGGACGGCGCACCGAATTCCGGACTACGGCGATGATGATTTTCAGATCAAAACTCAGGACCAGGTCAATGAAATTGCAAAATCCATTTCTAAAACCGTATCGCTCCTCATGATCATCGTTGCATCCATCTCTCTCGTGGTCGGCGGAATAGGCATTATGAATATCATGCTGGTCTCGGTGACTGAACGAACCCGCGAAATCGGTATTCGAATGGCGATTGGCGCAACGGAACAGGATATTCTGCTTCAATTTCTGGTGGAAGCGATCGTACTAAGTCTTATGGGCGGTTTGATCGGATTAACGCTGGGGGTCATAACAGGGCAGATGGTCGAAACCTTCACCAGTTGGTCAGTTTCCATCAGCGCATCATCTATATTTATTTCCATGGGGTTTGCGGCGGCTATTGGTATATTTTTCGGATTTTATCCGGCAAGAAAAGCCGCATCACTCAACCCCATCGAGGCATTGCGTTACGAATGACCATCTGAGACAACCGGATTTTCTTTTTCCAACCGCATTTTCAATTGCGCCGCATCGAGCTTATGTTTAAATGCTTTTCTGCCGTTGATCCGGATAACGGGAATATCGTATCGGTACTTTTCGAAATACTCTTGGTTCTCTTCGATATTAATCTCAATAATCTCCAAATTAAAATATTTCTTTGCTTTTTTAAGCGCGTCCTTTGCTTCATCGCACAGGTGGCATTCAGGTTTTGAAAAAATCTCTATTACAATTTTGTTTGAATAATTGGAAGACTTCTTCATATAACCGCTATTCGTTAATGGTTATGGGCAGTACCCGTTCAATGGACTCGCGTGCAATCATGTCGGTAATCTGCAGATATAGATCATAGGTACCTGCGGGGATATCGCTCAGATTAAGGCCGAAGTAATAATGTTCATCGCGCGTATAACTTGTAACTTCAAATGAAGAACCGATCTGCCCCTGCTTTTTCTCAGTGAGTAGATTTTTGATCACGCCGACAATTCCAGACTTACCACGATGCTGAATTCGCGTGCTGACTTTATACTGGCCACGTGATTCATTATTCAGTAAAAGATTATATACTTCAAAATATAAATAGAGGTTGTCGCTTCTAGAAAACGTATTGGTGAAATTGGGGATGATCTTTACGTCGCGCTGTTCGGTAATATGGGATGCGACGATGACATCACTCAGCAACAATCGGTCACCCGTATAGTCCGTGATCCGGGTGCTGTCACGGGAAACCGCGCTGCGTCGGTCTCCCAAAGTCATGATCTCAAAAGAGTACCGTTGCGCGGCTGCCTGAGTTGGCAATTGATTCAACTCGATATAGCTTATGAAGGATTGTTCCGCAATATCCTGACGCCCAAGCCTGAGCCGCTTACGCGATTCGTGGACAATATTTGCCCGTGAATCCAGAAAGAACAATCCGCATTCTGCTTCCACATCCATTGCGAGCACGTCAAATTCCGGTTCAATGCCTTTTATATAAGTCTGAAAATAGGCTCTGGCGCGAGTGCTCCCGTTTGCCCCTTTAAATTGATACAATCGGCTTTGCACCTCAAAAGTTTTTTCACGGGGCAGAGCATACAATTCCTCGTGTACGTTATAGGCTGAGCGGGATGCAATAAAGGATTTCTGATCCATTAAGAATTGGCCGCTGGCATATTCATCGTCAAAAGTAAATGAAAATTCCGGATAAACCCATATTTCAGCGCCGCCGAGTTTTCTTTCATCGGGCTGGGTTTTATAGGACAGTACGGGCTTGCCGTATCGTATGTAGATCATACCCCGGTCGGTTTTCCATCCGGCTATGTTCATTCTAGGAACGCTAAATCGTAAATTTGCATACGTCATGCGGTTATAATGCTCCAAAAGCCTTTCATTAAAAGCGGTGAGATACAGAGGATCTTTATTATTCCAAAACGATTGTTGAAATTGTGCAGCTTCAGAAGGAGCAACAGCGCCGTTCAGATACCGCTTTAGATCTTTGGGCAAAACGATATAACCAATATGATTAAATGCAGACAATTCCTCCTCGGACATAAAATTCATGGCCATTTGATAATACCCCTGCGACTTTTCGTACTGCGCAGAATAGTAGCAGGCCAACGCAGCGAAAGCATAGGCGTCCTTGTCGCGCGGATTCATCAGAAGTATCTTTTCAAACAGGCGTGACATCTTATCAAAACTGCGTATTTCATAATACAAAAGGCCGAGATGAAAAAGAGCGTCCCGATGCGACGACCGGAATTCCAGCGCTTTTTCATAGCAGTATGCGGAATACCGAAGATCGTCTTCTCCAAAATGGGCAAGTGAGATAAAATTGTCATCGTTGACAACGCTGATCATGTCCTTGTATTTTAAGGCAAATCGTTCTGCAACGAGACCTTTATAATAATACGCTTCAGCATACTGCGTATTGTAAGACTGACGAGGATTAAGGGGCGCGGACAATAATCGGTTACATGACTCGTTTGCCGTACGATAAAATCCTTGTTCAAACAACACTCGAATATTGGTAATTAAGAAATCGATGTTATCCGGTTGATTCAAAATAGCCTTCTCAATATGTTCCTTCGCCTTCTTACGCGACCGGACCGTGTTTTTTGAAAGGTATAATTCAGCCAATCGCTGCTGGGCAAACGAATAATAAAATGAGGAAGCAGGTACTTTATTTAACGAATCAATGGTAGCGTCATAGATGTCCGCATAATCGGAACGCTGCGCGGCACACAACGATTTTTCTGTTAATAACAGCGGCAAAAAAATAAGCAGCAATGTCCGTACACATGTTTTCATCGTCATGATGATCAGTTAAACCGATAAAGAATATAAAGGCGCTAAGATGGTTTTTTTGCTAAGATTTGCTGTTGTAAATATAGAGCAGGAAATTCCGAAAGTCAAGCGGTGGGTCGTGGCGCTAAACGGGTGAATACCGGAGTCAAAATGCGGTAAATCACAAAACATAAAACGGGTCCAATCAGCATCCATGCAACAATAGCCCGAAGGTTAGCTATCCATAAGGCTTTGATGGCGCCGACTGTATCGGCGGCCAACATGACAAAGATGTCTTCAATGGAGAATGGAAGCGGATCGGTTTGAAAAATAAACGCACCCAATTGAAAAAAGGGAATAAAAAAAGCCAGCTGGAGCGGATAGGAAAAATAATTGACCAGTTGAATGGCGGCCTGATTCACCCTGAATATGAATCCAAAGGCAGTGCACAGAATAGTCGTTGAACCGATCACAGGAAATATCCCGAAGCTTACTCCCAAACCCACGCTCAGGGCCAGCTTCTCAGGCGTAATACCCTGCTTGAGAAGGTTGAGCAAAGGGCTAACTAGACTCTTTTTAAAAAAATTGATCAGGATCATTAACAACCGGCCTTGAATTATCCGCATAGAATGAAAAATCTAATACGCAATATTATTTGGGCGCGTATAGATCATTTGCACGACGCTAATATTACGCATATAAAAGGCTGCTTCGCAATAGCTGAAATAATAATTCCATTTGCGTATAAAACGGCTGTCGAAGCCGAGTTTTTTAACATGATCTTTGTTGCGGTTAAAATTCTCACGCCATATTGCAAGGGTTCGCGCATAGTGATGGCCCATATTCGTGAGATCTACCAAAGTCAGTTCGCCCGTCCTATTGATCGCCTGATTCAGCGCAGCAATCGAAGGCAGTAACGAGCCCGGGAAAATGTGTTTCTGGATCCAGTCCACATTCTTTCTAAAGCTTTCATACCGTGTGTCGGGACACGTAATCACCTGAAATCCGAGGATACCGTCGGCCTTTAACAGTGTGTGGCATTGAGCAAAGTAAGATTTTAGATATTTATGGCCTACGGCCTCAAGCATTTCAATCGAAACAATCTTATCGAATTGTCCCGTCAGTTTACGGTAATCTGTGAGCAGGATAGTGATCTTGTCCGATAATCCTTCTTTTTCAAATCGGTCCTTGGCGTATTGGAACTGTCGTTCCGAAATAGTGATCGTGGTGATCTTACAGCCGTAGTTCTTGACGGCATGAACGGCAAATCCACCCCATCCGCTTCCGATCTCCAAAACATGATCCGTCGACTTGATCTGCAATTGACGGCAAAGCCGGTCGTATTTTTCTGATTGAGCTTCTTCCAGTGTTTGATCCGGCCAACAGAAAAAGCCGCTGGAATAGGTCATGCCGGGATCAAGAAATAGTCTGAAAAAATCATTACTCAGGTCATAATGTTCGGAAATATTCCGACGGGCGATCTTAAGCGTATTCTCACGTGACCGGTGATACCAGCGGTTAATACTTTTAAGAATGTTCAGCGGCGCAAACCGGCGGCGTGAACCTGATATCGTAGGGCTGTTGTCGATATTCAAAATGAACCAGTTGATCACCCTTGTGATGTCGTCCGTTTCCCAATCCCCGTCCACGTAAGATTCTCCGAATCCCACATCGCCGTAAAAAACACATTTGTTGAAAAAAGCCGGATTGAGAATTCGAATCCTCGCTCTGTGATCGGACAACGGATCGCCGATCCTGATCAACTCTCCTTCGGTCAAAGAGATTTCCAGGTAACCCTTCTGCATTTGTTTCAGCATCCGGAGCACCAGCCATTGTTGCCACTTAAACTTATTGCCCGCAGTTCTTGAACGCAGCATGTCAGTGCTAAGCGTGCCTTCCATGATATACCTCGCGTTGTAATTCCAATTGATCGTTTTTCTTATGGTAATTCAGTTTTTTCAGAAACAGTTTTAGCGCTTGCCAATGTATCAGCGTAATGATCTGAAGCGTGATGAATGGAAATCGCAGAAAGTTTCGGATTAATGCCGCATCCGATATGGCTTTTCTTCTTCCAATTAAGGTGCTAATGAAGAATTTTTTTTCGTACTGAAAATCATTTATCTTTATGTCCAATTCCTCGCCCGGCACGGTCAATTGAAAATCAAATTCCGTATCCATGTCGATAAAAGGAGAGACATAAAAATATTTTGTTGTTCTTTTACTGAACGTCTTATTCTCCAATTGTTCCCCGTTAAAGAAATACGGTTTGAGTTCACCAAAGGTATTGCCCACTTCGGCAACGGCGCAAACAGGATTGTTGCTGCGGTCAAAGCAGAAATAAAACGAGACCGGATTGAAAACATAGCCGAACGTAGCCAGGTTGGTCAGCAGGCCGATCCTCAATTCCGCCCCGTCAATGCCTTTGCCTGAAAGATAAGCGAGAATATTTTCCTTCACCGTAGCACCCGATACTTGCAAGTGATCGCGGTCGCGAAAGCTGAAAATGTTGAACCGATTCCGGCTAAGTAAGCGGAATCTTTCTGTCAGCATGTCGACCTCGTCAAGATCGATGTAGAACATGAATACACGGTATACAAACCGGTGTTGTTTAGGTTCCAGCCGATGATGCATCACAGTGCAGTCATATAAACAAGAATTCATGACCATATTTCCTTACCGGAAAGCCGGCGGCTTAATTCGAGCGCCGAAGTAAACGCATCTTCATGGAAACCGTAACGGAAATAACTGCCGCAAAAATAGACCGGCCCGTCGGCGTTCAACTTAGGAAGCTCCTTCTGCGCTTCGACGGCACCGACAGAAAATAATGGATGTTCATAGTCGATCTGCTTGAGTATCTTTCCGGGGTCAATATTTTCAGCGCCGTTAATGGACACAAAATAGTCCCGCTTATCGGAAACGTGCTGCAGGCTGTTCATGTAATATATTGTTGAAGGTGTCAAAGAGCCCGACGTATCCGAATCCAAACGGTAATTCCACGACGACCATGCGCGTTTTGTACTCGGCATAAAAGAGACATCCGTATGAAGTGTTGCAATATTCTTCTGATAGCGGAACTCCTTCAACAACCGAGACTCCAAATCCGTCGGCCTTTCCAGAAGTCTTAGTGCCTGATCGCCATGACAAGCAAGGATAACG
Source organism: bacterium (assembly GCA_016788215.1). GTDB lineage: Bacteria > CLD3 > CLD3 > SB21 > SB21 > SB21. The sequence continues at coordinate 4,425 of JAEUSJ010000043.1, read as the reverse complement.
GAATCGTAAATCGCCTTGTTTCCTTGCGCATCGGTTACCGCAGCTTTACCGCTTTCTTTGACAATCTTCACGGCGGCACGTTTCGTAAAAATGCGGTCCCTGAAAGGCGCAATAAGTTTGTCACGATAAGACCGGCTTCCATCCACAAGAGTTTTCCACTGATGCTGCGTATTCAGCCCTAAAAATCCGTGATTGTGGAAGAACCGAACGAGCGCCGCGACAGGGAAACGTGCCATCTTGGCCGGTGGAGTGGACCACACGGCGGAACTCATAGGAATGATATATTTGTACAGAAAATCTTTGTCGAATTGTTTCTCCGCAACGTATTCTTCAAGCGTGTAAGTACTGTATTTGTTTTCAGTCAGCACCTCCACACATTCTTTATTAAATCGGTTGATACTGGTAAGCATTTTTATGAATCCGATATTGAAAAGATTTTTTCTCTGCGCGAACAGCCCGTTGAGGCCTGAACCGCTATATTCAAGGCCCGTTGGCACATGCTGGACGCTGAATGACATCGACGTGTTCTTTTCTTTAACGCCCAGTTCGCTGAAAAGCCGGATGAGGTTCGGATAGGTTACATCATTGTATACCATAAATCCAGTGTCAATGTAGATCGGCTTGCCGTTCTCATCCACGGTGACCGTATTGGTGTGGCCGCCGATATAGTTTTCCTGTTCATATACTGTAAGGTCGTACTCCTTGTGCAGGAAATGCGCGCACCCCATGCCGGCTATGCCCGTACCGATGATCGCTAGAGTTTTCATTCTATTCTACTGCTTGGTAGTTGAATTCCATCCTGACTTTGTGGCTTTTACCGTCGTCGTTATAAATATTAGATATGCCGTCATACACCACAAGTTTGCGCGATTCTGTATCGTACGTCAGATGAATCGCTTCTACGAAAAGTCGGAGAAAAAAATTATCGATATCCATGTGCAGCATCACCGCCGGCCGGTTTTGGTGTACTATGTCGCGTTTCTTATATACGCGAAATGAAAAATAATCCAATTGGCTCGGCGCAACAAAATTGAATGTGAGTAATTCGCCCTTCATCAGTTTTACCCAATTCTTTTCAACAAGAAAATTGAACCCCGCGTCGATGATCGCCGGTTCAGGGACACTCAGTATTTTTTCCTGATACGGATCGTCCGGGGAACCTCCTGTGAAAACACGTATCATAGAGCCGGTGACTTCCGCTCCTTCCGCATATCCGGTGCGCAGATCGTCCAGCCTGAAATCGGGTTTTATCGGATCGCGTTCGAAATTGACATGACGTTTAACGATCGTTTCCCCTTGGGCGTTTTTGTATGTGAAATTCCATATGCCCGGCCTGTCCGGCTGATCAGTCTGTTTACGTTCTTCCGTGTAAAGCAAAACACGGGTGCCTCGGTCGAAAGCGCGCGTGACCAGGGTCGTGACGGTGGAATTGTTGTTCACCGTAAAGCCGGCGGAAACCAATGCTAAAAAAATGATGAAAATCATTCGCCCGGCCATAATCAGCGCCTTTCAAAAATATATTGACTAACGAACCATTCTTTCCCTCGGCGATAGCCCCATAATTCAGCGCATGCCATGAAAAAGATGCGCCAATATACCCACCATTTAACGGCCTCAGCATCACCGTAGGTAGCTTTAAATAGAAGCATGATCTCCCTTTTATTGCGATCCATATTTTTCAGCCAGGCCTCGGAGGTTTTTGCGTAATGGATTCCGGACACCCTCCAGTGCTGACGGATTTTGAAATGGTCTTGGAAATAGAGAAGCAAATGATCGCTGGGCATGATGCCGCCGGTGAAGAAATATTTGGCCATCCAATCGCTGTCATCACGAACTTCGAAAGGATATGCGAATTCACGGTGTGTAAAGATATGGACGAACAGTTGTCCTTCAGGCCTTAAGAAGCCGGCAACTTTTTCGAGCAGCTTTTGATAGTTACGCATGTGTTCGAACATTTCAACCGAAACGACCCGGTCAAATTTATCTTTAATAGTAAATTCATTCATATCTGCAGTAATGACTGTAAGATTATTCAAACCGCGTGTCCGAGATTGTTCGTCGATAAATGATTTTTGCGTTTTTGAATTGGATACCGCCGTGATAACGCTGTTCGGAAATGTTTTGGCCATGAAGAGGGAAAGCGAACCCCAACCGCAGCCGAGTTCCAGTATTCTTTGACCATCTTTAAGCCGGGCGCGCTCGCAAGTGAGCTGCAGCATATCTTCTTCCGACCGGTCGATATCTTTAATGCCGTTACGCCAATAGCCTGAACTATACTTTAAATGTTTTCCAAGTACCAGCCGGTAAAATTCAGTCGGGACTTCATAATGCTGTTCGTTGGCTGCAAGTGTGTGAACGGCGATCGGACTCTGTTTAAGTTCGCCGACGAAAGACATCAGTCGATGCTGCTGAATTTCCGGGTTTCCCATATCCTCTTCTTTGAGCCGTTGCTTCAATAGCCTCCGTATACCAAACCGGATCAGGGAGTCGGAGATCAAGTTTTTTTCCAGCAGTGCATGGATCATGAATTCAATTCCAATAAATAATATTCTAATTTTTTTTAAACCATGGGACAAATGCGCTCGTTGTGCGCTGGTATTCCCGGTAGTCGTCGCCTTTCGTGCGCAGCGCCTGGGCTTCTGTCGCTGGAATGCCGGTAACTCTGTACAAGAAGTAAAGCATCAGTGCCGGGCATACGGCCGAGGCCCAACCGTAGGGAGAACCGAGTGCAAACACAAAAAAGGAAACCCATATCAGCCATTCGAAAAAATAATTCGGATGTCGGGAATAATACCAAAGGCCTTTTCGACATGTCTTGCCTTTGTTTGCCGGATCGCTTTTAAATGTTCGAAGCTGTTGATCCGCTGCCGATTCACCGATCAAAGCAACCGCCCAAATGGTCATCCCCGCAAACTCAAAAAATGATAAATCGGAATTTGTGTTGACCGAAACCAGCAGGAAAGGGATAGCCAAAAATACATTGAGCAGCGCCTGGAACTGAAAAAAAACGAGAAACTTCAGTGATATGTTGCCGCCCCATTCTTTCCGCATTTGCGCATAACGGCCGTCCTCGGCGTGTCCGACAACCCGGACGAACAAGTGGACGGTCAAACGCAGTCCCCAAACGATCACCATCGCAGCAAATATCCATTTCCGTAGAATATCGCCGTCGCCTAGAGCGGCATAAACAGCGGCGAGCAACGCAAGTCCGAAAGCCCAGGCCACATCCACGATTCCGGCATTCTTTAGCGGAATATGAATAAGCCAGACCAAAAACATCATTCCGGCCATCACTCCCAACCCGGTCAAAGAAATGTTCAACGTATTTTCAATCATAATTTTATTAGGCGTTACCTTTCGATATTTTAAAAGAACATAGTGGTTTATAGTCGATTTAAATTCAGGCTCTTTCTTTCCGGACAAATAATCCTTCGAGGCCTTCTTGGGGTTTTAAGCGGAATAATTGAAGCAGAACATACGCTGCCGTCGCAATACTGCCTAGGCACACAAGCAAAACGAGCCAGATCGCGCTTCGTACGGCCGACTGCTCCTTATACACGACCCAAACAAAGATCAGAAGTACATTAGCATAGAAATCCCAAAGCGTAGCGGAAAACCAAGGAGCCATGACATTGGTTGAATCCCAAGTGCGGATAAGTTCGAAGAGGTTGCTTTGATAACTTGTCGATATCACGGTGTACACCATACCGACTAAAACGAGACCAAAAATGATTTTTAACGTGCCCATCAATTCCTCCATTAATCAGACATTATTTTTTTTCTCAACTTAATTATCTTCATCCAGTCCAATACCCTCATGATCGGGTAAGTCGGATCCAGTTCAAACCACCGCTGTGCAAAATTGGCGCTGTTTGGGTACTTGTGGTGATTATTCTGGAACAATTCACCCAGCATCAAAAAATCCCAAGCCAGAGAATTTTTTGAATGATCCCGGTTATCGTAATTGGCATAGCCGTATTTATGGCCGCACCAGTTTACGATGGCTCCGTGAATAGGGCCCATCAGAAAATGTATCGGAAGTAAGGCGTATAACCATTCCCATCCGGCCGGAACAAAAAAATAATAGAAAATAAAATACAGAACACCCCATGCGACGCGTACCGGCCACGCATCGGAAATTCTATCCATCCATTTCCACTCAGGACAGTTCCCGTCAAATTCTTTTTCAGGTGACCGAAGCCCTTTTACAAATCCCATATAAATTTCTTTAGTACGCCACATCATACGGAACACATCCTTGAAAAAATGCGGCGAATGAGGGTCTTTTTCTGTATCGCTAAACGCGTGATGCATTCGGTGCATGATCGCATAGGCGCGGGGATTCAAGAATGACGATCCCTGACTTATAAAAGTTAAAAAGTAAAAAACTTTCTCCCAAAACTTTGACAAATTGAACATCTTATG
>JAEUSJ010000439.1 GCA_016788215.1 bacterium | reverse complement strand
TGACAAATTTGAAGCCGATTGTGCCGCGGTGTTTCAGGCGATGGGCTTCATCTACGATAAGCAGGTCAAACTCGCGCGAAAGAATTATATTCGCCGCTTCATTTCTTTTCGCGAGATCGATTGACGCAATAAGTCTTGATTCGCGCCAATGATCGGGTTTTTCCGGAATGGTAAAATGTTCGCCAAATTTCACCAGCATTTCATCCTGCCATTGACCAACCAAAGAAGCCGGCGTCAGGATTAAGATGTTCTTGGCTAAATTTCTTTCAATAAGTTCTTTGGCAATCAAACCGGCTTCTATCGTTTTACCCAATCCAACTTCATCGGCCAGCAAAACCTGTCCGCGCATACGCCGCAGGGATTCTAATGCCGTATTAATCTGATAATCATAATGCGTGATATTGGCATCGTTGACCGATATAAGCCGGTCAAAACCCGAGATGAGATTTAGTTTTTCGGCTTCCAGACGCAGCGTATATTCGTCAATTGTATTGTATTGTTTCTGCGAGAACAGATTTTGAAACGACATGTCAACTTTGATTTCGATCGGCGGCAGTTCGATGTTTTCCTTTTTGAAGAAATCCAAATGCATTTCGTTCGTCTCAAAATCATACCCGCAGCGGAAACATTCGTTGACCGAGGCCTGATCAAGCCATCCGCAACGAGGGCAGCGCTTAGATTTGACGGCCTTTGCTTCCGTTTTGAAACGCTTCGTGAATTGTTTCGGCTGCTCGATCTCGATCCACTCAAACCGTTCGCGGCTTTTTGCCGATTTCGCCGTTTGAACAGACTTCACTTTCACATTACCCGCGTCTTCAAAAGGAATTTCCAGCGAATCAAATATAGTTTTTTCTGTTTTTTCCATTAATTTTAAAAAAAATTAAAAAACCAGCCGTTCAATACTTGAATAAACGCTGGTCTTAAATACGGTACCGTTGTAACAAAGTTGTATA
>JAEUSJ010000438.1 GCA_016788215.1 bacterium | reverse complement strand
ACCGGTGAAATTGCCGCAGGCCACAACGGAAATCTGATCAACTATTTTCAGTTACGCAATGAATTACAGGATCAGGGCGCCATATTTCAATCCAACAGCGACACCGAAGTTATTCTCCATCTCGCCGCCCATTCCGGATTGAAAAAAATCGAAGATCAATTGAAATATGCTTTAACGCAGATCAAGGGCGCTTATTCGCTTGTGTTGTTAACCAAGGATAAATTTATCGCGGCGCGAGATCCTAATGGAATTCGCCCATTGTGCCTTGGTAAATTAGGCGACGCCACTGTTGTGGCCAGCGAATCCTGCGCGCTTGACATCATCGACGCGGAATACATACGGGACGTAAAGCCGGGCGAATTCATTGTTGTCGATGAATCGGGTATGCGCTGCGAAATGTTATTTACTGAACCGCGTCAGCCTGCGCATTGTATATTTGAATTCGTATACTTCTCCCGTCCGGACAGTAAAATCTTTGGCGATAACGTTGACAAGGCCCGTCGAAAATTAGGTAAACATCTGGCTGAGGAATTTCCAGTCGAAGCGGATATTGTGATCAGCGTTCCCGATTCGAGCAATACGGCGGCCGTCGGCTATTCACGTCGAACTGGTATTAAGTTTGAGCTGGGGCTGATACGTAATCACTATGTGGGAAGAACTTTTATTCACCCCGTTCAATCTATGCGCGATCTGAAAGTGAAAGTCAAATTCAACGTGGTTGAAGGCGTTCTGAAAGACCGCCGTGTAGTGGTAATCGATGATTCGATCGTGCGTGGCACCACGCTAAAACCTTTAATCGCGATGATCCGCAAAGCAGGTGCGAAAGAAGTTCATGTACGAATCAGTTCGCCGCCAGTGAAATCGCCTTGCTACTATGGTATGGATTTTCCGACCAAAGAAGAATTGATTGCCAACAAAATGACGAAAGAAGAAATCTGCGTGAATATCGGCGCCGA
>JAEUSJ010000437.1 GCA_016788215.1 bacterium | reverse complement strand
ATGAGTTGGCCGAATTCTTCCACTATATGTTTCCGCCGGTGATCATCGATCACCTTCCAAACTTCCGGGGCGTGCTTGCGCATGTCATCGACGAAATGCTTATTGAAGCTGGTGTACAGCGTTCCGACAAACTCAATCATCTTTTTTAGTTTTTCCACGAAGGGCATGCCCTTGGTATCGGTCAATCCGCACATAAAGCCGTTACATTCCCCAACCTTGTGCTTTACCAGTTCATTCAGCAAATCCATTTTGCTCGTATAATGCTGATACAGCGTTTTTTTGCTCATGCCCAGTTCGTCTGCAATTTCTTCCATGGTAACTTTGCTGAATCCGTGGTGGATAAATTTTTGTCCGGCGGCTTCCATGATTCGTCTTTTGATTTCCATTTCTTCTGACATTTTCTCTCCTCAGTTACCGGAAACTAATCCGGTGTTTTCGGTTTCCGTAAAGTTAAAAAAATTAGCAGTTTAAGTTATCAAAACTGCCATATTTATCGGAAACTCAGTTCGTTTCTACGGTTTCCAATATAAAAAGTTTCATTTAAGATGTCAAGGGGAGATTTTTTTGTCAAATAATCCTGTTTTTTTTCATTTTAAAATTTTTTCCTTTTAAAGGAGAAGGGGACGTACGATCTGCGTTAGTACGTTCCCTCTTCTCGTTCGAGGAGAGGGACAGGGTGAGGTTATAGCTAAAACACCATACTCAGCCCGATCGTCGGCAGGAATGGAAATTCCAAAGTTTTTCTGCGTTCGATCACGGGATCGGGTTTTCGACCTCAACCCTGTCCCTTCTCCTTGAAAAGGAGAAGGGGACATACGATCTGCGTTAGTACGTTCCCTCTCCTCGTTCGAGGAGAGGGACAGGGTGAGGTTATATCTAAAAACACCATACTCAGCCCAATCGTCGGCAGGAACGGAAATTCATACGTCTTACTGCGTTTTATGACGGGCTCGGGTTTCCAACCTCAACCCT
>JAEUSJ010000436.1 GCA_016788215.1 bacterium | reverse complement strand
CCTACGCGGGAAGCGTGGCTGCGCTTGTGTTATCTTAAACTTCACCACGTCTTTGACGCTGTGGTGACTTACGAAGACACGTTTGAGCGAAAACCTCATCCGGCGCCTTTTAAAAAAGCATTGTCATTACTTATGGTGGAGGCTCAAGAAACCCTGATGATCGGCGATTGGGCGGAGCGCGACATGCTCGGCGCAAAACAGCTTGGTATGAAAACCGTCTTTGCGCGGTATGGCGATATTTTTGACACTAAAGAACCGGGCGCCGATTATGAGATCAACGACATTATCGAACTTTTGGATATCCTTGAAAAAGAAAATGGGAAAGAATGAAAATTAATTTTTTTGCCGCTCTATTCATCTCCCTGTTACAATTCATTTTCAATTCCTGCGCGCCCGTATCTTATCTGGATAATCACATGCCATCCGACCTCATTTTTCAAAAAAAAGTGTACGGCGGTGTTACTGCGTTGGTTGGGACGGAACTGAGCGCGCCGAGTTTTAGCTTATATGCGGATGGAACGGTTATTTATTATCGATACATGGACGGCAAGCGCAAATTCGTTTCTTCTCGTTTGCCCAAACGCGATTTTTTTAATATGTATAATTGGATTGAGAATAAACTGTCGCATGCAGCGGGACAAACTTCCAAGCTGGACGGAGCGGTCGTATCGGAGTTTTACTTTAATTCAAGAACCGTAACCATAGAAGGATTAGGTTTTATTCAGGGATCATCACTGCTCGACTCGCTTCATGAATTCAGTAAACAAATAGATCAACTCAATTTCAAGAAGTCAAAAAAATATTACGCCCGTCAAATTGTTCTGTATGTAAAGCGACTCTCCGGCGGCGAAACCGGGTCATGGCCGGAATGGAAAATACGTGAGGTTGGGTTGGATTCTATTTATCACAAAGATATTAGTTTTTATGAACCGAATGTGAAGGAGAATAGTATTGTCTTGGAAGGAAAAATAGC
>JAEUSJ010000435.1 GCA_016788215.1 bacterium | reverse complement strand
AATTACGATCAGGCATCCGCCGTTCTCGATACTCTTCTGCAATTGAATCCCACAAGCATTGAATTAGTGTTGCGCCGCGCAAGCTTGATGCTTTCGCAAAATGACTATGACAAAGTTTTGCAGATCACCAAAAAAGCTAAACAGTTGGATGAATCAAATATCATTAATTACGTATATACGGCCAGCGCGCTTTTTGCTCAGAAAAAATACGACGAAGCTATTATTGAGATTAAACAGGCAATTCGTATCAATCCGCTCACATCGACCCCGCGTAATTTACTCTCCGGTTATCTTGCGGAGATCGGAGATTTTGAACAAGCTTATGAGCAGGCGCAATTCACCATTCGATACGAACCTGAGAATATAGGAAATTATCTTAGTTTGAGCGGCTTGTATCAAACGGAAGTGAATAATCGTTTTCTTACAGCGCAGAAAAAATGGGCATTGATCAGAAAATCTTTAGAAGCGGCCGACTTTGTAAAGGCGGCAAATCCTTCGCTGCCTAATCTCGACCAGATCTACGCGGATTTCTATACGTCTGCAGGTGTACAGGAAAAAGCCGACTCGCTATTCTATGAGAACATACGAAAATTTCCGGAGGAGAACGGCGCTTACAATAACCTGGCCTGGCGCTATGCAACGGATGCGATACGGCTGCCGGAAGCGGAAAAGTTATCGCAAAAATCCATTGAATTGTCGCAACGCAATCCTTATTACTTTGACACGATGGGCTGGATTCACTTCAAAATGGGTATGGCCCTGATGAAGACCAATAAGCATGACTCGGCGAACGTCTATTTCAAAAAGGCGGAAGATGAGTTCAAATCAACCATTGAATACGATATTTATAGCGATTTTGCGTATCGCCATCTCGGTATTCTGTATCAAAAGTGGGGCAGAACGACAGAGTCAAAAGCTCAATTTGAAATTGTACTCGGCATGCTTCCTGACAAAGCGCGCGTGTACACTGATAT
>JAEUSJ010000434.1 GCA_016788215.1 bacterium | reverse complement strand
ACATATCGCGATTATGAGATTCTCGGTATGCCGCCGCCGTCGTCGGCCGGGGTCGTGTTAACGGAGATACTCAACATTCTTGAGAATTTTGAACTGAAGCAAAACAATCCTGAATCATTGCATATCATTATTGAAGCCATGCGGTTTGGTTTTTTTGATCGGATTCGGTTCTTAGGCGATGCGGATTTTGTAAAATTGCCGACTCATCATCTGACGTCAAAACTGTATGCTAAAGATCTTGCAAAAACTATTGATAAAGTTAAGGCTATACCGAGCGTGAAAATGAGCGAAGATACTTCTGCATTTGACGAATCTATGGAGACTACTCACTTTTCTGTTGTTGATATGGAGGGGAACGTGGTCTCCAATACCTATACCATAGAGGAATGGTTTGGTTCAGGAGCTGTGGTGAAAGGGTTGGGTTTTCTGTTGAATAATGAGATGCATGATTTTAATATTCAGCCTGATGTTTCCCTTTTAAAAAATCAAAAAAGAAATAGTCCTAATCTTATCGAGCCGGGCAAGCGCATGCTAAGTTCCATGGCGCCAACTATAGTACTGAAAAACGGTAAGCCGTTATTGATCACGGGTTCTCCCGGCGGGAAGACTATTATTAATACGGTATTGCAGGTTATCATTGGTGTTACTGATTATCAGTTAACGTTGCGAGAAGCTATTGATTATCCGCGTTTAAATCATACCTGGATGCCGGATCGGGTAACCATAGAAAAAAACAGGTGGGATGCAAAAATAGTAAACAGTTTGAGATCAAGAGGACACAATATATTAGAGGTTACTTATTTAGGAGATGCACATTCGATTTGGATAGATCCCGTAACCGGGGTGATTTACGGAGAGGCTGATACGCGAAGATACGGGTGGGCAGAAGGGTATTAAATAATGCGCTTATCGGGTTGGCTCACAAATGGAAGAGAACACTTCAGTCTGAGCGAAGTCGAAAACTGATTTTACTAAAC
>JAEUSJ010000433.1 GCA_016788215.1 bacterium | reverse complement strand
AATAGCGTCTTAGTTTTTTCATAATTACTGCCATACTGTATAGGCACTTTAATCTCATCCCAGAGAAATGGAAAGTCTCCTGAATAATTAAAGACCGGCTCTTTGAAAACAAAACTATTAGCAATAAGGACAATTCTTCCGTTATATAAGTCACCGTCAACCCATTGCCCTGTTTCCATGATGGTAGTTCTTAAGACGCCGATGTCCATAACATCCCCCTTGATACCGCCCAGTTGCACACGGTCACCGGTTTTATAAAATCCCCCAAACATAATAGCTAACCATCCAGCTATAGAAGCAATAACTTCCTGAAGCGCAAAGGCAATTCCTGCTCCTGCTACACCCAGCGCAACCGTTAATCCGCCAAGCTTATCGCTATAGACTATCGTGAGTAAAATAATTGTGAAAAAATAACCGATAAAACTGCTAAGCTTTTTCGCCCGGTACCGGTTATCATTATCCTTAATTTTAGAAAAGAGATTCTTTTGCAGCGCTTTGATCAACGCCCAAATGACCACAACGCCAACTAAAATAGTTACAACTTTGCCGACGATAGGGTTAAAAAGAAATTCTTGAATCAAATTTTCCATGTTTTAGTTTTTGATATGTATATCTCTTTGAGGAAAAGGTATTTTGACTCCGTGATGCTGAAACATTTCGAATATCCGTACCCTAATCTCGCTTTTGATATTTTCAACTCTAAACACTTCTTCAGACCAGAAGAAAACCGAAAAATTTAGCGATGACTCGGCATACTCCGTAAACCGAACGAATGGAAGCGGATTTTTCAGAACGCCCTCCTGCGCTTCAACGGCTTCTTTCAGGATCTTCATCACAAGCTTCACGTCTGAAGAATAATCAACGCCAACGGATACGTCGAATCTTGAAGTAATATTGCTGTGCGTCCAATTAATTAATTGATTTCTTGTCAAGTCGTTATTAGGTAGGATGATGTATTTATCATCCCTTGTCAATACGGT
>JAEUSJ010000432.1 GCA_016788215.1 bacterium | reverse complement strand
CTGCTGCGGCCGTTTCCGTAAATTTCGTTTGGGATTCCATACTAATCTTCTTCTATCTCTTTTTTGATTTTTTGAAATGCCTCGAGAGGTGAAAAATGTTGTTTTATATAAGTGTTGACCATCCCGATTGTATCGTCGTTATCCAACAAGAATGAACACCATTCGTATCCTTCGGATTTGCAGGTGATCTCGACACAGGATAGGTTCATATTCGAAATGCGGCTGAAGATTCCGGCAAAAAAACCAGCGTACAATTCACACGCCGTTTTTGAATCGTCACCCGTCGCATTGGCTATAACGTCATTAACCAGGATCGAGTTGTGTAAATCAACAAACAAAAAATCGTCGCGTCTTTTTAGCTCAAAGTTTCCCCATCCCAGTGCGGCTAAATAGTTGGTGAAAAGCTGATGAAACTGATCCATACTGAGGTCTTTGATTGTGCGAACTTCGGGAAATGTCAGCAATGCAAGACGCTCGATCTTTGAATACACCTCGTCGCCCCATTGAAATCCGATCCGGTATAGAAGTTCTTTGTCATGCTTAGGAAATCGGGTTTTAATGAAGTTTATGCAGCCGTTGAAAAAACTTTTATCTAACGCAAGGCCCCGCAAGGACTCATGGATAATGATTTCTGAACTTAATGGAAGGAATTGAACAAAATTATCGGGTAAAATAAATTCAGCAAATTTTTCAGTTGAAACAGTTGAATTGGGCATAATAATTTCCGTAGGTATTAACTAAGTTAAAAACTTTTTGCAATTAATTCGTTGGAAGAACGTGAAAAAAATTTAAAATTTATTTCTTCGGCAAGATTGTAATACGCCTGCAATCCTTCGGATGTAGATTCTAATTCAGCCAGGGCATCCGGTAAGTTTTTATTGCCTGTATACAAAAGGTTAAGAGATGTATCACGCGGAATGGAAGTTTCAAAAACAAGGTCTTCCGTAAAATAATTGCGAACTTCTTCGTGAACGATTTGCGAAGCCATGCTATT
>JAEUSJ010000431.1 GCA_016788215.1 bacterium | reverse complement strand
TCGCGCCCTACTTGCTCAATTTATTTCTTCAAAATTTCATAACAAAACACCAGAAGGTCGAACTTGTCATTGAAGAACTGCAAACAAAAGAAATCGTGGAACGGCTGATGCGTGATGATCTTGATGCAGGACTTCTCGCAACGCCTTTGAGACAAAAGAGTATAAGTGAGCGTCCGTTGTTTTATGAGCCTTTTGTGGCGTATATTTCTGAAAAACACCGGCTCAATACACGAAAAAAAATTCACATCAAAGACCTGCAATTATCAGACATGTGGCTTTTGACCGAAGGGCACTGTTTTCGAGGGCAAACGGTAGAACTGTGTAAGCAGAAACGTACTGAACATCCGCACGGCAAAACCTCTCTTAAATTTGAAAGCGGTAATTTAGATACATTAAGGAAGCTGGTCGAACAAAATTATGGAATGACCCTGTTGCCGTATCTTGCCGTACGGGAACTTTCCGAAGAAAAGAAGAAACTCTATGTGAGGGAGTTTGCTTTACCGATACCCAAACGCGAGATTAGTCTCGTTCACAGCCGCTCGTATGCGAAAAAGAAAATATTGGACGTTTTTGCGCACGAAATTATTTTTTGCGTTCCGGATGAATTACTTGAAAAAGAAAAAAGCCTAGTCATTCAAACTCCCAAGATAGGACATTAATTATATTGACTATTAAAATCAGGAGCTGATACATGTCGAAAAAAATTCTCATTCTATGCACCGGCAACTCCTGCCGCAGTCAAATGGCGGAAGGATTTCTGAAATCGTTTGACGGAAATCTTGAGGTGTATTCGGCCGGAACCAGACCTTCCGGAGAAGTTCACCCAAAAGCCGTTCAAGTTATGAGAGAGGTGGGAGTTGACATCAGCAAGAATTATCCTAAAAACACGGACCAGTTCATTCAACAACCATTCGATTATGTGATCACCGTGTGCAGTAATGCTGATGAGAACTGTCCAGTCTTTACCGGTAAAGTTACGCATCGCCAACATATTGGAT
>JAEUSJ010000430.1 GCA_016788215.1 bacterium | reverse complement strand
TATTTGTTAAAGCCCTTTGGATACAAAGAATTAGCCAATATCATTTCCAACGTGCTCACGCTTCATGAATCGAAGCTCGAAAATATCCGCCTGCACGCGCAGGTCAGTGATATTAAAAATTATCTCCAGTCGGTTCTTGACGGAATCACCGATTTCATAAGTGTACAGGACACTTCATTTTATATCAAAAATTATAATAAGGCTACTGCTGAATTTTTTTTTACAGGAAATTATACTTCTCCAAAAGGCTTCGACACCCAAGCCGAAGGTGAAAAATGTTATGAACGCTACTTCCAGCGTGAATCGGTTTGTGAACATTGTCCGGCAGTGATGACGATGGAGTTTTCACAGTCCCACACTTCTGAAATTGTAAGTGGCGGACGATATTTCCAGGCCAGCACATTTCCCGTACTGAATGAATCAAAGCAAACCGAATATTTTATAGAGATCCTGAAGGATATTACGGAAAGCAAGGATCTCGAACAGCAGCTTGTTGAATCGGTTAAATTAGCCAGTGTGGGAACGCTGGCCGCCGGTGTCGCGCATGAGATCAATAATCCGTTGTCCATCATTTTAGGTTTTGCGCAAACGATGCTAAATGAAACAGAACAAGGGCACCGGCATCATAAGGACCTGCAGATTATCGAACAAGAAGCAACGCGCTGCGCAAAAGTTGTAAAAGACTTGCTTACATTTGCCAGGCCCGGCAGAATGGAGAAATCCGAATCGAACATCATAGAGCTGATGCAAACATCCATCGGCCTCTTACGTCATTTTATTAAAAAGAACGAGATCACGATTCATGAAGAATATGCGATCGAAGTTCCCGCATTGTGGATTGATCCTAAAAAAATGCAGCAGGTATTTATCAATATTTTGTTAAACGCAATCGAATCGATGCCAAAAGGCGGAAGCTTGTATGTATTAATTAACTACGAATCCGTAACTGAAAAAGTGATTATTCAGATGTCCGATACCGGATGTGGCATTTCTGATGATCG
>JAEUSJ010000042.1 GCA_016788215.1 bacterium | reverse complement strand
TATGGATTTTAGATCACTATGGACTGGTACTCTGGGAAAAGCCGAGAATGAAAACGATTCTTTAAGACAGTCATATTCTCAGCAAACATCTGTGCGGTCGGTTGCTCAAAGGGCCAATCAATTGTCCGGAAGGATTGCCATGCAGGGATATGTATCACACGACAGACTCAATCCGGATTACAGTTATCAGCAACCCGGCGGATTGATCAATCTTGATGTCAATCGCATCCAAGGAAGTTATTACAATTTCAGCAGCAATATTCGGTTTAGAAAAACCTATTCGACTAGACCGACCCGCGCCAATAATTATCCGGTTCGTGTTTATGAGTTGGCCGTAGAATACAATAATCCGTCCCATCCTTTCCGGTATTCTGCAGGCCGTATTTTCGCACCGGTGATTAACGGCGTCGGAAATTTTGATGGAGTATTCCTTGGTTACAAACTTTCCAATCAATGGGAAGTAGGTACTTTTGGGGGTACGCAGCCAAATAATCTTAACTCGAAGCCGGACTTGACCAACTCAAAAATAGGAATCTATGCAAACTATAAGAAGATATTGTCTCCCGCATGGCGATGGAACACTACATTGGCATTTTCGGGTCAGTACTATAATAATAAAATTGATCGTGAATATTTTTATTTTCAGAATGATGCCACGTTGGGACAAAAAATCTATTTCTATCAAAATTCAGAAATCGGAATCAATCGAAGCCGATTGTCAAACAGAAAACGCAAGATTGAACTTTCTAATTTCTACATTATGGGCCATTATGCGCCGGTTCCATCCGTAGGTTTATCCGCAAGTTATGACTCAAGAGTCAACGTATTCATGATTCAAACGTATCGTGCTATCCCGGATAGTTTATTTGATGACGCGCTGTTACAAGGATTTCGTGGAGATATTAGCTGGCGTGCAACCAGGCAGATAACGCTCTCAGCGGGATCAAGTATTCGGACGCGCGCCGGTGACCCTCATAAAACGTATTTAAATTCAGCGGGCCTCTATTATTACAATTTATTGAAATCTCAGTTAAATTTAAACTATCGGTTTTTCTATACTTCAACTCCTACTACAAAAGCGTATAGTTCGAGTTACGGTATTTCAAGGCAATTTTCTAACTTGTATCTAACAACCACTTATAGAACGTATCATTACCGCTATATTTTTCAGAACTCACAATACAGCCGCAGTTCAATCACAATGGACGGCAGTTATGCTCTCACAAGAAAACTTTTTACCTCATTTGAATACGAATATTCTACGGGGCAGTATGAAAAAGCAGACCGTTTTTTTGCCGAACTGAGTTATAGGTTTTAATTCTATGATTTTTGTGTCATATGCCTGAATTGATCATCCGTGTTAAATTCATGCAATGTAAAGCCTCGCTGCTTGCTCCATACTTTCTTGATTTTCTAATTATCGTTCAGTATATTGTTATTGATTACCCACACCAAATAGAAACTTAATGATCTATTCCCCCGCTACGATCGACAAACGATCATGGTTGAGTTTAGATGAACATCCGTTCATTCGCCCGGATCGGCGGTTTTTTACCTACAATCAGTACATTCAATGGCGTTTCGGCCACCGAATTCATCGTGTGACCATCGATGCGGGATTTACCTGCCCCAACCGCGACGGCACCATTGCCAGCGGCGGATGTACTTACTGCAATAACGATGGATTCAGCCCGGCGTCCCAATTATTCCGCGCAAAGGTCTATCTTAAACCGTCTGTGCCCGTTCAGAATCAGATCGATAGCCAGCTTCCCTTCCTCAAAAAACGTTTTCATACTGACCGGTTTCTAGCATATTTTCAGTCCTACAGCAATACCTACGCCCCGGTGAATGAACTGGAGTCGCTTTACCAAGAGGCGCTTTCGCATCCTGATATTATGGGGCTGGCCATTGGAACACGGCCCGATTGCGTAGACGATGATAAGCTTTCTCTGCTTGAAAATATAGCGCAAAAACATTATGTCGGTATTGAATACGGTTGTGAATCCATTTATGACCGCACTTTGCAGTGGGTTAATCGCGCGCATGATTACCGGTGTTTTGTTGATACCGTAAACTCAACTGCCGGAAGAAATATCGATATCTCCGCACACATTATTCTTGGGTTTCCAACAGAAACCCGCGAAGAGATGATCGCGATGGCCGATGCGCTTTCTGATCTACCGATCGATTTTATCAAGATTCATAATCTGCACATAGTTGAGAAAACAGCACTGGCCTCTACTTATCATTCTGATCCATTCCACATTTTTGAGAAGGACGAATACATACAACTCGCCGCCGATTTTGTCGAACGCCTCTCGCCGCGTATCGGCATACAGCGTTTGTATGGCGATACACCAAAGGATATGTTGATAGCGCCCAAATGGTTAACCAACGGAAATGAAATGGCAAAATGGATTCAGGAAGAACTTGAACGTCGAGATTCCTATCATGGCTCAAAATGTTTAGCGCAACCGCGTGTTCTTTCATTATGATTTATATAATTATCCTGCATATTCTGCTTCTTATCCGTTAAATAAATAACCTTACCGGTTTTAAGAAAGGAGATCCCATGCTGAATCAAAAAACGATCGAACGGCTGTCGAAAATGGGCAGTAAAGATTATTTTATTACTTCGATGTATCTTCATCTCGACAAAAATAATAATCATAAAATTGCCTTAAAAGATATGATCAAAGACCGGCGTCAGGGATTGGACAAAATAAAGCATGAAAAAAAATTAGCCCGCGAGCAGGTTCTGTCCCTTGAAAACGACTTTTCGAAAATTGAACATTTTGTCCATCACGACTTTCTTCACAACGACCATCATAAAGGTTTGGCCATTTTTTCTTGCAGCGCCAATAATTTTTGGGAACTTTTGGAACTTCCACAGGCGGTTTCCAACCATTTGAATGCCGACTATGATCCCTACATACGAACGCTGAGCGAATTGATATGCGAGCATCGCAGTTACGGTATTGTGCTTGTGGACAGCGCCAAAGCGAAAATTCTGAACGTGACGCTCGGGTTTGTCAAGGAATACCTCAGCATCCACAATGACGTCTTGCCAAAAATAAAATACGGCGGCATTGAGGGGACTCAGGAAAGAAACATTAATCGCGCCCACGACGAAATGGTGCAGAAGCATTTTAATCATGTGGCGGCACAGACAGAAAAACTCATCGAAGAGGAGGATATGACGCGCCTGATCATCGGCGGCAGACAAAATATCATATCACAATTTGAATCCACTCTGACTTCATCCACCCGAAAAAAAATCGTCGGCCACATTGTGGTTGAACCGGAAGCGCCTCTGAACGATATATTAAAAAAGTCACAGGAAGTTGCCCGGGCGGCTGAAAAGAAGTATGAAACGGAATTAATAGATAAGCTCAAAGGCGAAGCGAATACGGCCGGCGGTAAAGGAATATTCGGCTTACAGCCCACGTTACAATCACTGCGTCGCGGCGGTGTGAATACACTCATTGTCGCCAAAAGCTACAAAGCTCCCGGTTTTGTTTGTCACCAATGTTTTTTTATCGGAGTTCCCGAAGAAAAGGGCCCCAAAGATACTTGTCCGATCTGCTCCGGTAAAGCCCATGACCTTGATGATGTTATAGAAGAAGCTATCACTTTTGCATTTATGCAGGGCTGCAAGGTAGAAAACACATCGGACAATTCCCGATTAAAGATCATGGGCAACATCGGAGCCCTACTAAGGTATTAGACTAACCAAGAAAAAGATCATATGAATAAGTATCTTCTCGGAGGGTTCCTATTAGCAATCATGATGAACCTGAATAAAAGTATTGCCGCTCAGGATCAGGCGCATTTTGATAAATTTACGAAAGTACAGGCGATCTTTACCGCAAAATGCGTATCCTGCCACAGTTCAGAACAAGCCCCGATGGGACTGTCGCTTGAAGACGGATTCAGTTACAGAAATCTCGTCAATAGCGCCAGTACTGAAGATCCTTCTCTCAAGCGTATCATGCCTAACAACGTCAGCGACAGTTATCTTTACCGAAAAATAATCCGCGATCAAGAACAGCTTCCATTCAAAGACGAAGGTATGCCCCTGGACGATGAGAAATTATCGAAGGACGAGATTAACGTTATCGAAAACTGGATTCAGTCATTTCCAACAAACATCTGGGGAGAAATAGCAGAATCCAATTCCGAAATCTCACCTTCCTCCGATGAAAGTTCAGAAGCTTTTCTCGCCACACAGCTCATTAATCTGCCGACGACACGCGTATTGGGTTCAAAGACCGCTGAATTCCGTATTCTGCACCGATTTGCAGTCAGCAACGGAGGCGGAAGCAATACACTGGGAAGTTTTTTTGGATTAGATAATGGGGCGATCACAAGTATCAATTTATCCGTCGGCCTCAACAAAAATACGGACATCCTGGTCCGACGTTCCGGTGAAAATAAGGATGTTGAAGTTGCCATAAAACATGTTCCAATCCAACAATCCGGGAACATGCCGTTGTCAATTGGAATCTATGCAGGCTTCAACTGGATCAGCCGAAGCGATGTGAATGCAAAGCACCGGTTTTCACCTAACGTCCAATTACTTGCCGGTTCAATGATCACAAATACATTTTCAATTTTGGCCGCTCCAACCATTGCATTCAGAAGTAATCATAATGCAAGGATTATCAAGCAGATTAACGACACTACTTTTCAAAATTATAAAGACAGCCGAGCAACGTTTGCGGTCGGTCTGGGCGCTCAATACCAGCCCATGAAAAATTTTGCTTTAACCGCCGAATATATTCCAAGGATCAGCGGATATAAAGGAAATGATTTTGCGGATGACCGGCGCTATGATACATGGTCGCTTGGCCTTGCGTATAAAGTACGGCTGCATGTGTTTCAGTTGCTTATTTCCAATTCCCAGTCTATTCACACAACACAATACATTCCAGGCAGTTCTACAAAACCCGTTCCATTTAATAAATTAACCACAAAAGATCCGGCGGTACACCTCGGGTTCAATATTTACAGGCAATTCAAGTGGTAACCGTTTTTAACAGAATGAGACTTATGAAATCTGTGTACATAATCACACTATGTTATAGCATGTTTTCCTGCGGCAAACTGGAGCAAGTTGACAATCTAGGAAGCGGCAGTGGCTTGTTAGTTCCGGAAAATGTTCAGAATATTTTTACCAATGAATGCGCCACTTCAGGCTGTCATGCTGGATCCTCGCCGCAAGCAGGAATGAATTTATCTCAGTTTTCTGCATATGACGATATTGTGAACGTAAATAGCGAGGAACAACCATCACTAAAACGTGTACTCCCATTCGCTCCGGATAACAGTTATTTGGTAAGAAAAATTGAAGGTACTGCCGGAATTGACGGGGACCGGATGCCTGCCGACGGGCCTCCATTTCTTACAACGGCACAAATGGACACCATCCGTTTATGGATATCCAATGGGGCGCTCCCGCGATAATGCCTATAAACAAAAAAGGTGATAATGAAAACTTCACTATCACCTTTCACGTTTTCGTAAAAAAAATTATTTCATTAGAACCGTCACGACCGTCCAATATTTGACAGGCTGTCCATTGGATAATCCTGTTTCAAACACCCACTTTTTCACCGCGGCGATCGCTTCATCATTGATCATTTGATCAAAATCCTTATTGCCTATCTTCTTTGATACGTATATCTCCTCAGGTACACCGTTAGCGCCAACCAAGACGCGTAATGAGACCGTCCCGTTCACCTTCGCCTTTTTCGGCAGATCAGGCATTACGGGATTAACCTTTTGAATCGGTTTCGGGTTGTTATCAAGTTCATTCGCCATTTTAGTTGGAATAAAGCTTGGCGCAGAAGTAGAGGTTGTTTCCTTTTTCTCAACCGTCACTGCGGCGGCGGCTTTCTGCTTTTCGATTTCTTCCGCTCTTTTCTGGGCTGCAAGCGCTTTTTCCTGTTCTATTTTTATCTGTTCCTGCTGTTTAATCTGAGCCTCAAGAAGTTTTAACCGCTCGTTCTCTTTGGCTTGGTCTTCTTTGATCTTTTCCTTTTCTTCCTTCGAGGTTATGTCCGATGCGGAGGCCAACTGCTTGGACGTTTGTTCTTTCTTTTCGGCTAGCTTCTTTTTCAAATCCTCAAGTTCTTCTTTCTGTGCTTTATTTTCAGCCTCGGTCGGAACGGACGTTGCAGTAGCGCTTGCAAGGCTCTGCAATTCAGAATATGAAATACTTCCGGTGCGGTATACGGGCGTATACACCACAAGTCCAAATTTTCTGTTTTCATCGTCATCGTGAATCATCTGGTCTGCATTCGTATTATCGCCCCAATCGTTACGCTGCGCATATATGACATTCTTAGTGTGATTGTAGAGATTGAATTCCAGGTTTCCGTAAATCGCATTTTTTCCCGCATTTTCACCAAGCCGTATATCGCCGATCACGGGTTGAGAAACGTCCTGTATGAGCACTCCGTATCGGTTACCGCTTATTTCATTACTGCTGACGCTGGGCGAGGATCCGATCTT
This sequence comes from bacterium, assembly GCA_016788215.1. Classification (GTDB taxonomy): domain Bacteria; phylum CLD3; class CLD3; order SB21; family SB21; genus SB21. The sequence goes on along the minus strand of JAEUSJ010000042.1, from coordinate 13,270 downwards.
ACAATTCAGTCCGGCATACCCGTTATTCATGATCCGGTTACTGTTAATTTTAGGAGCCGACATAATGTCGCATAAGACGCCGTTCCAATAATTTCCTTCAATGCGGTTTCTGAAAATACGGGGCGAAGCATTGATGCATGTGATGCCGTCATAAGCAAATTCAATGACGCTGTAGGAAACAATGCTCTTATCGTTATTCCCTTTCTTAAAAATGATGCCGTACCAGTCGCTCGCCTGCGGTTGGGCGTTCAATGTGGACTCCTGGCCTGGAAGGCTGAAATTGATCGACGTGAAACGAATTTCATATTTTTCCTGGCCTTCGGCGCGCAGCATACCTTCGATGATCAATTCACATTTATTGATATCATAGCCGCCTTGCTGATCGTCCCGGTTTGCCGCAAATTTTATTAAAGCATTCGGCCGGATGCGAAGCGTAACTCCTTCGGGCACAGTAACGTCGCCGGTAATGATTACCACTCCTTCCCATGTTTCATCGTCTTTAAGAACACCGGAGGACGTCGCTGCTGATGCGATCTGACTCCAACAGCACCAGACCATTATCAACTTAAATACAGTACGCATAGTTTAACCTTTAAATCTATGAAGTTTTATAACTGACTCATTGCGTTGCAGAATGCGCCATTTCTTCGAGAAGTTCTGCAGCGCCTTTATCTACTTGCTTCAAAATGGGGTCGGAAGCAAACTGAATATCTTCAAAATAATCGGACTGGGTTTTTGATCGTTTTTTAGCCTTTTTGGGTTTCGCGATGGAGGCGCTTTGTTTTTGTTTCGGAGTTATGCCCTGGTCGGCCTTTTTTTCCAACTGCATCAATTCTTCCACCACGTCCGTAATGTCCACATCAACGCCATCCCCGAGTTTTTTTAACGCCGTCAAAGCATTTGCAAAAAGGTCTACAATTTCCGCGTTCACAGCCAATGTGCCCTCATTAATATGTTCGGCCACATCCTCGATTGGTTTGACCACATTACCGATCTTCTGAAATCCGAGCATTTTGGCCGAACTGCGAAGGCTGTGCGCTGATTTTTCTATATCGCGCATCGCCGTTTCATGGGCCGGGTTCTCCCGCAGCGCTGCTAGGGAATTGGTTATGAGCATGAAATAAGTTGACGATTCCTCCTTAAATATTTCTACAATCTCTTCATCGACGCCGATCTTAGTAAAATAATTTTCAGCGGACTCCGTTTTCATTTCTGCCGGCTCGTCTTTTTTTACGTCAATCTTTTCTACCGGTTTTTCTTTCTCCGGTTCCGCTTTGGTTTTCGATTCAGCCGGTATTGCCTCTTTGATTTTCAAGGAATGCGGGACAACAAATACGCCGGATGAAACGGCAGCCGGCGCGCCGGGAATGTTACCGATAAAAATATTCGGCGCAGAGAGTTTCGCTTCGAGCTGCAGCAAAAATTCAATAACACCGCTGACGTCCGCCGGTTTGCGTTCAAGCAAACTCGTGATACTTTGAACGGTTACGCGCATTATATTTCTCAGATCGGCATCCATGTCTAGTTCTTTTTCGTTGCAGCGTTCCGCGATCAACTCTATCACGCCGGCAAGTCCGCTCACTTTGGCGAGGCCCAGCATTCTGGAGGAGCTTTTCAAACTGTGGCTCACGCGCTCAATATCCTTAAGGGCGGTCTCATCGGTGATCTGGCTTTCGAGCTTGGTAAGCGACTTATCTAAAATTTTGAAATAACCGTCCGCCTCCTGATTAAAAATATCCAGAATCTCCATATCCACGGTATCAAAATTAGACTCTTCAAGACTGAACCGGCCTGCTCCTGGCGCCGCAACTGCTTTCTCCCTTTGTTCATTAGCCGAAATTTTTATTTTTTCAGTGTCGGCTGCGGAAGCGGTTGCTTTTTTGGCAACCTTTTTCTTTCCTGATTTTGTTTTGGGATCGGCGATATTTAGCGGTTCAATATTCAATTTGTCAACAAATGAAGGCAGTTCAAAATCGCTCAGGTCAACATCGCCGCCTGCCATCAGTTCAACCAGGTTCGTAGGAATGATAACATGGTCCGGCTCCGCCGTTTTTTCTTTTTCAGCCAAAATATCTTTTGCTTTTGTAACTTTAGCGGGTTCTGCTATTTTGGCTCTCGTAATCTCCGGCACTGGAACTTGCGTTTCGCGGGATTTCACTTCAGCGGTTTTTGCTAACTCAACCGGTTTTTCTTCCTTAGTTTCTTTAACAACAAAAGGATGGCTTTCGAGAATCGGCTGAAATGCATTTATCCAATTTTCGTTTGCGGCAAGCACCGAATCGCTCACCGGCTGAACGGCCTTTTTTCCAATCGTTTTTTCTGTCGGAGCCGTTTTGGTCGGCCGCGCGATAAATTCAGCCGGCGTTTCTCCGGTCGGTAATTCCTTTTGCGTTCCGAATTTTTCTAATCTTAATTTTATTTTGTTCCATTCTGCCTCGGTGACCTTTTCTCCCTGAATAAGAACGGCGCCGTTTTTTACTGTTTCTTCGATCAGATGTAATAATTCCGGAGCAATGGCGTTTTGCGACGTAATGCAGGTTTTCAGTTGCGCGAGGATCAGTTCAAAATGAGCTGTTAGCAAATTAAATCGGAGTAATCTGGCACCGGTAAAAAGACTGCGGAATGACTGCTGGATATCCTTGATTGAATCGGGATCACTTCCGGAGGCCTTGAGTTTTTCTACGGCCGATCGAACCGTTTCAAACGTATATCGAACCTCATCTTTAAAAACCTGAAAATCATCAAGAGCCACGTTAGAGAGATCAAGATTTACGGATTTCTCTTCATCGTCGTCGATTGACGATTGCATCATTTCTGCATCGACCGCTTCGACTCGGTCAGATACATGCGTGTCGGATATGCCAACTGCATTGTTTTCCAGCGCAGATGCCGTAAAATTTTCCAAACAGGCGTTGATCTCATTCAATAAATACAGGTTTAACGGAAAGTTTTTTTGCAGTTCAATTTCCTTTAACAACACGGCCAGTTCCTGTATAACACCGAATGAGACCGTGTTCAATCCTTTTTTCTTACCGTCAGCATTATCGGCTACATCGATCAACGCTTTTTCCATCGCATTCATGGTGCGGCTGAAACGCGGTAATTCGAATATTTTTCCTATGCGTTTAAATTCGCCGAAAGAATCCGCAACTTCAACGATATAGCGGGTTCTACTTAAGTTAGTTCGCAATTGGGTTAACGCGGATTCAAGCCGCACGAATTCCGTGCGAAATTCGTTAAAAAAGTCTTCCATATCCGAAGCAACGCCTTCGCCTTTGCCTCCACCCGTTACAAGAGGCTCTGCCGATGAGCGCGCCGCAGAAGTTTCTTCCTTTATATCATCATGATGCTTGCTCCTCTTCCCGCGCGTGGTAAGAAAACCGATCATGTCGTCGACTTTTTTGAATTCCGATGCGGTCAGTATCTGTGGCTTTGGGGACTCTTTTGTCTTAATAGTTTGTTTGGCCGTGCTTTTTTCTTTTACAGGCGTGACCGATTTAGCTGGTTTTTCGGACGGTCTATCGGCCATCCTGACCGGTTCATTCCGTAGCGCCTCGGTGCTGATCTCAATTCCGATTTTCGCCAGTTCCGATTCTAAAAGCGTCAGTGCATCGCGCGATTTCAGTATCTGTACCAAAATCTGCGATAATTTTTCCGAATCGGTCTCGATCACGGAAATCATCTGGCTTTTTTTAAAATCGGGCTGTTGAACTTTTTCAATGATCTTCTGCAGAAATGCGTGAAAAGCAGATAAAGTGGAAACCGAAGATAACTTCTCAACCTGTGAAAGATGATCGCGCGACTGCGTGATAAAAATGATCACCTTCTTAATGAGGTTATATTCCAAAGGCGAATAACGGTGCTCACTCATGCTCTTCACATGCGTGAGCAATTCGGATAAATAAAATTCTACAAATTTTCTGGCTTTCGGATCGGTGATCATGACTGTACGGTAAAGAAAAAAAACCCTAAACAAAACTTTAGGGTTTTCTTAGTTAATTCACTATGCGCGTTATCATTTTATTTCGCAATATATTCATGCACTTTTGAAAGTAAATCCTCATCATGGAAAGGCTTCGTAAGGAAATCATTGGCGCCGTTATTGATCGCCGTATCTTTGTCCTGAGGTGAATCCTTGCCGCTTAAAACGACGATGGGAACTGTCGTAAAGCTTCCGCCCAACTCGCGAACCGCTTTCATAACTTCCAAGCCGCTCATATCCGGGAGCATCATGTCGAGGAGAATAAGGCTCGGCTGCAGATCCTTAGCTATACGAATGGCGTCTTCGCCCTTCATCGCGCTGGTCAGCGCATAATGCTCGTTCTCCAATGCGATCTCGACCATTTTCTGGATTACAATGCTGTCGTCGACTACGAGAATTTTCTTGCCTCCCGCCCCGGCTGTAGCCGCAACAGGTTTGGCGGTTGCGGCGGCCTTCGCTTCAACTTTCTTAGGTTCCTCTTTCGGCGAATCGGTCATGGCGGACATCAGATCAAAATCTTCTTTCTTCGGCGCCGCAACGGCTTTAGGCTCCTCTTTTGGCTTCGGCGCTTCCTTCTTGACTTCTTTTACCGGCTCCGCTTCAATGACCGGTTCCTTTTTCTTGGTTTCCTTTTTCTCTTTTTTGGAATCCGCTTTTTTGGCTTCCGCCTCGGGTTCCTTGGTTGTAACTCTTCCCGAAGGCGCGCCGCCGCCGGTGATCAGTTTATCGCCGGCCAATTTCTCAAGGATTTCCCCGACAAAATTTTCATCGCGTTCCACTTTAGCGGCGATGTCCGGTACAGAACGTTTCCCGTCAACGGAAAAAAGAATGCGCCATTCGATTTTTTTTAACATGACCGATTCAACTTTTTCGCGTAAATCTTTGGCTCTTGCGTAAACTGGTTCCACGATTTTACCTCATCATATTTGTAGTATTAAAAGTATTAATAAATTCTGAGTAGAAATGTTGCTCAATTTAACCGTAAACGTAATACAAATATATTATTATGTCAATGTTTTTTTTCAGCCTCGCTGCAGTCTTTTTTCCCGATTCTTGAAAAATTGGATCAGGGCTTCGACATAATCCGTTCCGGTCGCCATGTCAATTAGATCAACTTTACTTTTTCTGAAAATATCTTTTTGATTCTTTGCCCGGGCCTCGATCTGTTCGGAGATAGCTTGACGTGTTTCTTCAGACGATGTATCCAATTCAACCAACTCTCCCGTCTCCTCATCTTCCAAAGTCAGTATACCGACCTTCGGCAATTCTTTCTCTCGACGGTCAAAAATCCTAATAGCGATCAGATCGTGTTTTTTTGCGGCGGCGCGAAGTGGCCGGTCGTAATTCGCATCAAGAAAGTCGCTCATCAGAAAGACAATACTGCGCCGATTCAGCACGTGCATCGCGTACTCGAGCGCGGCTGAAATTTTAGTCGCTTTCCGCTGAGGCTTAAATGTCAAAAGTTCACGAATAAGCCGCAGCACATGCGACTTGCCCTTTTTTGGCGGAATGAATTTCTCCACGGTGTCGGTAAAGATCAACAGCCCGACTTTATCGTTATTTTTTATCGCGCTGAAAGCAATTAGCGCGGCCATCTCTATCATCATCTCCATTTTGGTCTGCTTCAGCGTGCCGAAATTGCCGGACGCGCTCGCATCAAACAATACCATTAAAGTCTGTTCACGTTCCTCTTCAAATACTTTTAAATACGGCCGGTCCATGCGCGCAGAAACGTTCCAGTCGATAAATCGCACTTCGTCGCCGAACTGGTATTCGCGAACTTCAGAGAAAGACATCCCGCGCCCTTTAAATACCGTATGGTACTCGCCGCTGAAAATATTATTGACCAGTCCGCGCGTCTTGATCTCAATACGTCGAACTTTTTTTAGAATATCCTTTGTGATCATATTTTAAATTATCTAAAAATATTTTTCAGTTCCATAAGATCGTTGATGCTGAAATCGGCGTCCTTTGTGTCTTCAACGGGCTTGAACCCGTACGTCACGCCGCACGTCATAACTCCGGCCGATTTCCCGCATTGTATGTCCTGATGCCCATCGCCGATCATGACGGTTTTTCTCTTCTCAACTTTTAGAAGTGAGATGGTGTGTTCAATCACCAACGGGTCAGGCTTTTTGTTTGATAATGAATCGCCGCCGATGATTAGGTCTAAATAGGCAGCTAAACCCAGTCCCTCCAGTATTTTTTTTGTGAATCGCTCCGATTTATTACTCACCACCGCTTTTTTCTTTGAACGAAAATGTTCCATAACCTCTAAAGCGTTTGGATACATGTGAACATGATCGAGACAGTGTCGTTCATGATGCTCATAGTAAATCTTCCGCGCGCGTTCGACCAATTCATCCGAAACATCGGCCTGCGTGCCCACGGAGCGAATGAGCAACATTTTGATGCCGTCGCCGACGTAACTTTGAATTTCGTCGCGCGAAAGTTTATCCAGCCCCAATTGCGGCAAAGTGAAATTCACCGAATAAACAATATCGTCCAATGAATCGACGAGCGTTCCGTCGAGGTCAAAAATTAGTAAATCAATGTCCGTCATTGTAAACTCATTTTTTCAAAAACAGCAAAAAATCATAACCAAGATAAACTCCGAACGCGATCAATACGGCTCCCGTTGCCATCGTAATTTTTTTCACCGTTTCTTCGGCAATCACCGCGCGTTTGTACGCAACGATCTTTGCGAGCGAAAAAAACCACGCCGCCGTTCCTACCGCCATGCCGGAGATAAAACTAACCTGATCCGGCATATTTCGTTCGATCATACGATGCGAAAAAATAAAACCTGCCGTGATGATCCAGAACCCGATGGCGAGGGGATTCGTCAGATAGATCAGAAAGCCGAGAGAAAAATTCTTGGTCAATTCCTTTTGCGTGGGCGGGTGAAACGTCTGGATCATTTTGTTACGGTAGCCTTTATAAACCAACCGCCCCCCGATCAGCGCCAGAACAGGAAATCCGAGCGGTTGGAACATTTCCACAATATAGTCCTTGATCAGCGATACCCCGAAAATTCCGATCACGCAATAAACAATATCCACGACTAACGCGCCAAGTCCGATCATAATGGCGTGACGGAACCCGCGTTTGAAACTGGTATCAATGATCGATACGTTGATCGGTCCGATCGGAATAGAATTGATAAATCCGATTCCCAATCCTAAGATCAATGCCGTGGTTGCTTGAAATATCATGGAACTATCCTCGCCTGAATTACGATGTCCGCATCAATGGGTTTTACTGAACTTAATTTTAGCTTTACGGCCTTGCCAATGGTCTTTGTTAATTCGCCGGTGACAGACGGAATTCCGCTCCCGATGATCTTCGGTGCAATAAATACGATCACATCATCCGCGAGTTTACTTTTTAGTAATTCGCCATGCATGAGGGAACCGCCTTCGGCAAATATCGATGCAATCTTTTCTTCTTTAAGTATTTTCTTTAACGCAGCTTTGAGATCGATCTTAAATTTATTTGCAGGGAATTCGTAGACATGAACGCCTTTTTTTCTCAGCTGATCAATCTTTTTCCGATTTGAATTTTTAGCAGTCAAAATGATCGTGTTCGAAGCTTTCTTGTCACTTATAACGTTTGCGGTAAGTGGAATTCGTAAGCGTCCGTCGACAATAATTCGTTTCGGGTCGCGCCCTTTAGTGAGGCGAACATTCAGCTGCGGATTATCTTTGATCACCGTCTGAGCGCCGACCAGCACAGCGTCGTATTCCGTGCGCAATTGATGAACATATCGGCGCGAAGATTCGCAACTGATCCATTTGGAATCGCCGCTGGCCGTCGCAATTTTACCATCCAGCGATTGAGCGAATTTCAACGTAACCCAGGGTAATTGAGTGCGAATGTGTTTAAAAAAAATTTTGTTCACTTCGATACACACGTTTTCAAGAAAACCATATTCCACTTTGATCCCTGCAGCAGTAAGCTGTGCGGCGCCTTTTCCTGAAACCGCTTTGAAAGGATCGGGCGTTCCAAAAACGACGTGCGGAATTTTTTCCTGAATGATCAAATCTGTGCACGGCGGCGTTTTTCCATGATGGCAACACGGTTCTAAATTAACATACAGTATCGCATTTGAAAAATCGGTGACTCCCATACGTTTCGCCCGACGGATAACTTCCACTTCTGCGTGCGGCTTGCCGTATCCCGTATGATAGCCTTTGGCAATAATGCGTCCTTCGCCGTTTTCAACTTTAACCAGAATCGCGCCCACCAAAGGATTAGTTGCAGTCTTGCCGATACCCTTTCTCGCAAGTTTGAGTGTTTGGCGTATGAAGTGCTCGTGGTCGATCATTTGAATTGGTTGTGAATGCCTTAACCGCAAAGAGCGCAAAGTTAAACGCAAAGGAAAACAAAGGTATTTCTTTGCGTTCTCTGCGGGACTCCGCGTTCTCTGCCTGCCTGCGCGGAGTTTCGGCGAAGGCAGGCGGTAAAATGATTTTACAAATTAGACAAACTACTCAAGTTATTCAAGCAGATTTGTCGGTTGTAGAACATTTTTTTGATTGAACAGTACTGAAAATTGTCATAGCTTTTAAACGCATCACATCATGTCTTTGTGATGTATCTTACTTTTCGTTTAGTCGGCATCTTGATCAAGACCCTGTCAGACGACGCTCAAGGATCACAATAGGATAAATAATCAACGCTTTTTGAGGACACACTATGAGACCGCAGATCCGATTTCTGACCGATGAATTAATTCTAAAAATAATTTCAGAAGCAAAAAGTGTTCTTTCAACTCTCGGCGTGGAAATTCATAATGCAAAAGCGCTTGCACTGCTCTCCGATCACGGAGCTAAAATAGATTCTCAGAAATCAAGGGCATACATGAATGACACGTTGATCTCGAAGTCATTGTCAAGTGTGCCGAAGGCTTTCAAATTATTCAATGCAGCCGGCACACCAACAAATGATTTTTCAGGCCATAACATTCATTTCACTCCGGGTTCATCCGCCCTCAACTACCTTGATTACCATACAAAAACCATGCGCAGGCCTTTGACCGAGGATTATATTCAGTATGCAAAAGTAGTTGAGCAGCTTCAATTTATTTCTTCTCAAAGTACCGCGATGGTTCCCGCAGATGTTGTTGATAAAATCTCCGACAGCTATAGACTATTTCTAAGTTTGCTCTATTCGGCAAAGCCGGTCGTCACCGGCACATTCACCATCGAATCTTTTGAGATCATGAAGAATATGCTCGTTGCCGTGCGTGGATCAGCTCAGAAATTAAAGGAAATGCCTCTGGCTGTATTTTCCTGCTGCCCGACTTCGCCTTTAAAATGGAGCGACGTTACATCTCAAAATGTTCTGGATTGTGCGAAGTATTCCATTCCTGTTGAATTTATCGCCATGCCGCTTACAGGTTTTGTCGCGCCGGTCACTTTGGTTGGCACCCTCATTCAGCACACAGCGGAAACATTAAGCGGAATTGTGATCAGTCAACTTGCCAATCCCGGCACGCCAATTTTGTACGGCGGTTCTCCGGCAGTATTTGATATCCGGTACGAAACAACTCCGATGGGCGCTATCGAAACGATGATGATCGACTGTGCGTATAATGAAATCGGAAAATTTCTCGGAATACCGACACAGGCGTATATCTCCCTGACCGACGCAAAACAATTGGATACACAAGCCGGCCTTGAAACCGGAATGGGCGCGACCCTTGCCGCGTTGGCGGGCATCAATAATATATCCGGCCCCGGGTTGATCGATTTTGAAAGCTGCATTAGCCTGGAAAAACTGGTTATCGATAATGATATTTGCGGCATGATGCTGCGTATGGTAAAAGGTATGGAGCCCAAAGAAGATTTTCCTTCGCTTCCCCGTTTTGAAGAACTGTTGAAAGACGAACATCTTTTAATCTCCAAACATACAAGAAAATATCTGAAAGAAGAGATATTCTTTCCGGGCCCGGTGATCAATCGAGCGAATAATGCTAGGTGGGTTGAGGAAGGATCGTCAACTATGGAAGACAGAGCTCATAAGGAAGTTGAAAGACTGCTGCGGAGTTACCGGCCTTCTCCATTACCTGAAGATACAAGGAAGCAGCTCATACAAATGATGGAAACCGAGGCAAAATTACACGGACAGGATCATCTGCCTGTAAGAGAACTGTGATCGAATCCGTTGAAATAGGAATCGATAAACTTACGCCATCCCGTGAAAATATTCTCCGCGCTCAAGGAATTCCTAACGGCACAGTTCTAAAAGGCAACATCAGTAACTTGATTGAAACTTCGATCGCCATGTTTTTGTCCGAAGTAAAGCCGTCTTGTATTATCATGGATATTTCTAAACGTGATTTCGAACCTGTTTTTCTTGGTGAAGGAATTAACGACGGGGAGGCTCCGCTGGCAATAATCTTTCCTCAGTCTGAACATCTGACCTTATTTGCGCTCACGATGGGCGCCGGTATAAGCCGCACGATTGAGGAGTTATTTGAGAAGAATGACTTCGCCATTGCTTCTATGCTTGATTCGGTAGCCTCGTTGGCCGCAGACAATGCGGTCGAATTTATTGAGAATCGGCTAACGAATAAACTTGCTCAAGAAAAGAAAAACTCAGCAGGCAGCTTGGCGTTAAGCTATAGTCCCGGTTATTGCGGCTGGCACATCACCGCGCAGAAAAAAATGTTTCAGCGACTTCACCCTGAACAAATCGGTATTACCTTAAATGACTCCTGTTTAATGACACCCATAAAGTCGGTATCCGGCGTTTTGGTTTACGGAAATAAACATATTCACAACTATCAGAACAATTTCAATTTTTGTTACAACTGCAAAGCAAACTCATGCATTGAAAGAGCGGAGAGAATTCTCAATCATTAATTATTTGCAACTACTCAGCCACTAAGACACCAAGGCACAAAAAGATTATGGAGTATAAGCCCCTATCAGAGAGTGAAGAAGAAATAGCAAAGGCCATTGTACAAGCAGCATTCGTAGTTCATAAGAATTTAGGCCCGGGATTGCTGGAAAAAATTTATGAGGTATGCTTTTGCCACGAGCTTTCGAAAATGCATTTTCACCCGCAGCGTCAAGTTCATCTTCCCATAACGTACGATGGAATTAGCTTTGACGAAGGATTACGGCTGGACGTATTGGTCGATGATCTTGTTATCTGCGAGCTCAAAGCAGTTGATGACGTAAACGCTGTGTGGGAGGCTCAACTTCTCAGTCATCTGAAGCTGTCCGGTAAACGACTTGGCTTTCTGATTAATTTTAATGTGCCTCTGTTAAAGAAGGGAATCAAACGATTTGTTCTCTGATTTCCTTCGTGTCTTTGTGACTTTGTGGCTGAGTAGTAACAATTATTCAATATCTGAGGAACCATATGGAAATCCTGAATGAAATTTCAAAACAGCTTCAGCTCGGAGATGACGAAAAAGTTCTTGCGTTAACAAAGCAGGCTATCGAACAAAAAATTGATCCCAAAACCATTCTGGACGAGGGCCTGATTTCCGGAATGAATGTCATTGGTGAACAATTCAGAAATCATGAAATTTTTCTTCCCGAAGTATTACTAGCTGCAAAAGCCATGTACGCAGGAATGGATCAACTTAAACCTCTCTTTGTGAAGGAAGGAATCCCAACGCGTGGAAAGGTTGTCATCGGAACCGTAAAGGGTGATCTGCACGATCTTGGAAAAAATTTAGTAGGCATATTGCTAAAAGGCGCCGGTTTTGAAGTCATTGATTTGGGGAAAGACGTTCCACCCGAAGCATTTATTGACACGGCCGTCAGGGAAGATGCTAAGCTCATCGGTATGTCTGCGCTCTTGACCACAACTATGCCGATGATGAAAACCGTCATCGATCTGCTGCGCGAAAGAAACCTCAATGGAAAGATCAAAACAATCATCGGCGGCGCGCCGATCACGGAAGCCTATGCGCAGGAGATCGGAGCCGATGCCTACGGGTTTGACGCAGCCAAAAGCGTTGAATGCGTGAATAACCTGTTGGCGGCACCATGAAACCCATCCTTGAAAGATTGAAGGCGGGCGAAATTCTTGTTGCGGATGGCGCCATGGGCACTATGCTTTTTCAGAGAGGCCTAAAACCGGGCGACTGCCCTGAGTTGTATAATCTGAATCATCCTGAAATTCTTGAGGAAATCGCATCGATGTATCTCGAAGCCGGCGCCGATATTATTCAAACCAATACATTCGGCGGTTCGACTCTCAAACTTTCCTATTACCGGCTTGAAACTAAGACAGAGGAAATCAACCAAAACGCTGTCTCCGCAGTAAAAAAAATCGTTAAGGATAAAGCATTCGTCTCTGGTTCCTGCGGCCCCTCGGGTGAAATGTTAAAACCGTACGGTACCATTGAAAAAGAAGTCTTGTACGATAATTTCAGAGAACAAATATCGGCGTTAGTCAGCACAGGCGTTGATCTGATCTGCATTGAAACCATGACGGATCTGCAGGAGGCGGCGCTGGCCGTCAAAGCGGCAAAATCCGTTTCACCCACAACTCCGGTAATGGCAACAATGACGTTTGACAAAGTACCGAAGGGATACTTCACTATTATGGGTGTGAGTATTGAAAAAGCAGTTGATGGCCTAACCGCAGCAGGCGCGGACATTATCGGATCCAACTGCGGACACGGTATGGATAATATGATCGAGATCGCAAGACAGATGAAAAAGCTGTCGGACAAACCGATCCTCATTCAATCCAATGCTGGGCTCCCGGAACGCAAAGGGAATGAGATCGTTTATCGTGAATCGCCATCCTATTTTGCCGAAAAGGCTTTTGAATTGATTGATGCAGGCGTCTCGATCATCGGCGGATGCTGCGGCACCACTCCGGAACATATTCACGCAATTCGAAAAGCAGTTGACTCCATTTCACGAACAAAAATTTGAGTATTCAAATCAAAGAAAACCGATCTCTTGGATTCTGGACAACCACGTCGCTGGTTGTCGGAAACATGATTGGCTCCGGGATTTTTCTGCTTCCCTCTGCGCTGGCCGTATACGGAGGTATTAGCATCCTGGGCTGGATATTCACCGCGATCGGCTCGCTGCTCCTCTCCATCGTATTCATGCATCTCAGCAGGGAGTTCCCAAAAATCGGAGGTCCTTATGTTTTTGCGCGCGAAGCTTTCGGCAATTTAGCCGGATTTGTTGTTGCTTATGGATACTGGATTTCCATTCTTTGCGGTAACGCGGCGATAGCCATAGCATCCATCAGTTATCTGTCCATTCTTTTCCCGATTTTATCCGCATCACCCAACTTGAATTT
>JAEUSJ010000429.1 GCA_016788215.1 bacterium | reverse complement strand
GCGGGCGAGGTGTTGCTAATGGGATTCGGACACCGTGTATACAAGAACTATGATCCGCGCGCGAAAATAATCAAAAACATCGCCGAGCAGGTATTCGAAGTAACCGGAAAGAATCCGCTTCTGGAAATGGCGATCGAACTCGAGCGAATCGCACTGCAGGATGATTATTTTGTAAAGCGGAAACTCTATCCGAATGTGGATTTTTATTCAGGTATTATTTATGAAGCGATGAAATTTCCGGCGGAAATATTCACCGTGCTCTTCGCGATCGGCCGCACATCAGGCTGGCTCGCGCAGTGGCAAGAACTGCTCACCGATCCGGAACAGAAGATATCTCGCCCGCGGCAGGTTTATCTCGGGCCATCGACGCGGGACTTCGTTCCGATGGATAAGAGAAAGTAAGGTTTGATGATAAGGGCTTACGGAATTGAGGACGTTTCTTATTAAAAAAAGGAGGAAACATGGAATCAGGGTTTGCTTTTTTCATAAAATCGTTATGGAGTGGCTATAATCCATTTACAGATGGCAGTTTGCTGCAGTATTTCCTAACGATCGTTATTATAGGAGCCGTTATTTTTAGAATGAGAAAAGATCAGGCACGTGCAGCGATTTTCACTAAACTGATTTGGATCGCTGGCGTCTGGGGCACTTTGTACGGATTGTGCCTCACCTTTCTGGTAGCCGGAAACCCAAATATTCCGATTGACAAGATTGAATTAATCAGATCCACAGGAATTTCCGCATCACTCACATCGGTGGTTTTGGCCGCTTTTGGAGGATTTGTTGCAACAGCTCTGGATTTGTTTATTTCAAAGGAACAAAAGGCTTAGTCGAATATTTTCAGTTAAAAGACAAGATTCCGAAATACATCAAACGTGTGAAAGCGGGTGAAGTATTGCTGATGGGATGGCAGGAACTGCTCACCGATCCGGAGCAGAAGATATCGCGTCCGCGGCAGGTCTATCTCGGGCCATCAACGCGGGACTTCGTTCCGATGGATAAGAGAAAGTAAGTGTTTTTGAAGC
>JAEUSJ010000428.1 GCA_016788215.1 bacterium | reverse complement strand
AACCTGAGAATAACTTCGCGTTCACGCTCGACAATTTCATGGGTAGCTTTCCGAACCTCTTCCGCAAGCCATTCGGCTCGATTGGACAATGCCTTTTGACTTTTTCGCAGAGCAAGCATGTTCTTCACGCGCGCCGTTAGTTCCGCCGTGTCGATCGGTTTATTGATAAAATCGTTGGCACCGAACTCGATCGCTTTCAGACGAATATCTTTTTCGTTGACTGCCGTGATCATTACAACAGGTATATCTCCCTTCCCTGCTAATTTGCGAAAACGCTCGATAAATTCCAGGCCGTTGGGGCTCGGCATCATGTAATCGACAAGAACAAGGTCGGGGTCGTTTTCCTCACACCAGATAAGGGCTTCAGCGGATTTGGTATAACAGAAGGTTTCGCAGTCCGGAACTTTGGCCATCATAAGGTTTTTCAAAAGCGTGACGTTCATGTCATGATCGTCTATGATGAGAACCTTCATGTGAAACCTTTCTGGTTTACTTTCAAAGTAATGTAACGTATTTAATGCGGAGGATAAACAGAAAAATATGGGTGAATTATAAGGTCAAAATAAATTTGATGCATTCATTATTTTTAACTACATTGCGGCGCATTTAGATGAAATAATTTTTGCCGTATCACCACAATAAACAATTATGTCGGAAGATATTAAAGAAGAGTGCGGAATATTCGGAATTTACGGCCATCCTGAAGCCGCGAAGTTGACCTATCTCGGACTCTATTCACTACAGCACCGCGGTCAGGAATCCACAGGCATTGTTTCGGCAGATGGCAATTATCTCCATCGTCACGTCGGTATGGGTCTGGTCGGCGATGTGTTTGCTGATACGAAACTGTTCGAACAATTGCCGGGCATTTCAGCGATCGGACATAACCGTTATTCCACGACCGGCGGAAGTTATCTGCAAAATGCGCAACCGATTACGGCTATTATCAATACCGGTGAAATTGCCGCAGGCCACAACGGAAATCTGATCAACTATTTTCAGTTACGCAATGAATTACAGGATCAGGG
>JAEUSJ010000427.1 GCA_016788215.1 bacterium | reverse complement strand
CTATGCCCATCTGGACGTCAAAGGCAAGATGGTGGTGGCTCTGGACGGGGAACCGCAGTCGGATGATGAAAACTATTTCGACGGTGAATTTCAGAGCACGTATTCCAGCGCGCAGTTCTATAAAAGACATCGCGCAAAAGAACTCGGCGCGAAAGCATTTATCGTTCTGGCCTACGACGGGCTTTTGTCAAAATGGGACGACTATATTGATTACTTTCGTACAAGTAAAATGGTATTCAACGGCGAGTATTTCAAGGCAGACGATCCGGAACGAATGCCGTTTTTTTATGCGAACAATAAGTTCTTTGAAAACTTACTTGCCGGCAGTGAACTTACCTACGATTCGATCCGATCGCTGGTCAATGAGAGGAAGGATCCGCCACGCTTTGAAATTACACATCTAAGCGCCAAACTCCGCATGGATACCAAAGCGACTTCAACCAAGGCCATGAATGTGGTTGGTATGATAGAAGGCCGAGACCCGGTTCTTAAAAATGAATTTGTAGCGATCGGCGCGCATTTTGATCATTTGGGAACGAACGATAGCGGCATAGTATTCAACGGCGCGGATGACGACGGCTCAGGGACAGTTGCGGTGCTCGAGGTCGCCCGGGCGTTTTCTCGTTCGCATGACAACAAACGATCGATTTTGATCGTTTTTCACGGCGCGGAGGAGAAAGGCCTGCTCGGGTCGGAGTATCTCACCGGCGAGAGCACGCCAAAACCATTTCAATTATCGCAGATCGTTTCCCAGATCAATATTGATATGGTAGGGAGGGAATCGTCGGACAGTATTTATGTTATCGGTTCAGGGCGTTTGAGTTCCGAACTCAAAACTCTGAATGAAAATATTAACAGGAAACTCAAACTCTTCACATTTGATTACACCTTCGACGCCGATGACGACCCGAACCGCTATTATTATCGAAGCGATCATTATAATTATGCCAGGTTCGGCATTCCGGTTGTTTTTTTCTTCGACGGCATGACCACCGATTATCATAAATCCACCGACGATGTCGAAAAGATCA
>JAEUSJ010000426.1 GCA_016788215.1 bacterium | reverse complement strand
ATTTTTTCATCAAATTTTTTGATCAATGGCGATAAAATAAGGTCTGAAACCGAATATTGAACACTGTTTACTTCATTACTTAAGAAAACTGGTAATAACTTTTCCAAGTATCTAGAAGGAAGCCAGAGCTGGTTGCTTGATATTTTCTTAAAAATTTCATTTAAATGATTACAAAAATTCAAATATCTCTGGAATTCTGGTAATTTCAGTTTTTCAAGGCCGGATGACAACTCCTTTTTATAGAAGTCAGCGACGAATTTATAATCTTCAGTTTTTTGAAATATAAGAACTGCTTGGGAAAGCTGTTCAATTGTTTTAATATAATTTTCATCATATTTAGAAGATAAAGCGTTTAATAGTGAAAAATCACTAATACGTAAAGACATTGCAAAGAAAAAAGCTGCATTATCTGCTCTGAACGCTTGTACTTGATTTCGAATTAATTGATACGGGTTGAAATCTTTTTGTTCAACCATCGAACTATTTTTAATATCATTAATAACCAATTCTTTAGCAATCGACTCTATCTCTTCATCTGTAACGCTTTGAAACTCTTGAAAATTGATTTTCAGTGAATTATCAAAATAGTTAGACTGAGCATAATATACTGCATATCTAAGAAATTCAGTCGACTGTAGGTTCAGTTTTTTGACGATCTCAAAATAAATTCCCAGTTTCCATTGTGATGGTGTCAAGAAACTCATTTCTCCTAATGTAGTTCGTAATGTAAGGAGTCCTTTTTGCATAAATATTGGATTGATATTCAACGCATGATATTAACCAGCAAACCCCATCACTGCATTCGTGATACTCACAATCATATCCGTCGAATTTACCGGAATTTGATTTTGGAAATGACTTACAAGCATCAGTTCCATAATACTGCCGCTAATGATCGGAATACGCAGATTATCGCTTGTGCGCATTGGTAGCAATTCAATAACCGCCGCGGCCAAGGCGCCCGTGAGGCGTATCGACAGCGGAATATAATTGAAAAAAAATCCGATCCCGACCGCGATGATCAAAAAAGCTAA
>JAEUSJ010000425.1 GCA_016788215.1 bacterium | reverse complement strand
ACTTCCGTTTTCCCGTCGCCGGTCGGCGCTTCTTCTTCCTGATAGGCATTAACCAAAAACGCCATGAGGCCTCGTGACGCGCCCGCAGAAGTTTCTATGACATACGGAATAAATTTTTCTTTAGTCGCATCATCAAAATAATCAAGATTTTTTCCGCTAAATTCCTGATGCCGACGTAAATCGTAATCGGTTCGATTATGAATTCCCTCAATCTCGCCCCACCCGAACGGGAAAAGGAACTCAATATCAAAAGCAGCCGAAGCATAATGAGCCAATTTTTCATGTTCATGAAAATTGAGTTTATCCGCACTCATGCCGAGGCTTAGGTACCATTTTTTTCTTTCTTCTTTCCAATAATTGAACCACTCCATATCCGAACCGGGCTTAACGAAAAACTGCATTTCCATTTGTTCGAATTCCCGCGTACGAAACAGAAAATTTTTGGTGTTGATCTCATTTCGAAAAGCTTTCCCGATCTGCGCGATACCGAATGGAACTTTCTGGCGCGAAGAATCTTTGACATTATGAAAATTCACATAGATACCTTGAGCCGTCTCCGGCCTGAGATACACGATGGAACCGGTTTCCTCCAGCGGGCCGATATACGATTTGAACATCAGATTGAACTGACGCGCTTCGGTGAATTTTCCCTCCGCATGGCATTTCCCGGCTTTACGGCCTGCGTAAGCCTTACTCCCGCACATGGATTCTTCGATCTGATCGGCGCGGAATCGCGCTTTACATTCTTTGCAGTCTACCATCGGATCGGTAAAATTCTCCACATGTCCGCTGGCCTCCCATACGCGCGGATGCATGAGAATGGAGGCATCAATGCCTTCGATATCGTCACGGAAGGTCATCGCGCGCCACCAGGATTGTTTCACATTATTGAGAAGTTCCACGCCGAGCGGGCCGTAATCCCAGCATCCGTTGAGTCCGCCGTAGATCTCGCTTGATTGAAATATAAATCCGCGCCGCTTGCACAGCGATACGATCTTATCCATTAACTCAGTACCGTTCACTTTCTTGTCAGACAT
>JAEUSJ010000424.1 GCA_016788215.1 bacterium | reverse complement strand
CAAATTGTTGTCCACATGCCTGGAACCCATGCATGAGTACTTGTGTACTGCTTCTTGTGCCATCTGTCTAGCTGTTCCTGTAAAAATAATGTTCTGTAAAACGTTGACATAGAATTACTTCCTGTGATGACTTTGAACAAGACAACGGCGCAAACTATGTGCAGTCTGCTGACTTTCAACATATTCAAAAAATAAAAAAACCATTTACGCCGTGATTATTTTACCTGCGTCTTTAAGTTACACTTAAAAGCTATGACTATTTCCATTATTGGTCAATTAAAAAAATGGTTTGGAACACGCAGAAAAAGCCTTTGAAAAAGTAGGCTATAATGCCTATAATCAACTCCATTACGTACGAACTCAGAATTTGTCTTTTCCCCTCCTGCAAGGAGGGGTTAGGGGTGGTTGAAAATGCCAAATAACACGATACATAATCTAAGATATCTGAAGCCCTATAGAAAATCATTAAGAAACCATGGAACCTCTGCCGAAGCCACATTATGGAAATCTCTTCAAAAACGTCAACTGGATGGAAAAAAGTTCCGGCGACAACATAGCATCGGAAACTTCATAGTTGATTTTTTTTGTTTCGAAGAAAAGCTTGCGATTGAACTTTACGGCTCTGTTCATGATGATCCGTTGGTTGCGATGAATGACGAGAGAAAAACAGAATATCTAAAATCACATGGAATTCAGGTCATTCGTTTTGAGAACAGGGCTGTGTTTGAGAATTTAGATGCGGTTTTGGAGATGATCAGGGGGAGTTTCAACCACCCCTAACCCCTCCTTAAAGGAGGGGAAAATACGGAAAAATATCAAATTAATTATGTCCTCTGCTAAAATAGAATTAAAAGAGTCCACGCCGCTCATGCGCCAGTATTTTGAGATCAAGTCAAAATACAAAGATACGGTTTTACTCTACCGTATGGGCGATTTTTATGAAACGTTTGATGAGGATGCGCGAACGGTTCATAAAATACTCGGCATCACATTGACCAAGCGCGCCAACGGCAAAGCGGCTGAGGTAGCGCTGGCCGGTT
>JAEUSJ010000423.1 GCA_016788215.1 bacterium | reverse complement strand
CGTTGGGTTAGACAACGATATTCACCGCAGTTATGAACGGATCAAGCGTTGTCTGGAAAAACTTAAATTAATTAAATGAGGGCTTTGGGGTGAGTTAAATTTAGAGATTGCTCATGCAAAAAGTTGAGAAAGTATATTACGGATCGGCAGCCGTTTTCGTTTTGATCCTCAGCGGATTATTGTACCGTATATTTTTTATACTTGAGAATTTCAACAGTATAGAAACGGCCCAGTTCATTTACCGTGATAGCGCTTCCATTCTAATGTATTCAACACCTGCTTTTTTTATAGTATTAATGATTTTATCCAATATGATCACGGTGAAATCAGGTCAAGGCCGGTATTTTATTTTTTCTTATCTGTTTTTTGCCGTTTTCACCGTCGTAGACTATGTATTCGCTGCAGAATCATATTTTTTATTCACGAAAAGAGCAGGGCTGTGGGCAGGCGGATTTTCCGTGGCAGGCCTTGCGGGATTATTTTTATGCTTCGTTGCATTTATTCTTTCACTGGTCAATTACCTGATACTTAATACATTAAGAAAAACCACAACACATAAAAAATAACATGCTTATTGGGTTGGCTCATAAATAAGAAAAACCTTCAGCCTAAGCGAAATTGAAAGCTGAATTTACTATTACTTTGTCATGGTTCGACAAGCTTGCCTGAGCCCTGCCGAAGGGCTCGCCATGATGTATGTGAGTAAACCCATAGGCACTAAAAATAATCATGCGTCCCACACGAAGAAAATTTCTGCAATTTATCGGGCTGGAAAGCTTTTCGCTCTTGCTGATCGGAAAAGGAGGAATGCCTGTGATGACGTCTGAACCCGCCGTGAATTTTGTACGTAACGAGACGTTGCCGACGATTCTGGAAGGTTATAAAGGCAACCCGATGATTGACGGCAGGTTTGTCAATACGAATTTGTCCATATCCGGAGCGCCTTTCAGCAGTATCTTGAAATGGTTTACCTCACCCAATCCGCAAAAAGAAGAAAAGGATAACGAAAAGTATTCGATTCCACTTCATAATATATCCGATTTGA
>JAEUSJ010000422.1 GCA_016788215.1 bacterium | reverse complement strand
ATAGTATTGTCTTGGAAGGAGACACAGCGGTTAAAGTTCAGAAAGTTGTCGAACAAACGAGCATTTATCAGAAATTTTCATATAAGGGAAAAATCTATGCCGTGGGATACAAGCCTGAAGTGCCCTAGGCATCATTCGATTGAAATAAAAAACCCTGACCGGCTTTCGCTGATCAGGGTTTTTATATGGTAAATATGTCCGGATCTTTTGATGATCAGGAACACAAGGGACTTATTCCCCTGGGCATTAGTACATATCGCCCATTCCGCCGCCCGGCATTGGAGGCATGCCGCCGCCGCCTTTCTTATCTTCTTTTTTCTCAAACACGGTCGCTTCGGTGGTCAATAGCATACCTGCAACGGACGCCGCATTTTCCAATGCAGTACGGGTTACTTTGGTAGGATCGATCACACCGGCTTTGAGTAAATCTTCGTATTCTTCGGTCAACGCATTAAATCCGAAATGATCGGTGCCGTCTTTGACTTTCTGAACAACGATGGAGGCTTCGATGCCGCAGTTCTCAACGATCTGACGAATCGGCTCTTCCAATGCGCGGCGAACGATCGCAACGCCAAGTCCCATATCGCCGACGAGAAACTTATCGTTGATCCCGCCTTTGCCTTTTTCGAGTGATTTCTGTGCGCGAATGAAGGCAACGCCGCCGCCGGCAACAATACCTTCTTCAACCGCTGCGCGTGTCGCATGCAACGCATCTTCGACGCGGGCTTTTTTCTCTTTCATTTCAACTTCGCTTGCTGCGCCGATTCGGATCACCGCAACTCCGCCTGCTAATTTAGCCAAACGTTCCTGCAGTTTTTCCTTATCGTAATCGCTGGTCGTGTTCTCGATCTGTGTTTTGATCTGAGCAATACGCCCTTTGATTTCTTCTTTTTTGCCGGCGCCTTCCACGATCGTCGTATTGTCTTTGTCAATGATGATCTTCTTGGCCGAACCTAAATATTCGATCTTAGCGCTTTCCAGTTTATATCCCGCTTCTTCGCTGATCACCGTGCCGCCGGTCAAAACCGCAATGTCTTCGAGCATCGC
>JAEUSJ010000421.1 GCA_016788215.1 bacterium | reverse complement strand
GCTTCGACCACAATACTTTCGCCCATGATGCCTTCGGGTTCAAGCGAGATCTGCAGATTATAAGTTAAGCCGGCCGTAACCGTGACGGGATTGATCGTTTTTTTGTTGTAGGATATGTACGAAAACAAAACGGAATACGTTCCTTCCGGAATATTACTGACAAAAAAATTGCCGTTCAGATCCGATGCAGCCCCATATTTAGTGCCTACAAGCACAATATTACACCCGATCAATGGTTCTCCATCGGATGCATCCACTATTTTACCGGCAATTTTTCCGGTTTTCAGTTCACCGGTTTGAGCCATGGCCGCGGAAGACCAGAGCCAGAAGATTCCCCATGCGGCAATGAAGGATATAGTCGTACTTACTTTTTTCATGTTTTTTTCTCGCTGGTTAGGTTTAGTAAAGCTCACGCAATGGTACTATGGTTTAGGTGCACAAATGTAACGACGCTTTGTTAGCCTGAGATTAGACGATTGTTAAGAGTTCGTTTTAATTGTTACGAAATTGTTAGATATTTCATAACCATTAAAATCCTAAAACCGATAATCTCGCAATGAATATTCTTATTCTATTCAGTCCTGACGCTCGTCGTACCGACGGTTCCTTTTTTAACTTGCATTTTCTTGGCTCCCGTGATACCTTTCTTTATTATGTGTTAGGTGAATTATTCTTTCCCCGGTTGCCTCAAAGGAGAAAGACGTTTCATGGAAACCTCTCCCGAAGTAAACGCCTCAGCCCGAAATGATTCTGCAGAGTCTCCAGTCAATAAAGACGCGATACGGCGAATTGTTCTGATTGTATTATCCGCATTTCTTTTTTTTGGTATTGCCGGAATATTTTCTAAGAATTATCTGTTTAACCGGCATGTTCAGTACGTCGCGGGCGGGTCCGATGTCACAGAGGTCAAAGTTTTAGGCGTAGTCATGGACTCGCTGAGCGGAAGCCCGGCCGTCTTTTTGCATCATGAGAGTGAAGACGTCTACCTGCCGATCTGGATCGGCGCAAATGAGGCGGTAGCTATTCAAGCGGAACTATCCGGTGTCAAGTCGCCGCGCCC
>JAEUSJ010000420.1 GCA_016788215.1 bacterium | reverse complement strand
AGCCGCATGTTATCCGAGGTATCGGACGATAATCTAGTTAGCGGTAAAATACAATTTCATCGTCGGTGTAACACCTTCGGTTGTCATCCAGAAATAGACTAAGTGATTTAGATTGTAGTAATGATCATCCGTATACAAAAACTCGCCTTCGAAATGATAAGTGCCAGTCCATTCAACAGGGTTTCCATTGACATAAGGTTGTATCCAGGGATTGGAGTTTGCTGTAAGTTGCTCCTGCAAATATTGTGCAGTTTGTTCGCCGGGAGTCATTTCGTTTTCGTCCTTGTTGTCGCACGAAACAAAAAAGAGCATTAATAAACTGATCATTAGAAATCGAGTCATAGAGGTCTCCTAATAGGTGTTTAGTGAAATTGCATTGATAAAAGTCCGATATCTCGGATAACGCTCGGCGGCTACACGCGGTAGCTCGCGCACACAAATAAATCGGTTAATTAAAAACGTAACTACCAAATAATCTTCTAAGCTCTGACAGCCGAAACACGAAAGTGTGAGTAGATAATCATCTCGGCGCGAGGCAAAGAAGTTTTTAGATTATTATAAAATCAAAGAACAAAACTGAATTCAGATATCAAAACTTTTCAAATCGAACTATCGCCTCGCGTCGAAAAACGAAATTCAAATCAAATCTCATCGGCTGTCAGAGCGAAACCCAAGTCGTACGGTGCGCGAGCTATCGACGAATGACGCGCACACAAAAGTGTAGCTTGTGGGAACTCCAAAAAGCGCGTCATGAGTGAACGGGGAAGCCGCATGTTATGCGCCGTGACCCGTTTCCTGATAACTCTAAACTCACAAACAAACTCATAATCAAAGAACGAATACTGATCCGAATACTCTGATCGAACCAAGGCTCGACCGCCAACAAAGTAACGAAGGACCACAAGCGATGAGTGCGAAGTGCGTCAACCGAGAATTTTCTTAAATCCAGAAGCACGAGCACTGATCGCAAAAGAAAATAAAATCAGACACAAAGCGTGTCAATAAGCGACAGCGAGTAGCGAAGCGCTCGCAGCTCTTGCGGTCGAGCAACACGAACAGAAGTATCAAAGAACATTA
>JAEUSJ010000041.1 GCA_016788215.1 bacterium | reverse complement strand
AACACTCACATGGATCGGCTCTTTTTGGCTTGCATGGATGTTATACTTGTTTCTGTTCGTAGTTCTGCTCGATGTAACCGCTTTTGTGAATTCTATAGTTCAGTTTCTACCTGAATACGGTTCATTATCAAAAGCGGGAATTGCAGCGCTAGTAAGCGTTTCGACATTCGTAATTGTTCTGTTCGGACACCTTAATGCAAGGACTCCGCGCGTTAAGAAAATCCAGTTGAATATTTCAAAAACGGTGCCGGGTTATGAATCAATACGTATTGTAGTGGCGTCGGATATTCATCTTGGGACGATTATTGGTAAATCAAGGATTGACAAGATCGTTGGAATTATTAATGGATTAAATCCCGATTTAGTATTACTTCCGGGCGACGTAGTAGATGAAGATTTGGCGCCGGTCATAAAAGAAAATTTAGGTGAATCGCTTCGGAATATTAAATCAAAATTTGGAGTGATTTCCATAACCGGAAACCATGAGTTTATTGGCGGTGTAGGAGCTGCAGCGGAATATCTGCAGGATCATGGCATAACAGTCTTGCGCGACAAAACAGTAAAAATTGACGACAGCTTTTATGTTGTTGGGAGGGACGATAGAAGCGTAAATAGGTTTAATGGACACACGCGAAAGACACTCGATCAGTTAACGGCCGGTTTAGACAAAAGACTGCCCATGATCCTGATGGATCACCAACCATTTCATCTGGAGGAAGCCGTGACTAATGGAATCGATTTACAGCTCTCCGGCCATACGCATCATGGGCAATTATGGCCGTTGAATTTTATTACGAAAAAGGTTTTTGAAGTGAGTTGGGGTTACAAGAAGATGGACAAAACGCATATTTATGTTTCGAGCGGAGTTGGCACTTGGGGGCCTCCGGTTCGAGTCGGAAACAGGCCGGAGATCGTTCAGATTGAGTTAAAGTTTGTTTAGCGCGGCTAAGTTATTGAACCAATCTATATTTTCCCAATTTCTTAAGAGTTTCATAATGTGAACGCATAGCCGCAATTAAGGATGGCTGGTAATTATATCGAATGTGGTGTTTCTCCGCCAAGTCCCTGACAATCTCGCTGATTGCAGGATAATGAATACTGCAAACTTTCGGAAACAAGTGATGCTCGATCTGGTAATTCAAGCCGCCGATGTACCACGATAGGAATTTGTTATTTCTTGCAAAATCAGAACTGGTTTCCATTTCATGCACCGTCCATGCGTTTTCGATAACACCCTCTGCATTCGGCGCCGGATGGTCTGTTCCTTCCACAACGTGGGCTAGCTGAAAAATGACGCCCAATATGATTCCGGCTGTCAGATTCATGGCAACAAAACCGATCACAAATTGCCACCACGTAATATCCAAGACAAGCAACGGAATGATGATCATATACGTATAGTAGAAGAGTTTTCCAAGAATTAACAAGGCAACTTCAGATGCAGGATGTTTAATATTCTTGTATGGCCCCAAATCGCGCTGCAGAATATATTTGTAGTCTTTGACAAACGCCCAGAAAAGAATTGCGGTGCTATAGGCGAGAAGTGCATACCAATGCTGAAAACGATGAAATGGTTTCCATTCCGACTTAGGTGAGAGACGCAAAATAGGAGATACAGTAAGGTCTTCGTCAATGCCGTGAATATTTGTATACGTATGATGGATCACATTATGCGTGATCTTCCATAAATAACCGTTAGCGCCCAGCATATCAAACGTAAGGCCGATGAGTTTGTTAACAGCCGGTTTTGAAGAATAGGCCCCATGTAATGCGTCGTGAGCAACTGAAAAACCAATTCCGGCAAAACAAATGCCCATGAGAATCGCCAGGAAAAGCATAGTCCAAACCGAAAAATAATTAGTGAGGATCAAAGCATACGATCCGTACATCAATGACATAAGAATAATTGACTTCAAGACCATAGCTGCGTTTGCATTAGAAGAAATGCCCCGCTTCTGAAAATATTCAGACACCTTTTGTTTAAGTTCCTCCACAAATGAATTAGAATCTCGATTAACAAAGGTGATTTTTTCAGCAATCATAACCTTCCTCACTTTTCAAAAAAGTCTATTTTTTTTTTGTAAATTACGGGGTGTGATTTTTTAGAAAATAGAACTTAGCGGTGAAACTGATTAATACTTAGGTAAGCTCGGATCAATGTCCGATGTATAGGCAGTAATTCCACCTGTAACATTGTAGAGATTTAAATATCCTTTTGCAAGCAATTCTTTTATTGCTCGTGCACTTCGAATTCCCGTTTTGCAGTAAAAAACGACAGGTTTACTATGTGAAATGATTTCTTCATTTTCAGTGATTTTTGAAAGTGGAATTAATTCGCCGCCAATATTCACAAGATCATGTTCAAAAGGTTCCCTGACGTCGATGAGCTGAAAATCCTTTTTAGTATCTATCCATTGCTTTAAATCCCGGACGCTCAATTCATTGATTTGTTTCTGTGAGGAAGAAGGCGGCTTCACACCGCAAAATTCATCATAGTCGATTAATTTATTTATCGTGGGTTTTTTTCCATTTACAGGATTATTATCATCTCTGGAAAATTTTACGATGCGTGTCTCAAAATTCAGCGCATCAAATAAAAGCAAACGACCGTTCAACGGTTTCCCAATTCCGGTAATGATTTTAATAGTCTCGCTGGCCTGAAGGCTCCCGATGATTCCGGGCAGAACACCCAACACACCGCCTTCGGCGCAACTTGGAACCATACCCGGCGGGGGAGGCGTGGGGTAGAGGTCGCGGTAATTCGGGCCCACCACACCGTTTGAATCGGTATAATGGAAGACCGAGAGTTGCCCTTCAAATTGAAATATCGAACCGTATACATTTGGCTTATTAAGCAACACGCATGCATCATTGACAAGATATCTTGTTTGAAAATTATCCGTTCCGTCGACTACAACGTCAAAATGGTTTATGATGTCAAATGCGTTTTGGGATGTGATTTGTACGGGATAAGTGAGCGTGTTGATAAAAGGATTTAATGCGAGGAGTCTTTTAGCGGCAATATCGGCTTTTGGCTTTCCTATATCTTGGACGGTGAACAGAACCTGACGTTGGAGATTTGTTTCATCCACGACATCAAAATCAACGATACCTATCGTGCCGACGCCCGCGGCCGCGAGATAGAGTAAAACAGGGCTTCCGAGGCCGCCTGCGCCGATAACCAAAACCTTAGCGGTTTTAAGCTTTTTCTGACCTTCAAGGCCGAATTCCTTGAGTATAATATGCCGGCTGTAACGGGAGAGTTCTTCTCTGGATAATGTGCTATCGGAAAACGGCATATCAAAACGTTAAAGTTGAATATGGTTTATTTTCTCTCAAGAATCATCGCGCCGCCCTGCCCTCCGCCGATGCACAATGTTGCAAGTCCGAACTGCTTATTTTTTCTTTTCATTTCTTTCAGCAGTGTTAACACGAGACGTGTTGCGGACGAACCCACAGGATGTCCAAGCGCAATGGCTCCGCCATTGACGTTTAATTTATTCCGGTCGATCTCGCCTACGGCTTCAGGCAAATGCAAAACGTCATTGGCAAACTGCTTAGAAGCAAAGGCTCTTTCATTGGCTATAACTTGTGCGGCGAATGCCTCATTCAATTCGATTAACTGAATATCCTTCATCGTCAGACCGGCATGTTTCAAAGCAACCGGTGTGCTGAATACCGGCCCGAGGCCCATACGTTCCGGATCGAGTCCAGCAAAACCAAATCCGCGCACATATCCTAAAATATCATGACCCATGTCCTTCGCTTTTTCCTCCGACATGACAAGTACAAATGCGGCGCCATCCGTTATCTGGCTGGAATTTCCCGCGGTGACGGTTCCGAATTTTTTGTCAAAAGCCGGACGCAATTTAGTCAATGCTTCCATATTTTGGTTTTTCCGGATTCCATTATCTTCATCAACGACCGTTTTGTACGTCGGCGGTAAATAGACCGGGACCATTTCTTGTTTCAGAATTCCATCATCCGTGGCTTTGCCGGCGCGCAGATGGCTCATAACCGCAAACTCATCCTGCTCTTTTCGCGTGATTCCGAATTCCTTAGCAAGTACTTCCGCCGTTACACCCATATTCAGTCCGCAATACCCGTCGGTAAGTCCCAATAAGATTCCGATGACCGGGCTGAAATCGCCGGGACGAAATTGAGAAATGGCGCCGACTCTTTCCAGAACTGATCTTGCTTTGAAGATTGCGGCAAATTTATCCGTTGCTTTTTCTGAAAACAGCAACGGTATTTTGCTCATCGATTCAACTCCGCCCGCAATAATAATATCAGCCTGCCCGGAAACTATTCTTAAATAAGCATCTACAATGGATTGCATACCGCTTGCGCAGTTTCGACCGACAGAAAAAGCGGGAACGTTTTTTGGCACACCCGCCTCTAAAGCAATAATTCGTGCGATATTGGTTGCTTCAGGCGGCTGAGCAATATTACCTACAATGACTTCATTAATTAATTTCGAATCCATGTTAGTGCGGGCTAGAAGTTCCCGCATGGCAATTTTTCCGAGATCAACTGCGGTCAGCTTATTAAAAAGCGTGCCGGCTTTGATGTACGGCGTTCGCACGCCCTCGACGATAACTACATTTTTCATAGAGCACCTCTAATCTAATTTTTTGAGCTATAGGATTTTTTGATGAGTTCATCCAGATATTTCTTCGGATCTTCGATGACCTCATCGCTAACGATGAAATTGGTTTTGCCGGCCAATTTAAGGCCGTATTCGTAATCTTTGAAAAGATGTCTCGCGACCTGCTTGAATGTCGATTTATCCGAGCCTGCTTTCTTTGATATTTTGTTAATGGCCTGATCGCTAAATTCGAACACTATTCCGTGTTGGGTAAGGAATTCTTCCTGAAATTCCTTCATAGAGCTATACGTTAGAAGCTTATTTAATTCCAGTTCAGGGTTTTCTACGATTTCTTTAGTCACTCTCAGTTTCCTAATTTTTGTTGAAGGTAGTTTTTTCTCAAATTTGATCAGCACGTTTTCGATAATATTGACAAGTCCGCGCGCACCTGTGTGATGGGTGTGGGCGCGTTCAGCAAATATCTGAAGCGC
Source organism: bacterium (assembly GCA_016788215.1). GTDB lineage: Bacteria > CLD3 > CLD3 > SB21 > SB21 > SB21. The sequence continues at coordinate 14,744 of JAEUSJ010000041.1, read as the reverse complement.
ATCGTCCTCAAATTCTATATCAATACCATAAGCTTCAAAGTCGCGTTTTTTGCTTAGCGTGACGCTGCTGTTTTGATTTTTTAAAATATTGAATAAAGCATCGACCGATAGCTCGTTGAGAACCGTTATGACGGGAAGTCGGCCTACAAATTCGGATTCGAAGCCGTATTCGATCAGATCTTCTGTTTTGACTTTCCGAAATAATTCCGATTTACTTATTTGATCGTTCGACGTATGTTCTGCCCCGAACCCCATTTTCTTTTGATTGACGCGATTGCGTATAATCTCTTCCAAGCCTGAAAATGCGCCGCTGACAACGAACAGAATGTTTTTCGTATTCACTTTTTTTCGCGCCACTTTGCCGGTTTTCTGAGCTTCCATGGCGGCTTCCATTTGTGATGCCATGTCGTGAGGCACTCTCAGATCCACTTCGGATTCTTCCATAAGCTTAAGTAAGTTTCTTTGCACGCCGGAACGAGAGACATCGATTCCACGGGTATTTGCGGACGATGCGATCTTGTCAATTTCATCCAGGTATATTATGCCGTATTCTGCGCTTTTAATATCTCCGTCCGCTTCGCGAACGAGATCGCGAATAAGATCTTCGACGTCGCCGCCCACATAGCCGGTTTCGCTGAATTTTGTTGCATCGCCCTTCACGAAAGGAACACCAATCTTATTGGCGATCAGTTTAACGATATATGTTTTTCCCACGCCTGTCGGCCCGATTAAAAGAACATTACTCTTTATGTTACCGACGAGCTTTTGTTCATCGGTTAAAGTGTCTTCTAATTTCATTCGGTTATAATGGGTCGCGATCTTGGTTGCGATGACCTCGATGGCTTCCTCCTGGCATTCAACAAATTGGTTCAGGTATTCTTCAAGTTCTTCCGGTTTTAAGTCGAAATTAAATTCTCCTGGACGGTATTCGCCCGTTGGTCCTGATTTCTGACCGAGCGAGTCCTGCTCAACGTCCTTGGCGCCATATTTTTCTTTGAGAAACTCTTCAAATTCTTTTTTGAATTGATCCGTATTTGTTTGTGAAGAAAAATTCACTTTCTATACCTTCTTTCGTTGTTATTAATAATATAATATGTGTTTTTTTGACTGCTAAATAGTAAACTCCGAAAACGATGACTTATTTCAAGTTACATTATTTTTTGAAAATAGTAAATTCATATTTCAATTAATTCGGGAAAGCCTGATTTGGCTGTAGGTAACCTTTTTAGGATTGTTTCGTATTAAACTCACGCTCTAATTCATTCCGGCGCATTCACTGCCAGGGGTTGACGATCAACTATTTCGTAAACCGGTAAAATAAAAAAAAGATGAGACGCGCATTTGCGATCATATTCTTTCTCGCAATGATCTCCGTACTACCGGCGTGTTCCGACACCACAAATGAGGATTGTGATTGAACGTCATCTGCGATAAAAGATTCCATTACTGTTTCAAGTATGGCGTTTGAAGGCGTAGATTCATTGCTGATGAATGAAGCTATACTGCGCGCAGAAGAGTCAGGAATCATATATAGTCTCATGGTTTTACGAAATGGAGCAATTGTTTCGGAAAACTATTTTATTGGGAAATCTGCGCAGGATTCATTCAGCGTTAGGTCAGTAACCAAAAGTATTATAGGAACATTGATCGGAGTCGCTATTCGTAATGGCGATGTTAAGGACGAAGGTCGAAAACTCAGAAATTATTTCCCTGAGTATTTTGGAACGATTTCGGACCCCGTTAAAAACAATATTGCGATAAAACATTTGCTTACGATGACGTCCGGTTTTCAGTGGAATGAGGTGGCGGACAGACTATACGGAAATTATATGGAATCGGCGATTATTACTCCAATGTCCGACGTACACGGAGAGATGTTTAACTATAATTCGTCGAACCCGCACCTTCTTTCCGGAATCATAACGAAATCAACTAATCGCAGTACACTGGATTTCGCAAATGCATACTTGTTCGATCCACTGGGAATAACTATTAAGCGATGGGACGTAGACCCACAGGGTTATTACCTGGGAGGAACGGGCCTATTTATGACTGCGCGCGATATGGCAAAGGTCGGATTCCTTTACCTCAATCAAGGATGTTATGCCGGCAAGAATATTATTTGTAACAAATGGATTAATGATTCCTGGAACGATCATATTCCAGGTTCGTCGATTGACTATGGTTATCTCTGGTGGCTCATGGAAAGCGCCGGGCACAAAACGGCTTACGCATTTGGATATGGAGGACAAATGATTTATGTTATAAACGACCTTCAATTAGTCGTTGTATTTACCGCCGATCCCAATGTGAACGCACCAACGGCTCAAAACACACGGAATCTTGAAGATGATATATTGAATTTTAATATTATACCGGCAATTCATCAATAAGCTGATTCTCATATGATTACGTGGAACGATTTTGAGAAAATTGAAATAAGAGTCGGAACTGTGATCGAAGTTCAGGATTTCCCTGAGGCGAGGAAACCCGCGTACAAGCTGAAGATTGATTTCGGCGAATACGGCATCAAACAGTCCAGCGCGCAGATCACTAAATTGTATTCAAAAGAGTATCTGTTAAACCGGCAGGTAGTAGCAGTAACTAATTTCCCACCCAAACAAATTGCAAATTTTTTTTCTGAATGTTTGATTTTGGGCGTTGTCAGAGGTGACGGAGAGGTCGTGGTTCTGCAAGTGGACAGGCCCGTAACGAATGGCGAAAGGATCGGATAGCCGGGCTGCACAGAAATTAATGTATTTAGAAAAATAAGCGGTAGGCACTTTAACAATCATGACGATTATTAACTTAAATAGATGAGGAGTTCTCCATATGAAACGAATGATGTGGGCGTTAATTATAACTTGTTTATTTATCGGCTGCGGCGTAGCGCGGCAGATTCAAGAAGCCAAGAATTTTGCAAAATGTGAATTCAGGATCAAATCGGTTGAAGGAACACGTTTGGGCGATGTCAAAATACATAACGTGAAATCCATTAAGGACCTCAGTTTCAAAAAAGCCGCGGAGATCACATCGGTGTTGGCGTCAGACAAGGTGATGCTGTCCTTCACATTGAATTTACAGGCAAAGAATCCGAATGCCGAGATGGCTGCAATGAACAATTTGGAATGGATCCTGTTTATTGATGAGTATGAGATGGTGGAAGGTATTTTGAACCAGAAAGTTGAGATTCCGGGCGGACAAATTGCGGAAATTCCGATTGCAATTTCAACAGATCTTAGAGAAGCTTTAAAAGGGAAGTCCCGAGACGCCATTGCTAAATTGGCTTTCAACGTAGCCGGGCAAGGTGACAGTCCCACGCACATTTTATTGAAAGTAAAACCTTCTATAGAAATAGCGGGGTTTTCGGTTCAGTACCCGGGTTATATCGACGTAAAGATGGAATTTACGGCAGAACAAGGCAGAGAATTACGTAAGAAAGCAATCAGGGAATCAACGAGATAGTTTTATTTAATAATCGCCCTTAGCAGATTCAGGAATTCTCTTCCGTCATTGTGAACCAGGCGGAAATTCTTGTATGCGCTTTTATAGGACGGATTGATCTCATAAGCCTTTTTAAACTGCATCATTGCTTTAAGAAACAAATTGCGGCATTGAATCAGGAAGAGCAAGCCAAGGGAATTATGTAGATCGGCATAATTCGGATTTGTTTCGACAGCTTTTTCTAATTTGATCCGGTATTGTTCCAGTATGGATTCGTTTTTTCCTGCGCCCCCGAATAAAAACTTCAGGTAAAAGCCGTGCATGATCTCGTCCAGATTCGGTTTCCCGATAGCGTCTTTTATTTCATTAATTGTTTCGATAGCTTGGATAGTCTCGCCTGATTCTATTTGTTTTCCCAATTTCTCAAAACGAAATGAATAAAAACGGAAATTGGCGAAATCGGGATTCGACGCAATCACTTTTTCCAAAACATGAAGGATAGTTGCTTTTCGAGCAGCTACCGGCGGAAGGTCATCTGTGTTGGTTTTCGCCCTATTGCTCTCAAGTAAAGTAATGATAGAATTGAGATGCGCTTCGGAGTATTTGGGGTTGATAGCCAGCGCCGCCTCATACGCGCTCAAAGCGTGAGTAAACATGCCCGCTTTTGAGTACGCCATACCGAGGTTGTTTTTCAGGTCCGCAAACTGCGGTTCCATTTCACAGCCTTTTTGTAATATTTCAATGGCCTTAGTATGGTTGCCTAATTGCATAAAAGCCAGCCCGAGATTATTGTACGATTCGACCAGACTGGGATTTTTTTCGATGGCATTTTCAAATTCAACAATTGCTTCTTCTACCATTCCTTTTCGAAGAAAAATCAAACCCATTTTATTGTGTGAAACTGCATGCTTGATGGTTTTTATCTTGTCGCGGATGAAAAATAAAAGCTCGATCTCCCAGGCGATCTCCTGATGGAACTCGTTTAGGAAGTCTTTTATTTTATCTTTATCCCAATCTTTCATACGCGACGCATCAACGTTCTTTTTTTGAACCATGATCACGCGTCCTTTTTCAAAGATCTCGGCCTGGAACATGCTGCGTGCAGGATCGGCGGCGGTTTGTATATGGAATATTTTTCCGCCGGCGTGAACGTTGCTGTTAATGCCCATTGCTTCCATTTATGATGCCTCCTCTAAAGCTTTGTTGCGCCGCCCAAGAGAAAATAAATAGCGTTGAGCTTTTGGCTCAACGCTATCGGTTCTCACTATAAGAAAGGGGAAATGGGGGGCGACGGTTGTGTGTTACATGCTGCGCGCATTTCTTTTCTGCCGACATAAGGCGCAACTTTGTCGATCAGATCTTTCATACGAACGGGTTTTAGCAGTATTTCATTAATCCCTAATGATTCAACCCGCTCTTTTTGTTTATCCAGCAATTCGTTTAAATAACCTGTAATAATAAAAACGGGAACATTTTGCGACATCTGTCTTATTCGCTCGACGACATCCCACCCTGAAAGACTTGGCATCAAAAGGTCCGATATGACTAGACCGATCGGTTCATTTTTGAATATTTTTAAGGCGTCAAGACCGTTATTAGCAATTCGAACATCGTAATTTGAAGTCGAAAGCATCATGCTTAGCGTTTGCGCTACCAAGTCATCGTCATCAATTAACAAGATAGTGCGGCTGGATCTTCGATGTTCGTTTAATTGTGTCGTATTTTGATTTGCTGAGTTGTAAGAATTTGATCGCGCCTCTGTATCAAGTCGCTTCATTTAATGCCCATATTTACTGATCACTTGCGATTGAAATGAGAAAGTTAGCTTCTTTTAGTAAGAACCGGATAGAGTACCACAACTATAGGCAACAATAAACGTGCCTTGATTGAGTAAATATCTCCAAACCTGTTATATAAGAGTTTAAATAGCAATGAAGTCAATATACTTGTTAGCAAATAGAGCGGATTGTCAATATATTGACAACATGTTTATATATTGACACTTATTGTTTAAAGAAAACATAGGTTTAGTTTACTTAAGACTAATGGAGGAGAAGTTTAAGCGCCAGTTTGAAAAGATGGAAACGCAGCTATTTGTTAGTTGGAAATAGAATCTTATCGACTGTGAGATAGGTGATCGAATGATAAGACGATCTTGCGTTACGGTAGATTTTTTTTGCCAATTCCAATCCGTTTTGGCTCTTGGCTAATCGAGTGTACAGCGGCTCAACGAATTTCCTTCGGCCGATATTCATCAAAAAATTTTCAAGTTGAGCGTATGCGGGAACATAGTCGTTATTGATCACATGTATGAGCCAGGCAAATGCAATTTCTGAATTGCCGGATTTTGAAAACCCAAAAACGCGGTCCAATTCATCCATTTGTGTCCGGCTCATCTTTTCCGGAAGATTGCGTACAAAATGTATCCACTGGTGGGATAGCCAGTCTTTTGTTTCAAGTTGATCTGCTGTAGTACCGTTTAACCACGCTTTCATCTGAACATCTACTTTTTGAAATGTATCCGAAGTTATGACGGGGCAATTGTCCGGAATGCCAAGCCCATATATCCATTGATCCATTTTTAGTTTTTTTGACAGAGTTGAGTCTTTTTTTACAAGCTCTTCATTTACATAATTGACGAATCGCTCGGTTATCATAGGTTTAAAAGCGAACGTGTTAAAATATTCATTCAAGAATGCATCCCACTTTTCCCGACCAATATGCTCCTCCATCATGCGAAGAAATAGATAACCCTTTTCATAAATGATTCCATAAGAAATGTCATCGGGGTTCCGTTTTGCGAAATCGACGAAGAGCGGAGTATCCTCTGGATGGTCCTTAAGTTCCGTCATTGCTTCCTGCAAATCCTGAAACCCGAGCAAGGCTTCCATTTCCGCAAATTCTTTCCCATACAACTCCTCATCAATGCGGCGTTCGAAATACATCGTAAAACCTTCATTAAGCCATGCGTCGCTCCATGTTGCATTGGTAACTAAATTGCCGGACCATGAATGAGCTAGTTCGTGCGCAATGAGTGATACCAGTGAGCGATCGCCGGCGATGATGGTAGGGGTTGCAAATGTGAGACGTGGATTTTCCATTCCGCCGAATGGGAAACTTGGAGGTAAAACAATAATATCATAACGTCCCCAGCGATAAGGGCCGTAAAGTTTTTCGGCAGTTTCCATCATTTTCTCAGTATCGGCGAATTCCAGCGCGGCCTTTTCGACCATGGCCGGTTCCGCATATACGCCGCTTCGCTTTCCCAAAGGCCTGAATTCAATATCGCCGACGGCCAGCGCCAACAAATACGATGGGACCGGCTGAGGCATGTCGCATTCGTATATTCCGGAGGAATTTTTGACGGTTGCATTTTCTGCGCTCATGACCGCCAAAAGATCGGGAGGGCATTGGATCTTAGCGTGATACGTCATGCGAATGCCGGGGCTGTCTTGACAGGGTATCCATGTACGCGCAAGGATCGGTTGCGACTGTGTAAATAAAAACGGTTTTGTCTTTCCCGCCGTTTGCGACGGTTCCAGCCATTGTAGGGCATCGGCGTTATCGGTGGTCGAATAATAAATATTGATCCAATCGGTTTTTGGCTTAATCGTGATTTTCAATTCCCGCCCCAAATAGGCTGATGAATCGCCAAATGTGAAGGGAGTGTTAGTTTCTTCTTTGCCGAGCGTAACCTTGTGAATCGCTAATCCGCGCGTATCCAAGCGGATTACTTCGGAACCGTTTTTGTTCTTAATTTGATAACTTGCTTTGCCCGTAATTTGCTTCGCCGTAAAATCCACGTTGACATCGAGATTGAGATGCGTCACGACGGCTTCTGCCGGACGCGCATACGAATGCGGGTCTTTGAAGTAATGAACGTCGTGGTCCGGTTTCTTTGAACAAGAAGCAATCAGTACAAGAACCAAAAAAGAACACACGGATTTTATTATTGATGGCATGTAGATATCCTGAGTTTTGATTTTCAAATGATTAAATTAAAAATACTCCGCGCTTCCATCATTCGCAAGAACAATTTGCTGTGAGAAAGCTTGAACTTCACATGTTTTTTTTTTAAGATAAGGCAGGAAATATTATCATTTAAACTTGTCGAGGAACTATGTTTGACACCAACTACAAATTCACATGCGTCGAAAAATTTTTGAAATATGTGAAGTATGATACGCAATCGGACGATGATGCGACTTGTTTTCCCAGCACGGAAAAACAAAAAATACTGTCCAAAGACCTTGCCGCGGAATTAAAATCCATAGGGCTCAGCGATGCGCACATGGACGACAACGGCTACGTGATGGCGACGATTCCTGCCAACACAAAGAAAAACGTTCCGGTCATTGCATTTATCGCGCACGTCGATACGTCGCCGGCCGTATCCGGAGAAAACGTGAACCCGATCGTTCACAAAAACTATCAAGGCGGCGATATTCATTTACCGAAAGATTCCAATCAGGTCATCGAACTAAAGAATAATCCCGATCTGGAAAAAATGAAGGGATTCGATATCATCACCGCAGACGGCACGACTTTACTGGGCGCGGACAATAAAGCCGGTGTAGCGGAGATCATGGATGCCGTCGGCTATTTCCTAAGCCATCCGGAAGTAAAACACGGGACGATCAAGATTTGTTTTACGCCGGACGAAGAAGTAGGGCGGGGCACGGAAAAAATTGATCTGAAAAAATTAGGCGCTCAGTTCGCCTATACCGTTGACGGGTCCAGCCGAGGCGAAGTGGAAACTGAAACCTTCAGCGCGGATGCGATGACGGTAAAATTTCACGGTAAAAATATTCATCCGGGCTTTGCAAAAAATAAGATGGTCAATGCGGTGAAAGTTGGTGCGCGATTCATTGAAAAACTTCCGAAGACAACGCTATCACCGGAAACGACCGAGAAGAAAGAAGGATTTGTTCATCCGACGACGTTCAACGCCAACGAGGAACTTGCTACGGTCAAATTCATCATTCGCGATTTCGTGACGGAAAAGTTAGCCGAAAAAGAAGAGTTGGTGAAGAAACTTGCACAAGAAACGGTTGCGGAATTTCCCGGCGCGCGTTTGGAAGTTGAGATAAAAGAACAATACCGCAATATGAAATACATATTGGATAAATATCCGCAAGTAGGAGACAATGCGATCGAGGCCATGAAGCGCCTGAAGATCGAACCGATTCTCAGCCCCATTCGCGGCGGCACAGACGGTTCGCGCCTGTCCTATATGGGTTTGCCGACACCGAATATTTTTGCGGGCGAACATAGTTTCCATTCTAAGTTAGAATGGGTCGCCATTCAGGATATGGAAATGGCTGTTCGTGTGATCGTGGAACTTGCGCAAATCTGGGAAGAACGGGCATGATATTAAATGTCAAGCTAACTTGGAATTGGCGACATCTGATCTTTAAACTCTAAAAAAAAATAAAAAGCCGGCCCGATTTATCGGGACGGCTTTTTTGTAGAAACCTAATCTTGTCTATTCCTCTTCGACTTTTCCTCGCATTGAATCCCAATACATATATCCAAGGATGCCGAGGAACATCACGCCGCCCAGTAATTCTGCAGAATGTGATTCTGCCCATTCGGGGTCGACCCAATTGAAGCCGAGATAACGTAATATAGCGCTGATCACACCAAGCAAGGCGCCGCCGGCAATAAATCCGGATGCGATCAATGTTCCGCGTTCACGACGCGCAGTATTGAGTTTTTCATCCGTGCTGCGCGTGGAAACAAAATGTGCAATAAGTCCGCCGAATACGAGCGGCGTATTTAATTCCAATGGAATATACATGCCGAGCGCAAAAGCCAATGCGGGAACGCCGAGCATAGTAAGCACCAGCGCCATAAATGCGCCGGCAACGTAAAGCATCCAGGGCGCTGCCTGTCCGGTCATTAAGGGCTTAATCACCGCTGCCATAGCGTTAGCCTGGGGCGCAACCAGTGCGTTAGGTCCACTAAAGCCGTACGTCTCATTTAATATTAACATGACCCAACCGACCGTTGCAGCAGAAACCAACACACCGGCAAATTTCCATGATTCCTGTTTGTATGGAGAAGAGCCTAACCAATAGCCTATTTTTAAATCAGTGATGAATGCGCCCGCGCATGATAAGGCCGTACAAACCACGCCGCCGATGATCAGCGCTGAGATCATGCCGTTATCGCCTGTGAGTCCAACGGAAACAAGTACGAAGGAAGAAATAATCAACGTCATCAAAGTCATGCCCGAAACGGGGTTTGTTCCGACAATTGCGATCGCATTAGCCGCAACGGTGGTGAATAAGAACGAAATGATCAGTACAATAAGAAGCCCTACCATCGCATGCGTTATATTATGAACGACGCCGAATTGGAAGAAAATGAAAATCATGACTGCGGTCATTACGATGCCGATGGCAATGATGCTCATCGACAAATCTCTCTGCGTTCTCACACGGCTGTCCATGTCCACTTTTTTTCCAACAATTTCTTTAAAACCTAATACGAATGCCGATTTAATAATTTTGGACGAACGAATGATGCCTATGATTCCGGCCATCGCAATTCCGCCGATGCCAATATGGCGAACGTAATTTCTAAAAATTTCTTCAGCCGACATATCGCTGATTAGTTTGGTGACATTGGCGCCCAGCGGCGTTGTAAGCCCACTGCCGACGTGATACAAAGCGGGGATGATCACATACCACGACACAAACGAACCGGCAGCGATGATGGCCGAATATTTTAAGCCGATGATGTAGCCTAATCCGGTTACTGCCGCACCGATGTTAACTTTGAATACCAGTTTCATTTTGTCGGCTATTACGTCGCCATAAGGTAATACGCGCGTAGTGAATACTTCGCTCCACCAGCCGAATGAAGCGATTATAAAATCATAAATGCCGCCGATGATACCGCTTATGACAAGCACTTTAGCCTGATTACCGCCTTTTTCACCTGCGACGAGAACTTCCGTTGTCGCCGTCGCTTCAGGAAATGGAAATTTGCCATGCATTTCCGCTACAAAATATTTTCTGAATGGTATGAGAAATAAAATTCCAAGAAAGCCACCAAAAAGTGATGCGAAAAACACCTGATAGAACTCCACGTTCAATTCAAGAATATACAAAGCGGGTATCGTGAAAATTGCGCCGGCAACTACGGCACCGGAATTTGCGCCGATCGACTGAATGATGACATTTTCGCCCAGAGCGTTTTTTCGTTTAGCCGCTGCAGATAGGCCAACGGCGATAATGGCAATCGGTATAGCTGCTTCAAATACTTGTCCGATCTTCAGTCCTAAATAGGCGGCGGCTGCGGAGAACAGCATGGCCATAAGTAAACCCCAGAAAACAGAACGGAAATTTACCTCCGGGTAGACCTGAAGGGGCGACATGATGGGCTTATATTCTTCGCCGGGTTTTAAATCGGTATACGCGTTGGTCGGTAATCCTTTAACAGTTTGTGTAGCATGATCACTCATAAACATAACTCCTTGCTGATTCAGATGGAATGGATTGCATATTTAAAGAAAGGTCATTTGCTGAAAGCGCGGGCGGACCTCGCTGATTGGTTCAATTGGTCAAAAATATAGAATGGTCAATAACTATAATCAAGATAAATGATCGGTATAGAAATTATTTTGCATAATTAGGTGGACGCCTTTTTTAGAATTGACTAAATTTGTTAGTGGAGAAGAAAATTCTTTTCTTCTGCTAAAATAAGGAGATACACCATGATACAATTAACATTTTTAGGCCATTCGGGATGGTTGATTCAAAAAGACGCTTACCATCTCTTAATAGATCCTTTTTTGGAGGGTAATCCCGCTGCAAAAAATAAAGCGTCGGATATCACAGCTGATTTCATCATTGTTACACATGCACATGGCGATCACTTGGGTGATACGATTCCGATTGCGAAGAGAACGGGTGCGGTCATCATTTCGAATTTTGAAATTACACAATATTGTGAGAAAAGCGGCGTAACAACACACGGAATGCATATCGGAGGTTCACACGATTTTGCATTCGGGAAAATCAAGTTGACGCCTGCGTGGCACGGGTCGTCGTTTCCGGATGGAACGTACGGCGGGACCCCGGCGGGGTGTCTGATCATGATGGATGGAAAAACTATTTACCACGCCGGCGACACGGGCCTTTTTATGGACATGCAGTTGATCGGTGAGATGAATCCAATCGATCTCGCGCTCCTTCCGATCGGAGATAATTTTACCATGGGAATTCCGGACGCGGTTAAGGCTGTTAGTTTATTGAAGCCCAGGATGGTCATACCGATGCATTATAACACATTCGATATTATCAAAGCCGATCCTAAAGAGTTTATTAACAAAATTAAGCCGCTCGGCATCAAAGTGCAGGCACTGAATCCCGGTCAATCGGTTCAATTGTGATTGGATGCAGAAACTGCTTGATAGTGTTTAAGTATGTAGGTAATTTTGCAAGCATTTTTACACAATTATAATACAGGATACGAAATTATGAAACGAGTAATGATTTGCCTTGCGACTATTTTTTCTTTGATTCAAGCCTCCAACTTATTTTGTCAAACACGCGATTCATTGATAGGCCCGTCAGAAAAACATTTTAGAAATCTGCGTCAATTGACTTTCGGTGGAGACAATGCCGAAGCGTATTTCAGTTTCGACGGGAAAAGCCTGACCCTGCAAAGCAATAATCCGAAATGGAATCTGCAATGTGACCAAATCTTTGTTTTGGATATTGATAAGGCCGCAGGCGATAGCTCATACAAACCTACATTGATAAGTACCGGGGAAGGACGTACCACCTGTTCCTACTTTTTGAAAGACGGCCAACGAATTATTTACGCGTCAACCCACATGGGCGGGAAAGCCTGTCCCCCTGCGCCATCGCCGCATCAGGGCGGAAAGTACCTGTGGTCGATTTATGACACGTACGATATTTTTGTTGCCGACCTCAAAGGTGAAATTGTTGCACAGCTTACCAACTTACCCGGTTATGACGCGGAAGCAACCGTTTCACCCCAGGGCGACAAAATCGTTTTTACCTCTACTCGTTCCGGTGACCTGGAACTTTGGACCATGGATATTGATGGGAATAATCTTAAACAAGTTACACACGAATTAGGTTATGACGGCGGGGCTTTTTTTTCGCCGGATGGAAAGAAGCTGGTATTCCGTGCGTCTCGGCCTAAGACGGAAGAAGATGTGAAGGAATACAAAGATTTTCTGGCAGAAGGATTAGTTGCTCCCACGCAGATGGAAATTTTTATTTGTAATATAGACGGCTCAGAGATGAAACAGATCACGCATTTGGGCAAGGCGAACTGGGCTCCTTTTTTTCACCCGTCCGGTCAGAAGATCATCTTTTCATCTAATTATAATGCGCCGCGGGGTTATAATTTTAATTTGTTTACGATCAATGTGGACGGCACCGGGCTGGAACAAATTACTACGGAAAGCATTTTCAACGCGTTCCCTATGTTCTCGCCGGACGGAAAGAAACTTGTATTTTCATCCAATCGAAATAATAACGGCACGCGCGACACCAATCTTTTTATAGCAGATTGGGTGGAATAGCTGATCATCCAACGTAGCCCCCGTCAACGCTGATAACGGCGCCATTGATAAAGGAGGCTTTTTCGGAGGCAAGAAAAAGGTACACATTGGCAACATCTTCAGGTATTCCCAGACGTCCAACCGGTGTTTTTTCGATAATCGTATCTAAAATTTTTTTAGGAATCGTTTTCATCATATTGGTTGAAATGAATCCAGGCGCAACCGCATTGACTGTAATACCTTTTGGGGCAAGTTCACGCGCCCAGACCTTCGTCATACCGATCACACCGGCTTTGCTGGCTGCATAATTGGTCTGACCGTAATTGCCGTAAAGTCCTACTACCGAAGAAGTGTTAATAATTCGTCCGAATTTTTCTTCAATCATGTGAGGTGCGACGGATTTAGTACAATTAAATACGCCGGTTAAATTGACATCTAAAACATCTCGCCATTGTTGGTCGCTCATTTTCAGTAAAGACGCATCTTGCGTAATGCCTGCGTTGTTGATCAGAACGTCTATTTGTCCAAATTTTTCAATGGCAATTCTTGTTGCTTCTTGAACGGAATCGCTGTTACGGACATCTACGTTGTATATATGGATTTCATCAGATACTTTTTCTGTTTTTAAATCCCACACGATTACGTTAGCGTTTTCAGCTCCAAATATTTTTGCGCTGACACGGCCTATGCCGCTTGCCCCGCCGGTAATAACAACAACTTTGTCTTTTAAAAAACCCATTGGCGGTAATCTGAGGTATTAGTGGGTTGAACTTTTTTCTAATGGCGGCGCACATTGCAGTTTGTCAGCTTCTTCATTCACAGGCAGGGGATATTTCCCGCTGAAACAGGCTGTACAATAATTGTGTTCGCCGTTAGGAACGGACGCCATTAAGCCCTCTAGGGTAAGATATTCTAAACTGTCGGCGCCGATATTCACGCAGATTTCTTCTTTCGTCATTTTGTTGGCGATCAATTCTTCTTTGGTCGGAAAATCCATGCCGTAATAACACGGTGATTTGACGGGAGGGGAACTGATCCGAACATGCACTTCCTTTGCGCCGGCTTTGCGAATCATCGCAATTAAAGGTTTTAGAGTGGTTCCACGAACGATGGAATCATCGATTACCACGACTCGCCGGTCTTTCAATACGCCTTCGACGACGTTGAACTTGACCTTTACTTTCAAATCGCGCATAGACTGAACCGGATGAATAAACGTTCTTCCGACGTAATGATTTCGTATCAGACCTAATTCAAACTTGATTCCGGTTCGTCGTGAATAACCGACGGCCGCGGTGTTGCTCGAATCGGGAACGCTGATGACAATATCGGCCTCGACCGGAAATTCCTCTGCCAAATGTTTGCCTAATTTTCGCCGGGCCTTGTCTACATTATCGCCAAAGATCTTGCTGTCCGGACGGGAAAAATAGACGAATTCAAATATACAATGCGCCGGCTGCCGAGGCTCACTAAATAACATTTCGCAACGCATGCCCGATTCATCTACAACAATAAATTCGCCCGGTTTGACGTCCCGAATATATTCCGCGTCAATGATGTCGAGTGCGCAAGACTCGCTGGCTACGACGGTTGCGTCGCCTAATTTACCAAGGCACAATGGGCGGATTCCATTAGGATCTCGCGCCGCGATAAATTTATCCTTGGTTAACAACACCAGCGAATAAGCGCCCTTGATCTGCGTTAAAGCATATTTCAATTGATCTTCGATTTTTTTCAATCCGGAATGGGCGGC
>JAEUSJ010000419.1 GCA_016788215.1 bacterium | reverse complement strand
CAGTCAAACCCGCAGGGCCGGAACCGATAATAATGACGTGGTGTACTGTCGCGCTCAACTGTTATACTCCTTTTCTACAAATTGGTTAAACTTAATTTCCGCAGGCGGTTAAATAAAAACCACTGAAGCGGAATCTGGATCGCCAACTGGACACATCCGCCGATCAAAATGTACTGCAGTGTCTGCATCCAATCGATCCATCGAACTAATAACAGCGACATTGTAAATAATATTCCGGATAAAAAAAAGAAAAAAGGCAACCGACTGGCATAAGCCCTTATTGAGAAAGGTTTATCGAATTTTTCAGCAACAAAAAAATACCAACATCGATCGGCGATCCAGCCTGAAAAGGTCACTGAAAGGCATACGGCCAATATCTTCAGCCAAACAAATATATCCATATTCGATCCTAACAAAACGGTTCCAAACCAGATGAACATTGCGCTGACATTTGCGAATGTAAAATTTCTCACCGTCCCGTTCCATACTGTTTCCGAGTCGGAACTGAGGAGATAGTTTTTCATCGATTGATGTTCTTCGGGTGTCATAGGCTGTTGTAAACCTGAAGGTTTGAGTATTAACGATCATTAAAGCGCCAACGCTGCAAAGTCACCTTCTAACAAAAGTGAGCAGATAAACCTTATAGTTAACTTTTCGCCCTTTGCAGTTAGAATGATTTACTTGTGCCATTCTTTTATGTTAAAAGTCACCACCAAAAAAAGTTAGTTGTCCGATGGCGTCCGTAAGATATGACTTTTCATTTCGCAATACGTAACAATTCGCGCCAGTAATTTACGGGATAATCGCTTTGTCCTTTGACAATCTGATTCTTCGAGCGCGTCTGCTTTTTGACAAACAATTGGCGCATACGCACCAGGGTCCGGTCTTCTAATTTCTGAGCTTGGGGCACGTAAATTCCTTTGATTACACCACTGCGCAAGGCATTCGCACGGGTATCAAATGCGATCATTTTATTCACACTTTCTTTGTCGGTTTGGGAAACGTCAGCCGGATTGACGATGATACAATCCACTCCCTGTTGGGTGACGGCTTGCTGAATCCAAACCCTGCAAAGCC
>JAEUSJ010000418.1 GCA_016788215.1 bacterium | reverse complement strand
TGGTCATGGTTCGACAAGCTTGTCCTGAGCCCTGCCGAAGGGCTCACCATGACGTATGTGAGTAAACCCGATAAGCATATATTTTAATTGAATAATTTAAGAAACAGATCGATATGAATAAACGGTTAACGGTTGCCGTGACGGGAGCGAGCGGCGCGCTTTATGCGGTAAGGCTCTTGCGGTATTTGATGATGAATACATTCGAGGTGGACTTTATCGTTTCGGATGCGGGCAAGATCACATTTAAAGTTGAAATGGATGCCAATCTTGAAAAAGAAGATATATCGGAATTTTTAAAGAAACGATTCGGCGCAGCCGTCATGAAAGGCCGCATCAAAACCTACTCCAATGATTCCATTTCCGCGCCGATGGCGAGCGGTTCCGGCCGCAGGCTCGGTATGGTGATCGTGCCGTGTTCCATGAAAACAATGTCTGCCGTGGCGCACGGAGCGGCGGCCAATTTGATCGAACGTTCCGCCGATGTCGCGCTCAAAGAACGGTTTCCGCTGATCGTCGTGCCGCGCGAGACGCCGATGAATAGCATTCAAATAGAAAATATGCTTAAACTTTCACAGGCAGGCGCTATGATCGTTCCGGCTATGCCGGCGTTTTATCAGAAACCGCAATCGCTGGACGACCTGGCGGATTTTATAACGGGTCGAGTACTAAATTTACTCGGGATCGAAGATCACGGGCTGTTTAACGATTGGGGAAATTAAGCTGTGATTATTGAAACGGATCGGCTCCGGATCATACCGCTGACATTGGAACAGTTAAACAAATACGTGAAGGCGGATTACTCATGGGAGGACGAATTGGAACTGAACCGTTCACCAAGAAGCATGTCGCCGGAACTGGCGGACGCATTTGAGAAATCGATTCTCCCTAATGTGGGCGATCCGAATAAGAATTATTTATATTACACGTTATGGACGGTCATTTCAAAATCGGAAAACAAAAGGGTCGCCGGACTTCTTTTTACCGGCGAGCCTAATGATGCGGGCGAAGTGGAGATCGGTTACGGTACGGAACCGCAATTTCAGAATAACGGATATATGACCGAAACGATCGGCGGAATGGTGTCGTGGGCTAAAAATCAGCCGGA
>JAEUSJ010000417.1 GCA_016788215.1 bacterium | reverse complement strand
ACATCTTTAGTCGGTTCATAATGCGGATCGCCGGAATTCTGGTTAACGGAACAATTTGGAAAATGTTCGGTTGTCATGCCATGATCGTGGATGCGCTTGAGTATGAATTGCTGTACATCATATTCCGTGATTTTTTGTTTTGATTTGAGTTTATTTTTGATCTCCGCAAACGCTTCATGAACGAACGTGATCAATGCACGGGAGGCCTCGAGGTGAAGTTCAAGCTGTTCGTTATCCCATATTGAATCGAAGTACTGGATCAGGTCAGCTGAGGAAACTACTTCCGCGCCGGTTGTCTTCTTAACGAGTTCGACCGTGCCGGCGTCTACGATCGAGATGTACGGGATATTTGCTTCCGGTGAATATTCCATCGCGACTTTCTTGCCGCCGCGGACCATTCTCTTGAGCGCATCTTCAAGTTCACGCCAGCTCGAATAGATCATCTTGTCGCCGGGCAGCGTATCCAATGTTCCTCGCTCGATACCGTGAACCAGCTTCTGCGGCACGCCCTTCGCAGGAATGTAATAAAAAAAACGCCTCATCTGTGTCAGATGTTCCGGCAGAACAAGAATCTTTTGTGCGATAGAATTATTCTTACGAAAACTGTAAAATAACCATCCGTCAAGGCCCAACGTTTGAAGGGAATCCTGAATCTGTTTTACGCGGCTGTCCGATAATCCTATTTCGAATGTTGTTTCCATAATGTATTCCTGATTTAAAAGTGTTTAAATCCTCTTGATTCGATTTTTTGTTTTTTATTATTGCTGACTCCGCTGATCATACGAGAAGCGGTTATTCTTCCTATCGCCGTTATGTTACTTCCCAAAATTCGTTTGGCTTTCTTGAAATTCTCCGGCGTAAAGGTCATCAACAGTTCGTATTCCTCACCGCCGTGTAAAACGTAGTCGAGAATATTATCTTTTTTTAGTTGTGCCGCTCTTAGCGTTTCGGGATGAACGGGGATATGCGTCAATTCTAATTCCGCACCGACTTTGCTCGCCCTGCATAAATGGCCGAGATCCGAAGACAACCCGTCGCTGATATCAATACAGCCGTTTATTTTAACCCCTTTTTTTAAAAGCAGGCGAATCCACTCGTTACGCGGTT
>JAEUSJ010000416.1 GCA_016788215.1 bacterium | reverse complement strand
GAACAAACTCATCATATATTTTCTCAATTTTCTTCCAATCGCGTGTTTCGCCGTTCTCAAATTCCTTTTTTAAAAACTCAAATTTTTCTATTTCATCGACGAGTACTTGGATGCGATCGCCGACTTTTTTGACAGAACTTTTCATCTTCTTAGATAGTGAAAAATAATACTCAATGTTTTTTTGCGGCGTCAACTCCGGATTCAGCTCAATAGTTATAGGAGCCTGGTCTTCAACGTAGATATTCTGAACCGTTATATCGCGCATGCCGCGCCGAATTTCAGGTACATGCAGATTGAGCAAATGCGCCTTCCGTTCAAGCAGTTCGAATCCCTCGGCTTCCCGCCGCTCCTCCGCTAATGACGCGGCAAGCGATTGATTCTTCTTAATGCGAATTTTAATTGCACGCAAAAGTTCCTGCAGTTTTTTTTCCTTTTGGCGGAATGCTACTTTCCTTGCAATATAGATTTGCACCGCATCGTTGACCGAATCAAATATTTCTTCTCTGATTTCAGGATGCTTTTCACAATAATGGGCAAGATGAATCAATGAAAATAATTTTGGTTCATCATGAATCCAGTAAATACGGGGTTTCTCTGTTTCCAAACGCAGGATAATGTTTTGAAGCGCGTCATAGGGTTTCTGCCGCCCGCTTACGCTATGCAGGCATTCCATGGCGAGGAATTTATTAAGATGTCCGAGTCCTTCAGAGAGTTTTGCACTGAATTCGTCCGGCGTCCTGATATGTGAAGAAAAATCGGAGAAATCACTAATGTTTATTTGGTGAATATCCTTAACGGGCCTTTCCTCAAGAACATGTCCGGTATACGACTTCGAATCTTTGAAAGAGTTTTTAACAACGCTTATTTTATCTAAATGATACACATTCACTGTACCAAATAATTCTATCATCAGTTCCGATTCGTCCATCAGCGTGATATGAATAATGCGGTCGTGCGAATCCAACAGGGTTTCTTTAATTTTCTGATTTGTAATCTCGTCGAAAAGGTCCACGGAATTTTTGGCCTTGCGATGATATCCTCTCCTGAGGATTATGTGCGCAAGTCCTGCTTCAGCGGAAATCTCAATAGCGCACTTATCGCGCGATACC
>JAEUSJ010000415.1 GCA_016788215.1 bacterium | reverse complement strand
TCTCCCAAGACGCGGCTGACGCGAACGAAGATCTTCGACGCCAATTCCAATAACTGGCCGGAAGAAGCCTACGTGTATGATAAATACGGCCGCGTCAATTTACGCTATGTCTATATTCCGGAACTTGCGCAATCCAAAAAATTTCAGTACTATTACGATGCATCGGGGCGTGTACTCAAGACGATGTATCAGGACGGGGTGGCCGCGGAGAGTTTCTATCAGTGGTTCAAGTATGATAATTTATCAAGATTAGATTCGGTGTTTTCATCACGAACAAATAACAGAGCCACCGCCGTAAGAGAAGCCGCTTACGACTATGATAATAATCACGGCGGGAAAATTTTGACGACCAAACTGGGAAACAATATTCAGCAAGTGGATTATACTTATAACTCAAGAGACTGGCTGAAATATATCAACGATGTGAATAATATCGGTACAGATAAGTTTGCCATGAGCTTAGGATACGATACCGTGGGAATCAATCCCAGATTCAACGGAAATATCGCCGCATCCGCATCTCTCGTTTCCGGACAATCGCAATATGCGTATAACTACGTTTACGACAAAGCCAACCGGCTCACCGATGCCAACTATAGCGGGAATCTTTTTTCAGAAAAAACTATCGGCTATGATGCCAACGGGAATATCACCGCCTTAACGCGCCATCTGAACAGCGCATCGGCTACACCGATCACCTATGCGTATGACGCGGCCAAACCCAACCGACTCAAATATGTGACCGGCGCATTGGCGGATTCGTTCTATTACGATGCCAACGGGAACATGACGAGGGATAAACTGAAAGGCAATTTTGACTACGACTACCGCAATATGCCGATCAAGATGTATCTGAATAGCGGCAAGGTCATTCATATCGCGTATGACGCCGGTGGGCAGAGAACCAAGTTTTTACGCAAGAGCGGGAGTACGACGCAGGACTCCAGCAAGATATTCATGCTTGGCGCGAACGGGAAAGTCATTGCGGAATATATCTATCTCAGTTCCGCTTGGAAAATTGATCATTTCAATATTTATGGAAATGAACTGATCGGAAAGGTGGCATTGATTCCGGCCACAAGCGGCACGGTGAATAAGATAGGCCAAACGCT
>JAEUSJ010000414.1 GCA_016788215.1 bacterium | reverse complement strand
TATGAATTACATAAAGTTTTGTCCGCCGACGAGATCGTATATTTTCAGAATCTGGTTCGCAAGGTACCGGTTGCGGATAATATTATTCAATATGCCGTCAACCTGGTGTCACGTACGCGGCCTAAATCGGCCGAAGCGCCTAAATTCATAAATGATTGGGTCAGTTGGGGTGCAGGGCCGCGGGCATCACAATATCTGATATTGGGCGCTAAAACGCGGGCCATTCTGGACGGCCGTTTTACTCCGGATCTGGACGACGTTAAAGCGGTGGTCAAGCCGGTTTTGCGTCACCGATTGGTGACGAATTTCAATGCCGAAGCGGACGGAATTTCGACCCTTGACATTATAGAAAAACTGCTAGCGAGCGAAAAGTAAATGGACGAGCTAAAAAATAAAGTAGTTCAGTTTATTCAAACCAGGATCGAACTTGAGGAACGTGAGGCGGCTGTGATGGCGGATCATATTTTGGATGTGCATCGTCAAATATTGGCCGGCGTAAAACCTGAAAAAGTGTTACAACATATAGAACGATTCCTGAACGATTTTACTTCGGACATTCACATCATAGAACAACGTAATCAACAAAAATCAAAACAGAATAGTTATGCTGAAAAACGACGAACGCAGTTGGATATTTTTTCGGCAGCCTCTGATCAGCCCTAAATTAACAGCGTATGGCCTCCGTCGACCTTCAATCGGTTTCCAAAATATACACCTCGAAAGATAAGAACACACTGGCGGTCGATCAGGTGAGTTTTGAAGTGAAGGACAAAAGCATAACGGTATTAGTCGGCCCTTCGGGCTGCGGGAAGACTACCGTTTTACGAATGATTGCAGGGCTTGAAGAAATTACCAAAGGGGATATACGAATAGACGGACGTGTCATTAATTCTCTGCCGGCCAGAGACCGTGACATTGCCATGGTTTTTCAGAATTACGCGCTTTATCCGCACATGAACGTTTTTGATAATATGGCATTCGGATTAAAAATTAACCGTGTACCAAAAGACGAAATAGTAAAACGGGTCAGCTATGCTTCGGAATTATTGCAGCTGTCGGATCATTTAAAAAATAAACCACGGGAACTTTCCGGCGGACAGCGCCAACGGGTTGCGGTCGGAA
>JAEUSJ010000413.1 GCA_016788215.1 bacterium | reverse complement strand
TTATTGAGCAGGATGACTATTTGAGCAAGAATCGCGGGAAAATCGCAAAACGATTTGGCGCAGTCAACCCTTGGTACAGCAACATCGACCTGAAATTAATGCAGGAGTTCAGATTCAAATCCCAAACGCGGACGCATACCATGCAGGTCAGCTTCGATATTTTAAACTTGGGTAATTTCCTTAACTCGCACTTAGGTGTGCGTAAAGTTGCCAGCTCTTCAGCGACTAACCCTCTGCAACTCACACGTTTTGATGGCGGCGGCGAACCGGTGTTCCAGTTCGTAGGACCGAAGAAAACATTTGTGAACGACCCGAGCATCCTCTCACGTTGGCGTGTTCAGTTAGGCGTGCGGTATATGTTTTAACTAACTGTCACTTTAACTTCTGTTAATGTAAAGAGCCATGTCGAAGGACATGGCTCTTTTTTTATTCAGGTATCGTTTTCTGTTTGAGTTTTATTTCATCAAGCCCCAGCGATAAGAAATATTTACAACCACCGCTGTCATCGCCGGATTAAATTTTTTGCCCGATGAATTAATGAACGGCCTTTCTTTCCAATTAGCACTGCCAAACGATGTCAGCGCTTCCAGCGAGGCGTAAACTTTTTCGGTTACCCTTTTATTCAAACCTACGCCGCCGCCATAACTGAATCCGTTGTAGTTCAATGTGCCGGTCTTTTTATTCTCAGCCGAACCGCTGGCTAAGTTAAGCGAGAGATAACCGTACGGCTCAATGGAACCGCGCATAAAAATATACCGCGCCTGAACGCCCAGATTAAAGGCAGACAGATCAAAGGTCACGTTGTCACCGTCCACGTTATATTTCGGCGTCGTTTCGCTAAAACCATAAATATGAAAACCAACAGCTAGATGCTCTTTGACGTGGTAGAGATAAGCAATATTAATAGCAAGTTCCGGCGACGATTTTGCGTCGGGTGACAAATTGAATATACTCTTCTCGTATGACTTCGCCCATCCTAACCCGAAAAACACTTCATTCCGATAAAGATCCTGCCCCTGAAGCGGGAGAACCCAACTAATTAAAGCAACGATGAAAACAACGATTTTCATAAAGACCTCCTCTTTAAATCATAGAACAAACACTCTAGCGTATTTACATATCCTAAATAAGAATTTCTTCG
>JAEUSJ010000412.1 GCA_016788215.1 bacterium | reverse complement strand
AGATTTCAAAAAATTTATTTCGTGTGCTGCGCCACATGGACGATAAGAAAATGGAACTTATACTTATCGAATCGCTTCCGGAAAATGGGCTGGGCTTGGCTGTGATGAACCGGTTAAAGAAAGCGGCAGGATTCAATATAATAAGTGCACGATAGTTACGGCATTCGGGGCCTGACAAAAACAAGCGATGCTGCTACCAGCAGCGTAAAGAGTACATATATAACCGTGAACACTTCTTCTGCGGCATGATAGAATAATATTTTGTGGATCCAATGCTGCATGAAGCTGGTTTCATAACCGCCGCTTGATTGGCGGAATTTATTTTCCCATTCGGTGAGCGGACAAACGACGCCGAAAATCGATTCCAGCGCTACAAAACCAATGGCAACCAGGTGAATCACACGGAACCAAAAATTCCTTATCCATTCCCATTGGAAATAGGCGCCGAGCCAAATCGCGCCTAAACCGCCGATGACGAAGCTCACATACAACAAATGAATGACGAGTATTATATCGGCCATCATATTCTAAACTTCTCATATAATTCGATGGCAAGCAATAGAATTTTTCCTGAATTGCCTAACCAACGAAAGGAATAGTATGACACGCGACGATGCATGGCAATTACTGTGTGAATACACTAAAGGCGAGAGTTTACGCAAACACGCGCTGGCGGTAGAAACGGCCGTTCGTGCCTACGCCAAAAAGTTCGGTGAGGATGAAGAAAAGTGGGGCGTAACGGCGCTGCTCCACGATTTTGATTACGAGATGTTCCCCGATCCTGTGGATCCCGACGGCCATCCGTACAAAGGAAATGCTATTCTTAAAGAAAAAGGCTATCCGGACGATATACGGCGCGCGATCATGTCGCACGCGGACTATACGGGCGTCACCCGGGATTCGCTACTTGAGAAAACATTATTCGCATGCGATGAATTATGCGGTTTCATTACGGCCGTTTCGTATGTGCGCCCGTCCAGAAGCGTGAAAGAAGTGGAGGTTAAATCCGTTAGGAAGAAAATGAAGGATAAAGCGTTTGCCGCTAAAGTGAATCGCGACGATATTAGGCGTGGAGCTGTTGAGTTGTTAATCGATCTGGACGAACATATCGGGTTTGTAATCAAAGCATTGCAGGACAATTCAG
>JAEUSJ010000411.1 GCA_016788215.1 bacterium | reverse complement strand
GAATTGATATCGCGAACTCCGTTTCAGTTTCGGCGTTTTTCCAAGGCCAAATACCCTGAATACAAGAACTGCATTTGCGAAGGCACACGCATTTGTATTTCCGGATTTGAAATGAAACCCGAGTTCGCGAGTGAATATTACGAAAAACCGGTTACTTTCTCAGCTCTTTCAATTTGTCCTCAATGCCCGTTTGAAGCGTTTTTTTGAACTCTTCATTAAGGGTTTTATCTGTAAACGTTTTGTCGTACGCAAGCGAGTAATATTTTATGGCTTCATCTTTTTTTCCGAGCAGCGCATTCGCTTCGGCGTAACTGTCGTAACAATTGGCCACTTCCGGAAACAGTTTTATATTTGCGCGGAAGATGACCAACGCGTCCTCGGTCTTATTATCCGTGATCAGGCGGTAACCGACTCCATTCAGAGGGCCCGCATTGGTCAAAGTGTATTTGGCCGCGAGCGAATCAATATTGGATTCAAAATACCGGACGCCGCGTTCCGCAATAAGATCGGTTAATGCGATGATGTTGTATTGCCGTTCCATGAAAAAGTTGTTGGGAAAGTTATCCCGATACCACTGCCCGTAAACCCGCGCATTCTCCGTGCTGTTCTCGAAGAACTGGTAAAGCTGAGTGAGTATGAAACCCGCCTCGTTCTTATTGAACGCGCCTTTTTCATGAACGAGACGTAGCTGCTTCAGCGCATCCTCCTTATTGCCGGACATACCGCTTAGGAAAGCCAGGCCAGACTGCCACCAATTTGTTCGGGTTGCGATGAAATATTGCATAACGCCAAGGTTGAGGTAAGCATCATAGAATTCCGGGTTCTCCTCGATCACGTCTTCGAGATAATCCTCACCCGTTGCCGCGTCAAAATAAGCGTCGGTGAAGGATTGATTCATGATATGCACGCGGCTGAGGTAGCTGTGAGCGGAGCCGAGATAAAATTTATTTTCGGTAGTAGGAGGAAGCTTTTCCGCTAGGCGTATAGTCTGGCGGCAATAGTCGCCGAATAAATTCTTGATCGAATCGCGGTTAGCTTGTGTCGCATAAAAATAGCGCGCATGGAAAAGCATAGATGATTTCAGGAAATAATATTTCGGATGATCGGGTTTTTCTTTCAGGCGCATGGTGATCAAACTGTCCGCAGCCG
>JAEUSJ010000410.1 GCA_016788215.1 bacterium | reverse complement strand
GTTGGGCAAAAGTCACTCAAGCTTTCTCTGAGCGAAGGCAGGCACTCTGTCACGGTTACGGCAAATTCCGCCGACTACACCACTTTTTCAAAAGAAATCGAACTCAATTCAGATCAGAAAATCGATGCTAAATTGGAGTACTCCTCAGCGTATCAAAAGCGCATGGCGGATGAAGCAGCAAAAGCCAAAGCGGCGAAAGAACTCGCCGAAAAAGAAAAAACCGTTTCGGCCGGAACTAAGAAATCCAATAAGACGCTATGGTATGTTATAGGCGGCGCAGCAGTTCTAGGCGGCGGCGCGGCGGTTCTGCTTGGCGGAGGCGGAAAAGGCGGCGTGAGTAAAATTCCCGATCCCGATCTGCCGCCGGGGCAGTGAAGCGACCGCCCCCAATATTAATTTTTCAACAACCCCCAAATAGTACGACCCCCGCCTTAGCAAGGCGGGGGAGACAAGGGGGCGGTTGACAAACATAAAATAGAATCTCTAACGACTATGGGTACACTTTATAATCAATCAACTCAAACTGATAAACGACGCGATCTGCGAAATCACGCAACGCGTTCTGAAAGGCTCTTGTGGTCACAATTAAAAAACAAACAAGTATCCGGCTTTAAATTCCGACGTCAACACGGCGTCGGGCCTTACATAATAGACTTCTATTGTCCGGAAGCCAAGCTTGCGATCGAGATCGACGGTTCGTCACACGATTCAGAAGAAGCGCGGAAAAATGACGAAAGGCGACAAGTCTTCATTGAAGAATTTAACATTCGATTTTTGAGATTTAGTGATACAGAACTATTTGAGAACATGAATAAAGTAATTGAAAAGATAAAAGAGGAGCTTAATCGAGTTTTGTCTTGAGAATCGGCGCTTAAAACCGCCCCCACATTCAAATTTACTGCAAACTAAAATAGTACGCGAGGCTGGTAAACGAAATTGAGAAAAAGGCAATCCAAATGAAACTGTCACAAACTAGGAAAATAATTTAAATAGAAAAAATCGGCGCTTAAAACCGCTCCCCACATTCAAGTTTACTGCAAACTAAAATAATACGACCCCCGCCTTGCCAAGGCGGGAAAGTGCCGCGAGGCTGGTAAACGAAATTGAGAAAAAGACAATGCAAATGAAACTGTCACAAACTAGGAAAATAATTTAAATAG
>JAEUSJ010000040.1:3308-20770 GCA_016788215.1 bacterium | reverse complement strand
TGCATTGAATGTTTTCATCGAATCCGTCCTGACCGGCTCTCCTTCTCCTATTTCCCTGCAGGAATCTGTAAATGTAACCATCGCTACTTTAAAAATACTTGAGTCTTTGTCATTGGGAATCCCGGTGGATATCAGCCTTGATAATAGGCAAGAATTTCTCAACGGGTTATCGCGGATTCATACGGAAAGCTTACAGGAATCCCTTTTTCGTGAAAAATCGTAACTACTCACCACAGAGACACGGAGAACACTGAGAAACACAGAGAAAATGATTACGCAGAAATCAATAAATGAGATTTCTTATAAGATAATAGGCTGCGCCATTGAAGTTCATAAACATCTTGGCCCCGGATTGCTTGAATCCGTTTACGAATCTTGTCTCATTGACGAAATGAAAAGCGCAGGATTGTTGGTAAAGTCACAGGTTTATGTTCCGGTTATTTATAAGGGAAAAGATTTAGGCGGAAGCTTAAAATTGGATGTGCTTGTTAACGATGTAATCATTGTTGAACTCAAAGCCGTCGAGCAGTTGATTCCATTGTATAAAGCTCAACTTTTATCATATTTGAAATTGACACTAAAACCCAAAGGATTGTTAATCAATTTTCATTGTGAAAACATAAAAGAATATTTAGTATCTTTGGTTACTGAAAAATTTGCCGCGTTACCAAAGGAATGACTCCGTGAAACTCGGTGTTCTCGGTGTCTCCGTGGTTAAATTTTTCATACCTGAGCAGTTACACAAATTATAATAAAAATTAATGGAAATCGCGCTTGATTCTCTTCGTTCTTTAGAAAATTATATCGAAAAGGAAAAATATCAAGGTTACGACTGTTATGACGCCTTGAATTCCCCTCTATTATCTGCATTGTCCTTCAAAAACAAGAGCTTGCGTATTGCGTTCATTCAAGCCCTAAAAATTTTACCCCTAAACCTACGTCCCCTTTTATTGGTGCCACGCGGCTACAATCCAAAAGGTCTTGGCCTTTTATTATCAGCAACATCCCACCTTTGGAGTGTCACATCCGATAAAAACTATTTGAAAAAACTCGGATTTTTGACTACATTATTATCTCAATTATCCAGTAAAGGGTATTCAGGGAATTGCTGGGGTTATAATTTCGATTGGCAAAGCCGGGTGTTTTTCGTTCCAAAATACACTCCGACCATCGTCAATACGTCCTACGTTGCGCATGCTTTTTTGGATGCATACGAAGCAACCGGAGACGAGAACTATTTACGCGTCGCTCGCGGAGCGTGTGATTTTATTTTGAAAGATTTGCACTGGTCAGAAGATGGTGATTTTATTTGTTTCAGCTACACCCCGATTGATCAGTTAAAAGTTCATAATGCCAATATTCTTGGCGCCGGGCTGTTGGCCCGAGTTTTTTCTTTTACACATGAAGAGCAATTAAGACAAACAGCCAAACGCGCCGTTGGATACGTTATGAAGTATCAAAAAGTCGACGGTTCATGGAATTATGCAGAGACGAATATCCAGAAATGGATAGACAGTTTTCATACCGGTTTTGTTTTGGAATCGCTGAAACATTTTATTGATTCAACCGGCGACAAGGAGTTTGAAAAAAATCTCACTATAGGTTTTGATTTTTTTATCAATCATTTTTTTCTTGAGAACGGTACGCCGAAGTATTTTCACGATCGCGTATTTCCGATTGATATTCACAGCGCGGCACAAGGCCTCCTAACGCTTACAAAATTAAAGCGTTTTCATCCGCAGGCCGAGGCGATTCGAAACAAATTGATGCATTGGGTAATTCAGCATATGCAGGATGAAAAAGGTTTTTTCTATTTTCAGAAAAGAAAATATTTTACTAATAAGATTTCCTATATGCGATGGTCGCAGGCATGGATGTACCATGCCCTCACCTATTGTGTATATGATGAAAAAATGAATCAAGGAGTTGCATGATTATTCTCGGACTCAGCACGGGACACGATGCAGGTGCTGCCATTATCGTTGACGGAAAAATCGTTACGGCCATTAATGAAGAACGCCTCAACCGAAAAAAAATGTATTGGGGTTTCCCCGATTTATCGATTCCAGAGTGCTTGCAATCGGCAAATATTCGTGCTGAACAAATTGACGCCGTTGCGATTGCCGGAACAAGTTCAACGCGAGCAAAGCCTCTGGAATTCGGTTATGAATCGGTTGGTTTTTTCAGAACGTTTTTTGCGGAACTGAGTAATACGCCCCTCACCGGAATACTTATGGGCACCGGGATTGGAACAAAAGCTACTCGAAAGGTTTTTGAGAGCTCAATTTTTCGCGGTACGTCTGAAATTGAGAATAAGTTAAAAGAGCATAGCATCACCGCTCCGACGCATTTTGTTGATCATCACCTTTCTCATGCAACGGGCGCCTATTTTACTTCCGGGTGGAACGATTGTTTGACATTGACTTTGGACGCCAGCGGCGACGGTTGGTGTTCCCGCATTTACGATTGCAAAGACGGTAAGATGCAATTAATCAACTCAATTCCCGCCTATCACTCTCCGGGCTTCTATTATTGTTACCTGACGCATATATTGGGATTCACAGCATTGCGTCATGAAGGCAAGGTCACCGGATTAGCCGCTTTCGGCAATGCAGACGCAACCAAGGATATTTTTGCCAAACGAATTTCTTACGATTCTAAGAAATTCAGTTTTGTCAACAAGGGAGGCTGGCTTCAGGCTGAAATTCGCATTCTCGAAAAATTACTAAAACCTTATTCTAGAGAGGACGTTGCTGCCGGCATTCAACGTCATTTTGAGGAAATGATAAGCCAATACGCGGTAGATGCGTGCAAGAAAACAGGCGCTAAACGTATCGCATTAAGCGGCGGAGTCTTTGCAAACGTAAAGCTAAACCAGGATCTTTGGGAAAAGACAAACGCTGAAGAAATTTACGTTTTCCCCAACATGGGTGACGGAGGTTTAGCGGCCGGCGCCGCGTTCGAGATCTATGCAAAAAATCATTCCAATTTTAAACCGTATCGTTTTCAAACTGTATATCTCGGATCGGATTATACAGAGGCTGAAATTGAAACTGCGCTAAAAAAATCAGGATTCACATACTCACGCCCCGATAACATCGAAGCCGCCATCGCAAAACTTCTTGCCGACAAGAAAATTGTCGCACGATTCAACGGAAAAATGGAATACGGACCCCGCGCGCTTGGTAATCGTTCAATTTTGTATCATTGTCAGGATCGAACGGTTAATGCATGGCTGAACGAACAATTGAACCGCACGGAATTTATGCCTTTTGCTCCGGTCCTGCTAAAAGAAGATGCGCACGAATATTTGGTCAACTACGACAAACAACACGGTTATGCGGCTGAATTCATGACCGTCACGTACAATGTAACTGCTAAATGTTCAGAGACGGCGCCCGCTATTACTCACGTTGACAAAACAGCCAGGCCGCAAATTGTAACCGAAGAAATAAACCGTTCGTATTATCATATTCTGAAGGAATATAAAAAGCTCACAGGGCATTCCATATTGGTTAACACGAGTTTTAACATGCATGAGGAACCGATTGTGCGAACTCCGGAAGAAGCGATCACTGCATTTGCGCAAAGTAAGATTCATGCGTTGGCCATCGGAAATTTTGTCGTCGAAGTGGACTGGACAAAAAAGAATTAAAACTTTAAAAGTCGATGATTGAATCGAATAAGACAATAAACGTATTAGGTTTTCACACAAGCACCTTATCACGTGAAGAAATTTTGACATTGGTGGCGAATTGGATTACCAATCGAGAAGATTCTCACCACTTAATGGCCTTAAACCCGATTAAAGTCTGCCGCGCACGCAAAGAAAAAGCCTTGGCAATACATATTGCAAATGCTGACCTGCTTTACCCGGACGCCTATGGAATTGCATGGGCCATGACGCAATTTAGCGGGACAAAATACCCAACGATTCCTGGATGTGATTTAATGTATGATATTATGAAACTTGCCTCTGAAAATAAATATAGGGTCTTCCTTCTTGGAAGTTCACAAGCTATTGTTGAAAAAACAAAGGATATTTTTCAACGCGATTATGCCGGTGCAGCCATTGTTGGGATTCGTAACGGATATTTTAAAAATGATGATGACATACAGTCCGTCCTTTCTCAGATCATAAACATTCAGCCTGATATTATTCTTGTTGCCATGGGCGCATTAATTCAGGAGAACTGGATAGAAATGATTCGAACAAAAACCCGTCAGGCATCAATCGTCATTCCTATGTGTATGGGCGTGGGTGGAAGTTTTGACGCCATAACAGGTAATGTTCCCCGCCCGCCGGCATGGATGCTCCGATTACATCTAGAATGGCTGTTTCGTCTGTTTCAACAGCCATTTAGGGCGCCTCGCATGCTGGCATTACCCCAATTTGCATTATTGGTTTTAATAAAAAAAATATTCAAAATAGATACAGATTATCATTTTCCTGCTACATGGCATGGTGACGATCTTGGGATGAGATCTGAACCGTCCACACAACAAGCAGAGGTCTGAGTGATTGCATTCATTATTGTATTTGTAGCCGGATTGGGCATTTCTTTTTTTCTGACGCCTTACATAAAAGATAGGCTAATTGAGCGGGGGTTTCTGGATAAACCGGACGCCCGTAAAGTTCACACCCGCGCAATTCCGCGGCTTGGCGGAGTTGCCATCTATATCGGTTTTTTCGTATCATTGATCATCGCTTACTTTGGTTATCCGCGTTTCTTCGAAGAAAGAGAAATGAATATCCTCGGGCTTCTGGTTGCATCTACTTTCATAGTTATCGTCGGCGCTGTTGATGATATCTATAACATACGTCCCTGGATCAAATTGGCCGCGCAAATTGCTTCCGCAATCATACTTATTATTTTCGGTTTCAATATTGAAGCCATATCAAATCCGTTTGGCGGAGCCATTGAACTTGGCGCGCTTAATTATCCGTTAACAGTTCTATGGGTTATTGGCGTAATCAATGCGATTAACCTTGTTGACGGATTAGACGGGCTTGCTTCAGGCGTGTCTCTTATTGTGGCCATGACAATTTTTTTGATCGGTTTATATTTGGATAAATCCTATGTTGCACTATTAAGCTTTGGACTAACCGGTAGTATTTTAGGTTTCCTGAGGCATAATTTTTATCCTGCAAAAATATTTATGGGCGATTCGGGCAGCATGTTCATAGGCCTCGTCCTTGCGGCACTAGGACTGATCAGTTCGCAAAAATCTGCTGTAAGCTTCGCCATTTTAGTTCCTTTTATAGCTTTAGGATACCCTGTTTTAGATACTGCGCTTGCTATTGTACGGCGTGCCAAGGCAAAGAGAAATATTTTTACAGCGGATAGAGAACACATCCACCACGTATTACTTTCTTACGGATATAGCCATCAGAAAACCGTAATCGTACTTTATGTAATCTGTTTGTTCTTTGCTTCGATGGCTTTTTTGTTTGCTGCGTTTAACAAGTCTAATAAATTTATCATGGGGGTATTGTTTTTTGTCGGCATGTTCGCATTTGTTTTTGTAAGATTCCTTTCTTACGCAAAAGTGCCTGTTGATGATGATGAAAATACTGATGATAAGAAAGCAGACAGTACGTCCACCGCTAGTCGAAATGATAAAGATGATTAATAGAGCGCTCCATTTTTTATCTCTTATTTTTTTGTTTTCCTGTTTGCATGTTATTGCCCAGGATAAATCACCGTCTTCATCTGAGAACATGGGGTCAACATTGTTGTATACGGATCATTGGGCGTACACTTACATTCAACTGCTTCAGGATCGCGGTTACCTGAAGGATTTGTATTATTCGATTAAACCTTATAATAGAATCGATCTTGCAAAGGCACTTATTAATCTCGAAAATGAAACTCTTACCCCGGCTGAAAAATATTGGATAGAACTGCTGCGAAAAGAATTTGCAACTGAGATTACTTTTTTGGATTCTGATAATAACAAGGAAGTTGCCGTCTCAGTGAAAACATCATCTGGAACTTCGAACTATTACCAGGATAATCATTTTGAATCCGACTTTTATGTTAACCCGGAAATCACATACACCATGAATCATCTTGGCATTTCCTTGCGTGGTCGGATTGACAATGGATTACTTAGCGATCCAGCTTATTCCGGACGAAAAGCGGATTGGGTTGCAGCACGGTTGGAAGACGGCTATGGGGTACTCAAATTTGGTCAATTAGGTTTTTTTATAGGCAGGGCTTCTCACAATTGGGCTCCTTTTTCGGATCAAAGTTTGATTTTATCCGATAACCCTTATACTTATGATCAATTTGGATTAAATTTTGAAACGAAACACATCGCCTTTCACAGTACTTTTGCAAAACTAAACTCGATCGCTTCCGGCGGTCTAACAGCAGAGCGTTTTTTTTCTGCTCATCGCTTAGACCTAAAGTTCGATAACGGCATCAATCTTGGATTTTCTGAAACAGTTGTTTATGGGGGACCCAACCAATCTATTGAGTTTTCTTACATGAATCCTTTCAGTATTTTTATGAATGCGCAAACTAACGACGGTAAAGAAGCCAATGAAAACCTGGCTTTTGACTTTTTTATTCCTCTGCGACAATACAATTTTAAGGGTCAACTACTCATTGATGATTTTATTCTGGACGGGTCAAATGATCCTGCGCCGAACCGTAAGACTTCATCAGACCGACTTGGGTTTTTGTTTGCCGTTCAGGGCAACGATATTCTTCTTCAGAACACACATTGGACTTTACAATACGAGAATGTCGGCAGTTATACCTATAATGTAAAACAAAAACGCCCCTGGCAGTCGTATACGTATGAAGGCCGAGGTTTGGGAAATGAAGCAAACGACCGCGAATCATGGAATTTGCATTTCAAATATTTTCCAATGCGTAAATGGATATTTGATTTGGATGCAAATTTCGCCAAACAAGGCGAGCGCAATTTGGCATCCAATGATTTCGAAGATTCAACGTTTGTCAAGTTGCCCTTCCCGTCGGGCGTTGTCGAAAAATCATTTTCTTTATCCATTAGCGCCTTGTATCAACATTCCACTCAGCTTTCTCTTCAGGGTCTATTAGGCTTCGAAAATGTCTATAATTTTGATCACTTATTGACGCGCGATAAACATAATTTCAATATTAATTTACGTATCCAATGGATACTTCCTATCGATTCACAAAATTATTGAATCTAACATTTAGAAATTAAATGAGCATTGCAAAAGATTTGACACCCAAAAAATCAAGATGGAAACAAAACTTGATTATAGCGTTTGTTAGTATTTTACTAACGCTGGTTGCTATGGAAATTATTCTAAGGTTCATGGGTTTTGGCAACGTTGAAACTTATTTGCCGGATCAAAATCTTATCTGGCGACTGATGCCAAACCAAGACACATATACTAAATATGGTCTCAAGCAAGTTCACATTAATTCAGCTGGCCTTCGGGATAGAGAATTTACTTTTGAGAAAAAAAATAATACTTATCGCATTTTGATTTTAGGAAATTCCTGCACGTATGGATGGGGTGTCGGACAAGATGAAATGTATGCCAAACTCATAGAAAATCGTCTGCATACCAATTTAAATCAAAAAAACTTTGAAGTGATAAATGGAGGCGTTATAGGATATTCTATTGCTCAGGAATTAGAATATCTTAAAGCAGATGGGTTGAAATGGAATCCAGATATGATCATCATAAGTCACACATTTAATGAAGGTAAGCGCGTTAATCCCAATAGCCCGCAAGACGTCAAAGACAGAGTCTTTGCCTCACTAAAGATTAAGAACTTTATGCGAAATATAGCCCTTTATCATTATGTGCTGGAGCATAATTTTTCACATCAGTATGTACAATTAGCTAAACGGATTACAGAAGATCAAAGTTGGATAGATGAGTCAGCATTTCAATTGTATAAGACCAATCTGCAGCAAATTATAGAAATATGCCGCGCAAATCAAATCCAAGTGGTTTTCTTAATAACAGTTACAAAAAACCAAGTTCTTAACGACCATATCGATTATTCAAAACATCAGAAGGCCATGATGGACATAGCAAAAACAAATCAAGTATTAATCGTAAGTCCTTTAAATACTTTTCGCCAAAACCGAAAGCAAGAATTATTCCTTGATGGCGGACATCCAAATGAATTTGGTCATCAACTAATGGCTGATGAAATCTTTAATACGGTATTCGATTCTTCTAAATTTGAAAGGTATAATTAACATGTACATTCTCGGCATCTCCTGTTTTTACCACGATTCAGCGGCGGCACTCATAAAAGACGGTGAAATCATTGCGGCGGCTCAAGAAGAGCGGTTTACACGGAAAAAACAGGATGATAATTTTCCGCATCATGCGGTTCAGTTCTGTTTAAACCATGCCGGCATTGACGTAAGCCATATCGATTACGTCGCCTTTTATGAAAAACCATTGATCAAATTCGAGCGCTTGCTGCGAACGTATTTCGCCTATGCTCCATTTGGCCTTAATTCTTTCATGAAAGCTATGCCGCAATGGATCCGAAAAAAATTATGGATGCCGGAGCTCATTATGGACGAATTGAAGGGCTTTAAGGGAAAGATCATCTACCCTGAACATCACGAGTCACATGCCGCTGCCGCATTTTTTCCTTCGCCTTATTCTGAGGCCGCATTTCTCACGATCGATGGCGTCGGCGAATGGACGACCACTAGTTTTGGCGTCGCGAAAGGGAATCAATTAGCTATCGATTTCGAAATTCATTTTCCGCATTCTGTAGGTCTTCTCTATTCCGCGTTTACTTATTATACAGGCTTTAAAGTAAACTCCGGCGAGTATAAAGTCATGGGCCTGGCGCCATACGGAGAACCGAAATATGTTGATTTGATATACAAGCATATTATTGACCTTAAGGAGGATGGCAGTTTTAAATTAAATATGGACTACTTTAACTTCGCCGCAGGCCTTACCATGACCAATGCCAAATTTCATAAGTTGTTTGGCGGACCGCCGCGTCAACCGGAATCCTGGCTGACCCAACGGGAAATGGACCTTGCAAAATCCGTTCAGGTCGTCACCGAAGAAATTATGATGCGGATGGCCAAACACATAAGAAAAGTTACCGGACAAAAAAAGCTGTGTCTAGCCGGCGGAGTTGCGCTGAATTGTGTTGCAAACGGCAAATTACTCAAGGATAATATATTTGAGGATATATGGATACAGCCTGCGGCAGGCGATGCCGGTAGCGCGCTGGGAGCGGCACTCTTTGTTTGGTATCAATATCTCCAGAATCCTAGAACTTGCAATGAAGTTGACGATACACAGCACGGCTCTTACCTGGGACCTCATTTTTCCGACGAATATATCGAGTCCTTTCTTACTAGTAATTCGATTCCCTTTCAGAAGCTAAGCCGAACAGAAATGATTACACAAATCTCCGGAGAGCTCGCAAACGAAAAAGTCGTAGGATGGTTTCAGGAGCGTATGGAATTTGGCCCGCGCGCCCTCGGTTCGCGTAGTATCATCGGCGATGCACGTTCCTCCAAAATGCAGTCTGTGATGAACCTCAAAATCAAATACCGCGAATCTTTTCGTCCTTTTGCGCCAAGTGTGCTGCGAGAACATGTGGGGACATATTTTGATATGGATCATGATAGTAAATATATGCTGTTAGTTGCCGATGTGGTCGACAAGAAAAGAATTCCGATGACGGAAGAGCAGCAAAAACTATTCGGAATTGAAAAACTTAATATCCCCCGCTCCGAAATTCCGGCGGTCACGCACATTGACTATTCGGCCCGAGTACAAACGGTTCACAAAGACACGCACGGAGCTTATTACGAACTCATACATGCTTTTTATGAAAAAACAGGTTGTCCTGTCATCGTCAACACGTCTTTTAATGTCAGAGGTGAACCGATTGTCTGTTCGCCAGAAGACGCATTCCGCTGCTTTATGCGAACAGAAATGGATTACCTCGTTTTAGGAAACTATGTTTTGAAAAAAGCCGACCAGAAACCAATAGATGATAATAAAGAATGGATGAGAGAGTTCGAGCTCGATTAACAACACATTTCGCTATTAAATACTTATCAAGAAGGGTGAACAAGTGAAAGATATTATTAAAGACATCCGGTACGAAATTCATGAAATGGTTTGCGATACAAAAACTGTAAAGAAATTTGGAATAATTTTTTCGTTGATCCTGACCGTAATTGGGGTTTGGTTATGGTATAAACATAGTGAGCTATGGGTTTGGTTCGCCGCTAGTGGCGGTTTGATGATGTTAACTGCCTTTGCCATTACTACTCTTCTAATTCCGCTTTACAAGGGCATGACGATTCTCTCAATTGTCATCGGCTATTTCGTATCGCGCATCATATTGACCATAATGTTTTTTATTTTGTTTGCCCCCATCGGACTGTTTATGCGATTGATCAGAAATGACATCTTGGATAAAAGAATAAATAGAAAATTACCGTCCTACTGGTTTAAAAAAGAACACACCCCTTTTTCAAAAGAAAAATACGAACGGCTTTTTTAGTCGAATAATCCATTGAAACACACCTATGTCTGAAGCCGAAAAAAATAACCCTGAACTCGCCGAGAGCGAGCCCAATCACATCCAGATGTCGTTTTTGGATCACCTGGCAGAATTGCGGCGCAGGCTGATTTTTGTCGTATTATCGGTACTTGTCATGATGATGGTATCCTTTGTATTCAGCAATGCTATTATTAAGCTATTGCTCTATCCGCCCATGCTCATTCCGAATATCAAACCGCCCATCGAGATGATGCGCCCCGTTATTACACAGGTTCAGGGATTGATGATGGTAAAAATTCAGGTTGGACTGATCAGCGGAATTATACTCAGTTTACCCATTATTCTCTTCCAATTGTGGCGTTTTATTTCCCCCGGTTTGAGGAAAAAAGAGCGTCGGTACGCCATTCCGATTATTCTTTCCGCGACAATTTGTTTCATTATAGGCGCGCTTTTCTCGTTCTTGATCGTCATTCCAATAACGCTGAATTTTCTCTTGACCATGGGCGATATAGATAAGGAACTCGGTATTATTATAGAAAATATGATCGATTTGGATGCCTATCTGAGTTTCGTATCGGGGTTCATGCTCATCACGGGCCTTACTTTTGAATTGCCTGTTTTGTCTTTCTTCCTTACTAAAATAGGTGTATTAAATCATAAATTTTTACGAACGTATTGGCGCCATGCCTCCATTGCCTGCCTTGTTGTCGCTGCTATCGTAACTCCCACGACGGATATGATTACCCTGTTCGTTGTGGCTGCGCCTATGATAATCCTGTATGAAATAAGTATTTGGGTATCCATGATCACCGGACGTAAAAAGGCGAAGGACGAATGACATTCCGAATTCTATTTTCGCTACCGATGTTTCTGATATTGCATTCCTGTGCAACTCATGTCTCACATAAGCAAGTTATCAATGACGAACCAATGCTTATTGGCACGATCACTCAGACTGAACTTTTTGCAGAATTTCCTATCTTCAAAACAAATTATGAATCCTATACCCCCAATGACTCCGTTATTCTAGCGCTGAGACAATTTTCCGGAAACATTCACATCAAGATATTTCTTGGAACATGGTGCGGTGATTCCAAAAGAAATTTATCTTTTTTCCTCAAAACGGCGGATTTAGCGGGATTTGACACTTTGAATTACACTCTCTACGGACTGGATCGAACCAAAAAAGATAAAGCACAGTTAACCGCAAAATATTCCATTTCACGCGTTCCTACTATGGTTTTTTTAAGAAATGACAATGAAATAGGCCGTATTACCGAGCACCCTGCCAAGTCCGTCGAAGAAGACATGTTGTCCATTTTACAGCAATGAGTTGAACGTTTGAAACAATTACGAATTATTTTTTTTTCAGGAAAAGGCGGAGTGGGTAAAACAACAACCGCAGCCGCCACGGCACTTCACGCCGCCTCTCTTGGGTATCGAACTATTGTTATCAGTACCGATCCATCGCATAGCTTATCCGACACGTTTCAAATTAATCTAACACACGTCGTTCAAAAGATTACAACAAATCTTGACGGAATAGAAATCGATGCTTTTCATGAATTGGATAATAACTGGGGTCAGATCAAAGATTATCTTTCTTCTCTGATCGTTACTCTCGGCGCCGATGACGCCATCGCTGGCGAGTTAGCCATAATTCCCGGAATGGACAATGTGTTCAGCTTATTACGCATCAAAGAATTCTATGATTCAGGAAACTACGAGGTTTTGATCATTGACATGGCGCCAACCGGAGAAAGTTTGCGCCTTCTCAGTTTACCGCAGATCGTATCCATGGCATTAAAAATTACTCGTTACCTTGAAAAATACATTGTCTCCCCCGTGATCCGCCCAGCATCTAAAATGTCAAAATCTCTCCGCGCAGTGATTGCGCCTGAAAGCGTTACCCACTCATGGGAACTTGTTCTTGAAAAGTTACTCGATATGCGCAGGCTATTTGAACATCAATCCCTCACATCGACACGTATAGTACTAAATCCGGAAAAAATGGTAATAAATGAATCACAGCGCGCATGGACTTACCTCAATTTATTCGGCATGATCACGGATCAGATCATTATCAACCGCGTAATTCCCAAGGACGGTCTCAAGGGTTATTTCAAGGATTGGCAAGTTACCCAGCAAAAGTATTTAAAAATGATTTATGACAATTTTTCTCCCCTTCCAATCACGGAAGTTCCCTATCTCAAAGACGAGGTAATAGGTATATCGAGACTCAGCCAACTCGGTAAGATGATTTATGGGGATCGTGACCCAACACATGTATTCTATGCGGATAAACCAATTCGCATTTATTCTACGAAAAAAGAGAAAATATTTGCGATTAAAGTCCCTTTTGTCGAGAATAATAAAATTGATGTAACAACACGGGGAAATGAATTGATCATCGGAATTGGAAACCAGATGCGCTCATTTGTTTTGCCGGACTCCTTATCGCTGCTCCAAACTGAAGCCGCCGAATATAACGACGGTTGGCTGGAAATTAAATTTAAGAAAAAGTAGCTGCATGTTCCGTCTCGCATTTCAATTTATTATTTTATGCTTTTTTTTCTACTGTCCAGATCGTCTCTCCGCACAGCCGGAGTCGTGGTCACACGGTGAATTGAATTGGTTTACGATCAGAACGGCGCATTTTGACGTGCATTATCACGACATGCCTATGAACGATTATGCCGCTATAACAAAAGGCCCTGAACGTACCGCCTACCTTGTCGCGAAGATCGCTGAAGAAATATATGGTCCCGTAACGCAATTATACAATTATAAGCCTGAACGTGTTCATTTTATCATTCGTGATACCGACGATTATTCCAACGGCGGGGCATATTATTATGACAATAAAATTGAAATTTGGGCATCCAGTCTCGATTTTGAATTACGAGGAAATCACAACTGGCTGAGAAATGTTATTACTCATGAATTTGTTCATATGATATCGCTGCAGGCCGCGATGAAATTTTCACGAAGGATCCCCGGTTTTTATTTTCAATACATCGGATACGAAAAAGAGAGACGCCAGGATGTGCTTCGCGGCTTCCCAAATATTGTAACGTCCTACCCGATCGCGGGCGTTACCTTGCCTGTTTGGTTCGCAGAAGGCGTTGCACAGTATCAGATGAAACAGCTTGACTACGAATTCTGGGATTCGCATCGGGACATGATCCTGCGTTCCCGTGTTTTGTCCGGACAGTTACTTAGTCTGAATTCCATGGGCACATTCGGAAAGAACAGTATTGGCAATGAGTCTGCTTACAACAGCGGTTATGCATTCGTTACGTATATCGCTTCAATATACGGTGAAGAGTCGCTGGAACAAATATGTCGCTTTTCACGCGGCGTTACGAGTTCGTTCAGCGGAGCTGTAAAAAGGGCAACAGGGCGATCTTTGGACTCAATTTACAATGACTGGCGAACCAATATCGAGGAGCACTATCGGAAAGAAACAAAGCTTATAGAGACTCATTTGACTGAAGGCACTATTTTCCCAATTGAAGGAACGGCCAATTTTTACCCTACCTTTTCTCCCGACGGTTCGAAGTTTGTTTATATATCGAATTCAGGTCATGACTATCTGAGCCAAACTTCACTATATCTTTATGATGTGTCGCTACAAACGGTTCGAAAACTTGTGAACGATGCGGATGGACCGGCATCTTGGTCGCCAGATGGGTCGAAAATAATCTATTCGAAGAATTTACCCGATAATAAATATCATTCCCATGTCAATGATATTTATATTTTTGATATTGGCAAAAATGAAGAATTCCGAATTACACGTTCTCTCCGGGCTTCCGCACCTGTGTTTTCGCCGGATGGACAAAGTATCGCAGCGGTTGTAAATGCCGACGGTAATAATAATTTAATCTTAATTAAGGGCGTTCCTTCCGATTTGTTGCTATT
Source organism: bacterium (assembly GCA_016788215.1). Taxonomy (GTDB): domain Bacteria; phylum CLD3; class CLD3; order SB21; family SB21; genus SB21. The sequence continues at coordinate 6,326 of JAEUSJ010000040.1, read as the reverse complement.
AAGTAAAGAATTTGACAACTCAGATCATTTGAGAAAAGGATTATCCTATTTGCTGCTTACTACTAATAATAACGGAAGACAAATTTATCGCCCGGCGTTTCACCCTAACGGGAAACAGCTTTTTTTTGATACATCGATTGATGACGGGCGGGACATAGCCGTTCTCGATATTGAAACAGATAATATTGTATGGATATTAAATCACAATTATGACGAACGATCTCCGTCCGTTTCTCCGGATGGACAATACTTGTACTACACATCCGATGAAACAGGAATTTTTAATGTTTACAGGTTGAATCTGGAATCGAAAGAAAAGCAATTGGTCACCAACGTACTGGGCGGTGCTTTTTATCCTTCCATTTCCAAGAATGATCAACTACTCTTCACGCTATACAAAGACGCCGGTTTTACCATAAGTACCATTGACGTCATTAGAGGAATGGATATTGCAAATGCTGAGTATTCAACAGCTAATCCAAACATTCACAGAATTACTGACGCTGAAACGCAACTCCCACGGATGAATCAAAATTACCCCCAGCGGTGGCCGAACAAACCAAAAAGTTATAACGACATATCGCTTCCTGCTTTCGATTCCATATCCAGTTACAAAACCCGGTTTCTGGATTTTTCTTTTTTACCGGTTTTACGAATTGATTACGGCACATTCAAACCGGGATTGTATTTCTATTCCAGTGACATATTATCCAAATCCTCTTTCTTCGGCGGCGCACTGTTCAATATCCCCGATCTGGACAGGGATCTATTCGGAATATTTGAATTCAGTGGATTCGGCCCAACACTTTTTCTTGAATTGTACAACCTTACCCGCTCAAGAACGTTTAAGGAAAACAGCGATCCTTCGAATGACCCTGATCCTGTGTATGAATCCATTCAGAAAAATACTTTTGAGTTACGTGAAGTTGACGCCGGCGTGGATTTTAGCTTACTTGAACCCAGGGATCTTCGTCTGAATTATGTGCATGCGGAGTCTTATGTCAAAATATCTGATCATCGTGAATTTAACGGTGTGGAGATAGTAACGATTCCCGCAACGGGTTTTATAAAATATTACTATGGCAATGGTATTTCCTCAGACTGGAAATTTAATTCACTCAAACCCTTTGTCGATGGCGAGATCAATCCGCGCGGCGGAAGAAAAGGGAACATTAAATACAGCTATAATCTGGACAACCTGATCTCGGGTTTTGCATTCAATGCCAGCGCCGGAACGTATGAAACTCTGTACGACAAAGCGCATTATCATCGCTTGGATGGAACCTATACTGAATACCTGAAAATGCCGATCAAGGATCACACACTGGAACTCTCGTTTCAAGGCGGTATTATTCCAAATAAAGTGGATAGTTTTTTCAATTTCTTCGGCGGCGGTCTCGCAGGGCTGAAAGGATATTCGTTCTATAGCATTGAAGGAAATAAACTAGCGCTGCTGAACACTACTTATCGGTTTCCAATATGGAAAGATATAGATTCAAAATTCGCCAGTCTCTATCTCGATAAAATATTCGGCGGTATTTACTTTGGATACGGTGACGCGTGGAGTAAGGGCATAGACTTTAAGAAGTCTATTGGCGGGGAATTACGCATGGAGTTTTATTCCTTTTTTGTTTATCCAACGCGTGTAACCTTCAATGCAGCCTATGGCTTAGATAAATTTACAACCCTGGGACCGCTCATTTCCAAGTATGACGCTTCTCCCGATGGAGTGGGCTTGTACAAGGAAAGACAAAAAATTTTAAACGGCAAAGAATGGCGCTACTATCTGACGATACTCTTCGGGTTCACGTTATTTGATTAGAAGATCACTTCCGCTCTGCATAAAGCGGGACGAGTAGAAACGAAGAAGTCTGCCTCTGGATTACTTCCTCCATTTAAAACCTCGTATTAACAGAAAAACCCCGATAAATCGGGGTTTTTAGTTTTCGCGGGCGCGACGAGGCTCGAACTCGCAACTTCTGCCGTGACAGGGCAGTGCTCTAACCAATTGAACTACGCGCCCTTTTAAGAGGCGTCATTATACTACATTCTTCCGCTTTTTGCAAGTGATTTTTTAGCAAAAAACCCCGAAAGTCGGGGTTTTCCACATGTGGGCGCTCATGGATTCGAACCAAGGACCTTCTCGGTGTAAACGAGACGCTCTAAACCAACTGAGCTAAGCGCCCATAAAAATGCGGGTAAATATATGCGTTGAACCCAATATTTGCAAACAAATTTTCTGCAAGAACTATTATTTTTTTATGTCCACCACGATGCGTTCTATAGACTGTTTCAATGTCAACACCTCTACCCGTGCTCGTTCTGCAAAATCCTTTTCCTTTGATGCATAGATCACAGCGCGGGAGGAATTGATGAAAGCGTTTACTTTTTTCCCATCCCAATTTGCTTTCACTACCGCATCAATGTCTCCTCCTTGAGCGCCTATACCGGGCACTAAAAACGGCATCTTTCCCGATATACTCCGGATATTCTGCATTTCCTCAGGATGGGTCGCACCCACCACCAACCCGCAATTATTCAGATTATTCCATTTCAGAACATTCGCCGCAACTATCTCATAGTTCTTTTTCCCGTTGATATCCCGGCGCTGAAAATCGTCAGAACCTTTATTTGACGTCAGGCAGAGAACAAAAGCGCCCTTATTTTCGTCTTGAATAAACGGTTCTACTGAATCTCGTCCCATATAAGGGTTAATCGTGATACAATCAAAATTCATTTCCTGCAAGATAGCTTGAGCGTATTTAGATGAAGTATTCCCGATATCCCCGCGCTTTGCGTCTGCGATGATTATTACCATATCTGACCGCGTACGAATGTGCTTCACGGTATCAGTAAGAGTTTGCCATCCTTCAGTACCCATCGCCTCGTAAAATGCGAAATTGAGTTTATAGGCCCCGACGACATCAACAGTCGCGTCTATTAATGCACGATTGAATGCTAGAACCGGATTTGATTCAGATTTGAGAATTGCTGGAATAAGATTAAGGTCAGGATCGA
>JAEUSJ010000040.1:0-3209 GCA_016788215.1 bacterium | reverse complement strand
GAGTCATTTCAAGTTCTTTTCCAAAAAGCCACAGCGCAAGCATGTTAAACAAGATGTGCCAGACATCGGCATGCAGAAACATATAGGTCACCAGCTGCCAGATCTGTCCTTCCCAGATCCTTGGAGACAGGGCAAGATAATTATATACAAAGTTCTCTCCGCCGGTGATCGACAGTAACCATTGAAGCAAATAGGCGATAAAATTAAGTATCAGCAGCATTTTTACCGCAGGATAATCGCCGCCGATAAATTGATATGACGATTGATTTCGCGTGTAATAACGCATGGACAATTACCTTCTAGGATAGGATGACGATTATTTCGTATACCCTCTAAGATATATCGGATCGGGTATAAAACAAAGAATAAATATAATGATTGAAACAATTCCGAGGATCTGCCGTGTTCTATCCAATTCTTCATGGTCGTTCATTACCGGCGGGTGTTTGATTTTGATCAATACAAGTATGAGAATAGCCCAGATCAGCCAGTTGTTATTATTATTCAATAATCCCATAACGAGAATTGCGACAAAGGCAAAATAACCTACGTATTTCTGCCGTTTTCCGAGAAGCGAATACGTTATGTGTCCCCCGTCCAGTTGTCCTATAGGCAGCAAATTCAGCGCAGTAACCAGCAGACCAAACCAACCGGCAAATATAAATGGATAATGGATGATATCGTACATTTCCGGCATTCTATTGCCGGCAAGCGTATTTCCAAGAAAACTGAATAATAAAGAATTTCCGAAATGCCAGAACGGTTCGCCCGTATATATGCTCTGTGGATCGTAGAATTGATACGCATATGATCTATCAGGCGCTGTAGTGAAACCGTAAATAAGTACGATCAGGCAAACAACAAAACCCGCAATAGGGCCTGCAACGCCTACGTCCATCAGTTGTTTTTTATTCAGAATCGGAGATTTTATGCGAATGAATGCGCCGAAGGTCCCCGGCATCAGCGTCGTTCCGCCGAAACCTGTGAATAAGTAAGGAGGAATTAAAATCCCTGGCAGAAAATACGGAAGTGTGACGTTCAGCTTATGATACTTCGCGGCGAAATAATGGCCGAATTCATGCGCGCTGAGAATTCCAAGCAATGCAAATGAAAATTGAAATCCCGTGATCCAGCTCCACTCGTCCGTGATCTCCCGATTGATAATGGTCGCAGCGCCCGTGATAAATACTACGATAAAAGTAAATACAAAAAGCACAAGATTAACGGATGGGTGGCTGAGCCATGTCCATCGGCTTTTTGTTTCTGGCAAAAATTGATAAGGACGCACATTATCATGGTATCCATTATTAGCTGAGAATATCTTCAGGATAACAATGTCGGCATGGGCGCCATTTTCCGTCTTCGTCGACAAATTCGATATGACGGCTTTATACCCCAAAGGCGCCAGCTTGCTCTGAATATGATTCATCATATCCTGATTAAGATGCATGATCTCAAATTTTGCAAAAAACGCATTGGCGTCGCTGATAACGTATTCAACCGATGCAAACTCTTTTAAGATATTTTCAATTTCCTTTTCAATCATAGTTGATTTTTAATCCGTTTAACTTTAAATAGAAAGTGCAATTATAACCCTTATATATGAACAAAATTTCAGGACTGTCCGTCGTATTATTAGCAGGAGAACCTTCCGGCGACTTGTACGGCGGGCTGCTCGCAAAATCAATTTTAAAACTCTCCTCGCAAGTCCGTTTAAGCGGCGTTGGCGGCGAAGCGATGCGGAAAGCCGGAGTTTCTCTTGACTATTCGATCTCTGATCTTTCCATCATGGGTATCGCTGAAGTTCTCCTTCACATCCCACGGCTTTTATTGCTCCGAAAGCGCCTTGTCGATCACATTTTCGATTCCGACGCAGCGTCCCTTATTCTAATCGATTTTCCGGATTTTAATCTCAGTGTCGCCAAGAAGATATTTCAGCGAAAAAAACGTCTAGGACTTACTTCTCCCAGAATCTACTATTTCGTTCCTCCCCAAGTGTGGCTCTGGAGAAAAAGGAGAATCAGCAAAATCAAACAACTATGTGATGGGGTCTTTCCTTTATTTTCCTTCGAACACGACTTGTATACGCAGAACGGAATCAAAAGTTTTTATGTCGGACACCCTATCACCGATATTGTTTTACGAGATCAATATTGTCAAAACATAAGTGAAAATCAAGCAAGCAATACCACTGCCGGATTGTTTCCAGGAAGCCGGTTGCAGGAAATTACAAAAATTTTGCCGATCATGCTCAAAGCGATTCTCGAATTTGATAGAACATGGAATATAGATAAGAAAAGCATCTCCGTTCTAATAAGCCGGTGCGAATGGATTTCTGAGGATATTTACTCTGACATCATTCAGCGGACGTGTATGCCCGCAAGATTTTCCATTAGCCTTATCCTCCATTCGCATGAGATCATGGAGCGCTCTAATATTCTTCTCACTAAGTCGGGAACGGTTAATCTCGAAATCGCTCTCTTCGGGAAACCATCTATTGTCATTTATAAAACTTCTTTCCTGACCTGGCTTATTGCCAAATTTCTTCTGCGAATTCACCATATTTCTCTTATTAATATTTTATCCGATAAAGAAATTGTCAAAGAGTTTATTCAGTATCAGGCCAAACCCTCTTCCATTGCTGCCGAGATGAACCATATTTTGACCGATAGTGAATATAGAGCAAATATGATAAAACAATTGACGGAATTTTCTGACGTTCATACCCGCCGTCGCTCTGACTCAGTTACTGATGAAATTGCTCAATTTATTTTGAACGATATAAAATAAAAAAGCGATGATATGTACATCATCGCTTTTTAAATCAGTTATTTTGAGCAGATCTACTTCGCTCCGCCTTCGCTTAATTTACGCGCAGCCTCTTCTTCCAGTTTAGCCTCTTCCAATCGTCCCGTTTCCTTATATAACGTGGCGAGCATGATACGCGCCTGAGCCATGTCCGGCTTTAATTGAATGAGGCTTTGGATGGCCGTTTCGGCCTGACGCATCAAACCGTAATCACGATATAACGCAGCCGTTAAAAGATACCATTGCGGATTAGTAATATCGTTATTGCAGACTTTTTGAACTTCTTTCAAATCATCATTCATGTTCTCCGATTCGCCCGGATCAAGCAATGAAAACTTAACGGCGGGAGATACGTCGGCACCGGCGGCATCTTTGACCGTCCAAATATATTTTTCTTCCAC
>JAEUSJ010000409.1 GCA_016788215.1 bacterium | reverse complement strand
GGATGAACCGAGCACCGTCGTCCCTTTCGCCGCCGCCCGCGAGAATTCCCCGCAGGCGCGGGGATGAACCGCCGGCCCGGAGGCCGGCGGGTTGATGTGGTGCGAATTCCCCGCAGGCGCGGGGATGAACCGTTTCAACGCGGCAGTTTGCCGCCGGCGAGTACGAATTCCCCGCAGGCGCGGGGATGAACCGCGCGTCGTTCGGCGCCGGCGTAATGCTCGCCGGAATTCCCCGCAGGCGCGGGGATGAACCGTCCGATTGGCGCACGACCAGCAATTCCGCCGCGAATTCCCCGCAGGCGCGGGGATGAACCGTTCTCCGAGAAGGCACGCAACCTGATGCTGGAGAATTCCCCGCAGGCGCGGGGATGAACCGCCGCCGAAACCGCCACTGTCCTGGCGCCTGCGGAATTCCCCGCAGGCGCGGGGATGAACCGTAACGCACCTGCGCATCCGGATATTCAGCCCGGAATTCCCCGCAGGCGCGGGGATGAACCGCACCGGCACCGGCACCGGTACCGAAGCCGGCAGAATTCCCCGCAGGCGCGGGGATGAACCGGACTTGCCAACATTTGCATAGCCGGGATTGGCGAATTCCCCGCAGGCGCGGGGATGAACCGCGTAAACGGCAGAGGGATAGGACCAACGCTCCGAATTCCCCGCAGGCGCGGGGATGAACCGCGGTCGATACCTGCCTGCGCTTTTTCAGGATTGAATTCCCCGCAGGCGCGGGGATGAACCGCCGCTGCCGACGCCGCGCTCGCTGAATACAAGGAATTCCCCGCAGGCGCGGGGATGAACCGGTGCAGGTGGGTGAGGTGCTGGCGAGCACGGCGAATTCCCCGCAGGCGCGGGGATGAACCGCCAGCACGCAGAGCCCGGGCCGCTTCTTCGGTGAATTCCCCGCAGGCGCGGGGATGAACCTCGACCCTGTCGATCCTGCACCGGGCCACCGGTGAATTCCCCGCAGGCGCGGGGATGAACCGGGTTTCAGGCATCTGCTGTATCTCCAGCTTCAGAATTCCCCGCAGGCGCGGGGATGAACCGTCTGGGTGAGAAGCGCGCACTGCACAGCATCAGAATTCCCCGCAGGCGCGGGGATGAACCACTGTCAGCAGGAACGCTGGAGATACCCGAAAGGAATTCCCCGCAGGCGCGGGGATG
>JAEUSJ010000408.1 GCA_016788215.1 bacterium | reverse complement strand
GAGAAGGAAAGTGGCTTTACGCCCCTCAATCAGCCCGATCTTGATATATGTTGTTTTTATCAAATGCCTTCTGAAAAAACGGCCTCTTTAATAAAGATGAATCAGATTAATCTGGAACATTATGAAAACTTCTCGGTTTTAAATCCGGAATCGAAATTCATTTTATCGAAATTTGTGATGGATAAAAACACCGTCAGAACCATTCTACCAAAAATAAAACGGGACGACAAGCAGTTCGTTGCGCTGCGAGCGGTATTCATTAAACACTGGTTGCGTATGGGTCGCCCATCTTATCTTGACCGATTGCTTGTGACGCTTAAGAATAACCTGAAATAAAACTTGCTTTTCCCCGACCTGTGTTTTAATTTAGCTGATGGTGTATCACTATGAATAATAAACTTTTGCGAATTATATTACTGACTTCCGGATTGATGATCTTTTCCGGTTTGTCCCTCGTACCGGAAATCCCGCCAACGAGTCCGGTTGACAAAGGATTAAATTCGTCATTGGACGACCTGTCTTTCTCTGTTTATGATCAAAACGATTTTCATGCGTTTCTTTCCTCCCCAAAAGAGGACTTGACCGTCCAGTACCAGCAACAAAAGGTCAGATTTTTAAACCCATATCTTTATCAAAATGCGATAATTAACTATCGTTTCACTCACCTTTTTTATCAAAGCGTTTTAGCCCGTTCATTTACTTTAGGCAGAACGACCGCCCTCCGCGCGCCTCCTTTTTGTTATCCTCTTTCTTAAACACCGTCCCTAAAATAAGACTACGTTAAGCTTAAAGAGCTTAACAAATGTTGTTTTTATTAATTTTCAGCTAATGAAATGACTACGCAGTCGAGCATTATGCGTGGATCCTATTAATTTTTTGTTAGTAGGACTAAACCTCAAAAGTAAAGGCCTTATGGAAACATCAGTAGATTGGGTTACAAAAGCGATCATGATTTTGGTATCTCTTGCCCTGATCGGTGCATTTGTCCAATTATATATCAAAGCAAGTCAACAACAAAAATCAAAACCTTAACCCCAAACCAAAAAAGGAGATGATTGTTATGTCAATCATGCGAGAAGAAATCAGTCGTACTTTGATTCCCACAAAGGAGCTATTCGAATCACAGCCGGAATGGATTGAAAAACGCGACCGAGCGGTCAAAAA
>JAEUSJ010000407.1 GCA_016788215.1 bacterium | reverse complement strand
CCGGCAGAACTGGAATTGGCCGCCGAATATATTGATCACCAACTTTATCGCCGGCAGCAGGGCTACGGCCGCGGCGGGCGCATGAAGATCGAATCCGATCGCGCGGAAATTATTTCCGGCGTGCGGTTCGGCAAAACCATCGGTTCTCCTATCAGTTTGCTCGTATGGAACAAAGACTGGGAAAACTGGAAAGATATCATGCCGGTTGAGGCGCAGATAGATGCGGAAAAAATAAAAAAGGTCACGCTCCCCCGTCCGGGCCACGCTGATCTCGCGGGCATACTCAAATTCGGATTCGATGATATTCGTCCCGTGATCGAACGTTCCAGCGCGCGGGAAACGGCCATGCGTGTTGCGCTCGGAAGCGTTGCAAGAAAATTACTGGAGGAATTCGGCATCGCGATCTCATCCCATGTCATTCAAATCGGAAAAATAAAAATTCACAATTCAAAATCTAAAATTCAAAATTTCAGTGTATCTAAGATAACGAAATTATCCGACGATTCTGAAGTTCGCGCGCTCGATCCGGAAGACTCAAGAAAAATGATGGACGAAATAAAGGCGGCGCAAAAGGAAGGCGATTCGCTGGGCGGAATATTTGAAGTGGTCGTAGACGGCCTGCCGGCAGGTTTGGGCAGCTATACGCATTGGGATAAAAAATTAGACGGTATTTTGGCGCAATATATCTGTTCTATCCCGGCCGTCAAAGGAGTCGAGATCGGCGATGCATTTGAGAACGCGGGGAAATCCGGTTCAGACGTTCACGACGAAATCTTCTATGACGAAAAAAAGGGTTATTACCGGAAGACGAACCGTTCCGGCGGGCTGGAAGGCGGAATGACCACGGGTGAGCGGTTAATTTTGCGCGGCGCGATGAAACCTATTCCCACGCTCGCTCGTCCTTTAATGTCGGTGGATATTGAATCCAAAAAACCCGCCTCCGCGCATAAAGAACGAACCGATACGTGTTCCGTTCCGGCTGCGGCCGTGGTTGCTGAAGCGATGACGGCGCTCGCGCTGATCAATCCTTTTTTGGAAAAATTCGGCGGGGACAGTATGGAAGAAATTAGGACAAGACACGAAAAAGAAAAATTAAGAAAATGATTTGTCTGTTGATCTTGCAGTGACTATATTTTCGAGAAAGGAGCATCGATGCTAAAAATACCAAAG
>JAEUSJ010000406.1 GCA_016788215.1 bacterium | reverse complement strand
GAAAATCCGAATATTCAGCCGGAACAGATCGAGGGCATCATAGAAAAAGCGCAAAAACAAGTTGAAAATACCATGGCTAAAGCTTCGGATGAAATCCTTAACTCGTTGAACATCAAAAATGTAGCGCCAGAAATAAAAGGTTTGTTAGGTCGATTAAAATACCGAACAAGTTACGGGCAAAACGTATTACAGCATTCCAAAGAAGTAGCTCTTTTGGCCGGAACGATGGCGGCGGAACTCGGATATGACGTGCAACTGGCCCGCCGGGCGGGACTTTTTCACGATATTGGTAAGGCAGTAAGTAACGAAACCGAAGGTAGCCACGTCTCGATCGGCGTGGATGTGACGACGCGTTGTAAGGAACATGAAGTCGTGATCAATTCAGTTTTGGCGCATCACGATGAAGCGGAACCCATTCATCCGATATCACAGCTCGTAACGGCAGCCGACATTATCAGCGGATCGAGGCCAGGGGCGCGGCGTGAACCGCTCGAAGCATATGGTGCGCGAATTGAGAAACTGGAACAAATTGCGACGCAATTCGAAGGCGTTTCAAAAGTATATGCTATTTACGCCGGACGTGAGATTCGCATTGTAGTCGAAGCGGATAAAATTGACGACGCCCATGCCGCGATGCTCAGTTCCGAAGTGGCGACGAAAATACAGAACGAAATGCAGTATCCAGGTCAGATCAAAGTTGTGGTAATCCGGGAGCGACGCGTGGTCCGGTACACGAACAGCACCGTTTCAACGGTTGACGAAAATAAAGTTGAAGAAGATTTTCCGGGCGAGAATGACAACGCGATATGATTTGGAGTTAAAAAAAACTTGCATTTTTTGAGAATTTTAACATAAATTAGCTGGGTTTTTCACTTTCTATTTTCTTTTCTTGAGCACACCAGCTCAACTTCAGGAGAATTATTATGAACGCACCGAAAATTCGCGCTATTAGCATTGATGATTCGTTATTGAAAAAATTTATCGGCGTATCTGTTTTTTCGCTTTTAACAGCAGTTGGGGCATGGATAGAAATTCCTCTTCCGTTTACCCCTGTTCCCATTTCACTGCAGACGCTATTTGTCATTTTAGCCGGCGCATCGCTCGGCGCGAAACGCGGCGCCTTATCACAGATCATGTATTTATTTTACGGTATATGCGGATTACCGGTATTTGCCGGCGGGGC
>JAEUSJ010000405.1 GCA_016788215.1 bacterium | reverse complement strand
CCGGATCGGATGCATTTTTTCGACACGCAAAGCGGCATCAGTTTAACTTAAAGCGGAACCGTGTGGAAACGCTCATAAAAGAAATAGGACGTATAGCGGACGACGAAGGCCTTGAGGCATTTGTTGTGGGAGGCTACGTTCGCGACATGCTGCTGAAAAGACCGGTCAAAGATTTTGATGTGATGGTGATCGGAGACGGTATTTCTTTTGCGGAAAAAGTCGCCGAACATTTTCATATCAAGACTCTCGTAGTTTATCATAATTTCGGCACGGCTATGCTGCCGATGGGGGAATCGCACGATTATCATAAGATCGAGTTTGTCGGCGCGCGTCGCGAAAGCTACCATGCCGAATCCCGCAACCCGTCGGTAGAACCGGCCGATCTTCACAGCGACTTGTCCCGCCGTGATTTTACTATTAACGCGATGGCTATGCGGATCAATAAAGAAAATTACGGCGAGATGATCGATCTGTTTAACGGAAAAAAAGATCTTATCGATACCATTTTGAGAACGCCGCTCGATCCGGAAGAGACGTTTTCGGATGATCCGCTTCGCATGATGCGCGCGATTCGTTTTGCCTCCCGGCTTCAATTCAAAATCGAAGAAAATACTTTTCAAGGTATTATCAAAAACGCGTCCCGTATCTCCATTATTTCGCAGGAACGCATAACGGATGAATTTCTGAAAATGCTGGCCGGCCCGAAACCGTCTACAGGACTGCAGTTACTTAACGACACCGGGCTGCTGCAGCATATTCTTCCCGAATTAGCGGCATTAAACGGCGTAGAGCAGCAACAGGGATTTCTTCACAAGGATGTTTTCAAACATACGCTGAAAGTGGTGGACAATATTTCCGAAATGACGGAAGATATCCGCCTGCGCTTTGCGGCATTGTTCCATGATATTGCAAAACCCAGAACCAAGAAATTTGTTGAAGGCATCGGCTGGACTTTTTACGGGCATGAAGAAGTAGGATCACGTATGGTGAAGGGCATCGGGAAAAAATTCAAATTGCCCAACGATTTTTATTTATATGTTTCGAAAATTGTAAAACTGCATATGCGGCCGATCCAACTTGTTGACGAAGCCGTGACGGACAGCGCGATCCGGCGTCTGATCTTTGACGGCGGAGAGAATATCGATGAACTGCTCACCCTGTGCCGCGCCGATATTACCTCCGGTAATAAGGA
>JAEUSJ010000404.1 GCA_016788215.1 bacterium | reverse complement strand
AAGGACCAACCGCTGCGGTATTGCCAGGCCAGATTAAATTGCCATCCGGGATTCAGGCGATAGTACGCATCTATATTGAGCGTGTGCCGCTGATCCCACGGCCGGGACTGCACGCCGGTTCGTGCGGTCATATTCCCGGCAAAAGTAACATCGGTAACATCGTCGGCAGCTTTCGATAACACATAACTTAGCCACCATGAAAACTTTTCACCGGAATCGTATTTCAGATAGAACTCTAATCCTTTGGCCGTTGCTTTATTCACCGTTAGTCTGACCAGATCGTCTCTGGACTCTGGATAGAATTCATCGATATCGGCGCCTAACGTAGCGTAGGTGACCGGTACCCCGGTGATTTTTTTCAAATACGCTTCACTGCGGAAATAAAGCCCGTTATCAAATTGGTGATCTACGCCGAGCACAAAATGTTCCGCTTTCTGAGCCGGAAGCATTGACGTTTCTTCAAATTGAATTCTTAATTCGTCCGGAGCCGGTGTCTGATAATAATATCCCCATCCGCCTCTCAGCGATGTTTTTTTCGTAACAGCATAGAGCGCATTAAGCCTTGGGCTCCATAAATTTTCCTGCGTGTAGGACGCGTGGTCATACCGGATGCCGGTTTCCAGCGTCAAAGGCGGCAAGACGCGGAAACGAGTTGATATAAAAAATGCGAACTGATTTCCGGATAAGTTCTTCTTGGAGTTAAACAACACGCTTCGGTTTAGAATCGTGTCGCCGGGGGACAGGAGTTCGTTTTGGATATTCTTTGAATAGTCGTAATCTACATGCGATCGTTTCATATCATAGCCGAACTTGATGAATAATTTATCTGAGGCTTCAAAATTCCAATCCTGCTTGAATCCAAAAAATTTGAAATCTCTGGTATCGTTGATCGTGCCGCTGTTAAAATGTGCTTTGGGATCGTTGTCAAAATTATTCCAAAACCGATCCTGGTTTAAAAGTCCGCCATAGATCATACTGCGCGCAAACACGTTTGATCGGAAATACGACTTCAGTGTAAGCCAGCCGTACTTGCTGCCGTAGTGCGTATCGGAAAAATCGATATTGGGAACCGTTATCCCGGGCTCTAATTCTTCTTCATCCAGTTTGTAGGTATCGTCTGCAACGAAAACGTGGGCTGAAAGCGCCTGTTTCTCAGAAAGTTTATGCTCCATTTTTCCGAGAACATCGTAGTAAGTAG
>JAEUSJ010000403.1 GCA_016788215.1 bacterium | reverse complement strand
TTATTAATTCCGCAGAAGGGAAATTCATCGGGTTGTCCTTATTTTGTTTGCATGCAGGCAGATTGAAAAACAAGATGAAGGCTGCATAAAGAAAGAAGAAAAAGCGTTTCTGAAGCGTTGCATGTAGCATCATCTAAATTCCGTTGCAAAGCGAATTATGCTTAACCAAGAAAAAATAAAAAACACACAACAAAAAATGAATAATGAAAAAGTTGGAAGAAACTTAATCATTTGTTGTTTTTTATTTTGTGTTATGCATTAAGGCTAATCACCAACACACTAATGGTTAATCCTTCTTCAAATACCGCGCAAACCAGTTGTGAACTTCTTTGTACCAATAAATCGAATTCTGCGGCTGGAGCACCCAGTGGTTCTCATTCGGGAAATACACCAAACGGGAATCCACGCCTTTGCCTTTGAGGACTCCGTATAATTCCAGTCCCTGCGTTACGACCACACGATAATCCTTTTCATTGTGAATGATCAGCATCGGGGTCTTAAAGTGATCGGCAAAAAACGCCGGGCTGTATTTATTGATCTCTTCGAAACGTCCTTCCCACGGCGCGCCGTCGTAATTTTTCACGCGTTCATACGTCATGTCGGACGCAAATTGGCCCATTAAATTATATACTCCTGCGTGGCTGATCAAACATTTAAAACGATCCGTGTGGCCTGCGATCCAGTTAACAAGATATCCGCCATAAGAACCTCCGGCGGCCCCCATGCGCGTGCTGTCAATGAAAGAATAGTTGGCGAGAAGATAATCCGTCGCTTTCATGATGTCGGTGAAAGGTTTATCTCCGTGCGCGCCGACGATCGATTTTCCAAAAGCATTTCCGAAACCGGTTGACCCGTGAAAATTGACCATCGCAACCACATAACCCGGCGCGGCGAACATTTGCCCATTCCAGCGGTAATGAAAATCATCATTAAACGTGCCCGCAGGGCCGCCGTGAATCATGTGTACCAACGGATATTTTTTATTGGGATCAAAATTGGGAGGATAAAGAAGATACATCTGAACGGGATCACCATGGGCGCCGGTGAACGTCAGATTCTCGACTTTTCCGAAAGCGATAGAATCGGTGATCGGCTTATTGAAAAAACTGAGCTGGGATATTTTCTTTGTCTTTAGGTCAAAATCGAAAATTTCCGCAGGCTGAGACATATTCGTTTTGATAAACACAAGCCTGTTGCCGGA
>JAEUSJ010000402.1 GCA_016788215.1 bacterium | reverse complement strand
CGCTGATCTTTCATGAGATGAATAAATTTCTTAAAGCAAACGATCCTTTTTGCAATGGTCATCAATGGCCACTCGCCTTGTCCGTTATCATAAGCTTCCGTTGCGGCCTTCAGGGCTTTTAGCGCCGACGCTTCATCTAAAAGTGGATACAAGCCGATCAGATTGTCAAACGAATCATTGTTTTCCAAAAAAACCGGTGAATGAACTTTTTCAAAAGGACCCTTCCATCTCAGTAATTCGCCATTGATCAGATACTCGGTTTGATCCATGGGCAGCGGCGGAGTCACATTTGCAAGAACATCGGTTTTCTTCGGAAATATTTTTTCAATTTTCTGTTTCATGATACGTTGTCCTTATGGTTAAGGGTTGCATGCATGACGCATAACCGTTAAACCTAAATTCCGCTACTACTTCTATAATTTGAATACATCATAAATTCCAGCAATATTAAAACCGTTTTCTAAAATTTGTTTTGTTTGTGAACTTCCCGGATTTAACGCCGGATTTGTGTGATTTAAATGGATAAAATATATTTTACTTTTTTCTTTTGATGGCAGATTCGCAAATAACGCCATACTTTCTATTATAAATGGATGCGGTATTTCTGAAATAGAACGATTATTTAACTCATCTCCATCGTAAAATGTGGCATCTATAAATGCGTAGTCTACCTCTGAGATTTCTGCTATTATATTTCTATCCCATTTCTCCCATTTGTTGATATCGGGAATAAATAAAGCTTTCTTGTTTGGCCCAATAATGGTATAGCCGACAGTTTCTGAATATTCGTCCCGATGAGGAACTTTGAAGGGAATTACCTTTAAATCAGAAGACAAAATAATCGGGTTTTTGTCGGACAGTTCCTGAATTGAAATATTTTGATTTGTGACCAATTGGCTCCATGGGCCATTCTTCTCTAAAAATCTTTTCATAACCGGCATTGCGAATACATTTACCCGTGCCGCATTCATCGCCTCTTTCCCCAAATACATTAATCCGGTATAATGTCCAATATGCGCATGAGTTAAGAAAATACCGTTAGGAGTTTCTATGGAATCTCCAGAACAAAGCTCTTTTAATTTTTTCATCTGCTCAGGCATGTCAGGAGTCGCCTCGAACAGGTACCTTGCGTTATTTTTCGGGTCAACTAAACCGAGCGAAACCACTTTTCTGTTTTGATCCGGATTCTCAAATAATTCTCTACAGCAGTTTTT
>JAEUSJ010000401.1 GCA_016788215.1 bacterium | reverse complement strand
AATAATCATTTGTATACGCAAAATAGCTTCACCGTCTACAGACTACCGCTTTGGGTCAACGAACAACATGTTTAGACCTATTAATAAATTTGATTGTGTCGGCGTGATGAAGTAATTTAAGATATAATGAAGCAGGATTGCTTATCTGGCCGATCTGACTGAGGATCTTTCATTTTATGGTAAATAATATTTCAAGTAGTGCGGCAAGACGGGAGCGTTTTGTCTTCTATGTGTGGGTAGGGGTCGTCTATTTCGGGCTGATGTTGCTGTTTGATGTAACAAATCATCTTGATACGTTCTTCCTAAGAACTATCAATTCACTATGGCTTACGGCTTATATCCTCGGCTTATACTATTTTCTGTTTGAGTATTGTCTTCCCTATGTCAGGTTTACGCTTGCCGGAATTGTCATGTCACTATTAACATTGTTTCTTTGGTTTCTGTTAATTTCATTGGGACTTTTTTATTGGAGGTATTTTGGAATATGGATCGGATTATATTCGCCCTATCTGGAATACATTTCCGTCATGGCCGGAGTTTACAATCAGTTCCAAAATAATGCCTTCTCGATCGCATTTTTTGGAATCGCTAAGCACTTGTCTACTTACTACCGATTAAGGCTCTTAACGCAACAACTGCACATTGAGAAACAACAAGCCGAACTTAATTTCATTAAGGCTCAAACCAATCCCCATTTCTTATTCAATACGCTTAATAACATATACTCCTTGGCACGTGACAAGTCCACTTTGGCATCCGAATCTATCTTGCGGCTATCAAAGATTCTTCGCTATATGATTTATGAAGCCACGGCCGAATTAATCGATATTGAAAAAGAAATCAATATCATCGAAGACTATATAGCTCTTGAGAGATTACGCTACGATAATACATTAAAGATCATCTTTAAACATACGGTGGACAGGAATCATTCTATTCCGCCATTGCTTTTAATTCCACTTGTTGAGAATGCTTTTAAGCACGGCGCTTCTCAATCGACCGCAGAGCCGCGCGTAAGCGTTAATCTTTCTGTCAAGCTAGGTAAATTGGAATTCAAAGTTGAGAATTCCATTGATTCGGAGACAAGCATTCTCCCCGGCAAAGAGAATATTGGCCACCAGAATCTGAAGCGGCAATTGGAGCTGATGTTTAGGGAATCTGAATTTTCAGTTGAAGGAAGGAACAACGTATATACGGCGATATTAAAAATAAATTTAGGTAGTTATGT
>JAEUSJ010000400.1:317-1246 GCA_016788215.1 bacterium | reverse complement strand
ATACGTACGAATTCGGAGAATAAAGAAGAAGAAATTCTGCGTAACGACATTCAGAATTCTCTCGACACCTGGTATGACGTTGATAAAAAGGCCAAGTCCATGGCTGCGCCCTCATTGGTCTATAAAGATATGGAGATGGTGTCGAGCATCATCCGCGATCTGTTTTCAAACGACGTGACCCGCGTGCTTGTTGACGACAAAAAACTGTTCCGCTCCATCAGCAATTATATTTCAGTCACAACTCCTCAGTTGCAGGACCGCATCGAGTATTACGGAGACAGGAAACCGATTTTCGACCATTACAATATCGAGCAGGATATACAGCAAAGCATTGAGAAAAAGGTGATGACCAAGAATGGCGGCTATATCATTATCGAACATACGGAAGCGCTTGTTTCAGTCGATGTAAATAGTGGAAAATTTATGGGCCGCGGATCCTATGAAGACAACTCCATGGCCGTTAACATGATCGCTGCGCGTGAAACCGTACGTCAGCTTCGTTTGCGGGATATCGGCGGATTGATCGTCATCGATTTTATTGACTTACGCGACGAACGAAACAAGAAAAAGCTTTTTGAGGAGATCAAACGCGAACTGCGGAAGGACCGGGCCAAATTCAGTATTCTGCCGATGGATGAGTACGGCCTGATCGAATTGACGCGCGAACGTATACGCCCGAGTATATTGTTCTCTTTAAGCGAACCCTGTCCCGCCTGCGCCGGATCAGGCCGCGTCGGGAATCGTACGACATTGCACAACAAGATCGATCGATGGGTTCGACGCTACAAAAAAGACCATAAATTTATTTCCAGATTGCAGTTCATGGTTCATCCCGATATCGTCGATCAACTAGAAATCAAAATAAAGAAAATGAAATGGAAATATTTTATTTTAGCCGACCTCATCGGTGAAGAAGAAATGCGTATGGA
>JAEUSJ010000400.1:0-307 GCA_016788215.1 bacterium | reverse complement strand
TCTGAGTCTCTAGTTGAGACCACGGAGAAATAATTTTGTGGTATTAAATCCGACTGGGAAGTATTGTTGAGAAATTAAGGCAAAACGGAATATCTTCCGAATCCTACGCATGAATAATCATTGAAGAAAGTTGTATTATGATTGAAGATACCCAAAGCAAAAGCGATTCCAGGCAATTACCTATAAGCAGAGTTGGAATTAAGAATATTCAATATCCCATCACCGTGTCTAATTATTCGGGCAATCTGCAGCGAACCGTTGGCACTTTCGAGATGTATGTGAATTTGCCACACGACCAAAAAGGCAC
>JAEUSJ010000003.1:56363-62207 GCA_016788215.1 bacterium | reverse complement strand
TGAGCTACACCAGCACTGTCAAGAATTTGAATGAACGCATATTTTTTGCGGGCAAAATATATACAAACGAGTAAGAAAAGTCAATATAAATATCCGCTAAGAATTAATAAAAATGAAACTATTACGGACTACTTCACACCCGTTTGCTTTTATTCTGCCGTGGATTATTATATTTTCTGTTTTTTGGGCATACCCTATTGTTTATTCATTCTATCTCAGCTTCACTGACTATTCGCTATTATCTCCCGAAAAGGCGCAATGGATAGGAATTGAGAATTACAGCGCCATGTTAAATGACGATACATTCCGGCTCGCGCTCAAAAATACCCTCATATTCTGCATTGGAACCATTCCGGTTATCACTGCTCTTGCTATTCTCTTTGCCAATGCTATTCACCAGGCTTCCCGATTTCAATCCTTCTTTCGATCTGCCATTTTCTTGCCATCCATTATTTCCGTAACCGTTTTGTCATTGATCTTTGTACAATTATACTCGCAGGACGGTTATATAAGTTTCCTCGCGCGTCTTACCGGAATTCAAACCGGACCCGAAGGGATCTTATTAAGTGAAAAAACTGCATTAGCGGGCATCATGGGAATGGACATATTTATCGGGACGGGATATTTTTGTATCTTATTTCTTGCCGCAATAAAAAATATATCCGTCGAATTGTATGAAAGCGCTGACATAGCTGGAGCAGGTTCGTGGCAAAAATTTCGATATATCACACTTCCACTCATTCGTCCCATGATCCTGTTTTCTATTGTGATCGGTACGATCAAAGGTTTTCAGATATTTACTGAAATGTATATAATGACAAAGGGAGGACCGCTCCATTCAACCACAACCGTGATCTATTACGTCTATGAATTGGCATTTAGAGATTTTCGTATGGGCTATGCTTCGGCCGTTGCCTATATTCTTCTTATCATCATGGGATTACTTGCATGGCTTCAAATCGGAATCCTGAACAAAAACGACACTTAGACGGCCATGATACAAATTTTGTAAATCCAGCTTAATAAAAACAAAACCAGTAATAGTGCTTGAATTCGCTCAAACAGTATCGATTCCATAAAAACAGAAGCCGGTATTTTCTTTACCAAACCAACCAAAGCAATAATCCCAATTACTATCATAGTTACAAACAAGACCGCCCCAAAAGGCTGTGTTTGCAATGATTTAATTCCGTGTCCTCGTGCGAGATAGGAAAATGACGTAGTAAGCCCACAAGATGGACAGGGATACCCGGTCACAGTCAAGAAGCCGCAAGGGGGAAATCCCAGTTGCCGATGCGTGCCGTGCCCTTCTGGTGAAGGTGAAAGTTCAATCGATAGTGTAATGATGAAAACCAGGCAGATCAGATAAATGGCGTACGGTAAAGCAGAAAATGAAGGACCCATAGATTCAGAAGGCGGCTTCATTATTGCTCTTTTACAGAATTTTTCAGGTTCTCAAAGGCGAGCTCAACATCAAATTTCAGATCCATGACAAAATTTGGTATCGTTTTAAATTCATCCAATGACTCCATCACCTCTCGATGATACTTCTCAATGGTGTGAAATTTTATGCGTTTGCGTTTTTCAAGATCTTCGATGCGATGGTTCCAATCAATAATCTGTGAAGAATTTTCTTCGATGTTTTTACGAATTCGGGCTATTTTGGTGATAATTCGTTCCTTTACGTCGTGAGGCGTTGCCGTGTTTCGTAAAAGACGAAGCATGACTCGTAACGACGTCTCTTCATCCGAGATCACGTCGGAAAAAATATCGCTGCGTGTATTAGGCGTTAGCCCTTTATCGTTCAGCACTTCAATTAGTTTTTCGGAATTAATCTTAAGCAGAAGATGAATAGCGCGCCGTCGTATGACCGGAACATTGCAAATCACAAGCCGCGCCAGCATTTCGGTAGCAATTTCTTCTTTTGTATCCGGATTTTTCGCCTCTTCAAGAATTCCTCTCAGGTTGAGTTCAGATAAGACTGCGACGGCATTTGATACACCCTCTTTGGCAAGCTGCACAAGCACCGGCTTCGTGATCTTTGCGTTTTTTAACGCAACAATGCTTATACCCTGATTTGAATTTTCCTGTACTAGCTTTGCAAGAAACGATAGAATTCTTGATCGTTCATCATCGGATAATTTGATTTCTTCTTCTATTTCGTTTTGAAAAAAATCCATCTATTTCTCCGCCTGAACGGTAAAATACACCACTGATCCCTCTCCAACTTTACTTTCTACCCAAATTTTGCCTTTGTGCGCTTCAACAATGGATTTACAAATAGCCAGTCCCAGCCCAACTCCGCCGCCAGCGGCATGCTCGTCACTTGAAAAAACGCCGCTGCCCCGTTTATATTTCTCAAAAATAAACGGTAATTCATCTTCCGGAATACCAATGCCCGTATCTCGTACATAAAACCGAAGCAGGCCGTTAAGGTCAGGCTCAACTCCGATCAAAACACTTCCTCCATTTGAAGTAAATTTGATTCCATTGGAAATAAGATTATTCATGACCTGAATGATTTTTTCTGAATCAAACACCGCCTTGAGGGTCTCATCTTCAATTTCATTACTCAGCATAATTTCTTTTTGCTCGGCCAGAATTGACATGTTTTTGACAGCTTCATCCAATACTGTTTTGACGGTATTATTCTCGACAAAGACTTCCAGGGTACCTGATTCGATCCTTGAAATATCAAGGATATCATTAATAAAACTGAGTAGTTTTTTGTTATTTCCAAGAATATTTCCAAGAATTTCTTTCTGATCTTCTGTGACCGGATCAACGTATTCATGATAAAGTGCCTCCACAAAACTTTGGTTGGCAATGATCGGTCCGCGAAGATCATTCACGATCGTTGAAGTAAAATTAGTTTTCATCCTCTCGATCTCTTCCAATTTTCTGATATATTTTATTGTGAGCAGGAGTTCCCGCGCGATGAGCTGAACAAGTTTGTGAATGTCTTTATTATATGCAAAGGTGTCCGATGTAAATACAGCAATAGATCCAACGGCTTCCTTATCATCCTGCAGCGGTATGATCAAAATCGATTGTATATCGGCTGTGCCATCTTCTTTCACCAACTCTTCCTGCAGAACTTCCTTACGTACATTTTTGGCCATACCCAGGCGAATTTTTTCAGGATTAAAATCCTGTTCCAGCGCCATCTCCATGCATTTTTCTACAAATCCGTCCGTGACAGGTTTTTGAATATCGATCGTAAAATGCACATCCTCTTTGACAAAAAGAGTAATAATGGACACGTGATACTCTACTATCTGATGAAATAATTCAAAAGCCTTTTTCATCATCTCGGATCGATTATATGCGTAGCGGGACAATTCCCGCATCCGATTTGAAACGGTAGATTCATACAACAGGCGTTCAAGAATCCTATTAATCTTGGTCTTAACGCTTTCTTCCGCACCTTCAGGAGAGCTGACAGCGTATTTATCCTCTTCTCGTTCTGAATAATCAATCGTCTGCGGCTTGACAAAGCTCTTGATAAGCCTGTCAACCTCGGCAAGCAACTCTGCAGTATCCGTGGACTTTGTAACGAAGCTGTTAGCTCCTGCTTCAATACCCCAAAAACGGTCTTGCTGCTGCCCAAGACTGGTTAACAAGATGATAGGAATGTGGCCGCGCGAAGGGTCATCTTTGACAAGGCGGCAGAATTGGTACCCATTGAGTTCCGGCATGATAATATCGCTCACGATCAAGTCGGGATTTTCAGTTTCGACCAGATGAACGCCCTCGACTCCGTTCTTTGCGCTGATGACAAGATAACCGGCTTTGGTTAGCGCCATCTTATACATTATGAGTTGTGTTGCGCTGTCATCGACCACTAATATCTTTTCTTTTGCCACAATACTTGTCCGGTTAGTTAGCGTTTTCAATTTCATTCATCTTGGTTACGTATTCCAGATCGTTTGCTATGCGCTCAATCGGGAGAATCTTGTCAACAACTCCTAATTCGATTGCTTCCTTTGGCATGCCAAAAACAACACAGGTTTCCGGGCTTTGCGCAATAGTGAGACCGCCGGCATCTTTGATAGCTTTCATACCATCGGCACCATCACGCCCCATGCCGGTCAAAATAACGCCAATGGTCGCTCCCCCGTAAACTTTCGCGGCCGTTTCCATCATTAATGTCGCACATGGCCGTAAGCCATTGATAGGCATTGATTTACTCAGACGCACCACTTTCCCTGGATCAATCAATAGATGGAACCCGTCAGGAGCAACGTAAATGTTTCCTTGGGTTAGGACTTCGCCGCGTTCAGCAGTTTTAACATTCAGGTTACACTCTTTGTTAAGCCAGTCAACAAAACCCTGGCCAAATCCTTCACAGATATGCTGTACAATAACAATTGGGATCTGAAAAGTATCAGGCAAATTTTTTAAGATCTTCAGCAGGGCTGAAGGGCCGCCTGTGGAAGAAGCAATGGCCACAAGCTCCGGAGGCTTTGAACTGGTTTTTGCTTTAGGATACAAACGCTTATCGGCAGCCAGCAATTCTCTCGTAGAAGGCGTCTTTATTCCAAATTTATTTGATGCGGGCGTTACCGGCAAATCACCGCTCGATGCCAGTTTAGAGTCTGCTCGCGCTCTAATTGCTTTTCCCGACACGTGGTGAAATACTTTAACACCGGATAGAATTTTTACTTTCTTAATGAGGTCTCTGCCGATGTATTCATAATCCATGGCAAGGTTGCCTTTGGGCTTTTCAACAATATCTAAAGCGCCGGCTCGTATCGCATTAAATGCAATATTCAGGTCGTCCTTACCGACCGAAGCACTAATCACGAGAATTGGTGTGGGGTGAAATGTCATGATTTGTTTCGTTGCTTCGAATCCGTCCATAACCGGCATACGAATATCCATCGTAACGATATCCGGACGAAGTAACTTCACCTTGTCAACAGCTTCTTTGCCGTTCTTAGCCGTACCTATCACCTGGCATTCATCATCAGCGGCAAATATTTTCTGAAGAATCATCGTCACGGTAGGTGAATCTTCAGCTATTAGTATTTTTATCATATTTAGTTAAAGTAATTTCTCGATTGTCTCAAGTAGATTGGATTGATCAAAGCTTCCCTTTATAATATAAGCATTTGCCCCAACTTCGATTCCCTTGCGCTTGTCTTTATCCGATTCCAAGGATGTACAGAGAATAAAAGGAATATCAGGAAATTTAGATTCTTTTCTTACTTTTTCGGCAAACTCAAAACCATTCATCAAAGGCATTTCGACGTCGCTTACCACAACATCATACACGGCTTCATGCAATTTCTGGTAGCCCTCCTGGCCATTGGTTGCAATGACCACATTGTAACCTGCAGATTCTAAAATGTTTTTTTCGAGCGTTCGCGTAGTGATGGAATCATCTACAACGAGTATTTTCTTTTTGGCCAGATCTTTTCTGCGTCGTTCCTTGAAAACAAATTTTCCGCCGGAACCTTGGACAGATTTGACTAGATCATTCGGATCTAAAATGATCGAGATTCTGCCGTCGCCTAGTATAGTGGAACCTGCTACGTTTCTTACGCGCTTCAATTGATTGCCAAGGCTCTTCACTACCACTTCCTGCTCATCCAGCAGTTTGTCCACGAGAAAAGCCGCACGACGCCCGGAGGCATTGAAAATAACGGCAGGAAACTTATTGGTCTCGATGGTATTGATATGCTGACCTATTTTCTGAACTGCGCCCGTCTTTAACAAACCGCGGCTTTTTAACCGCTGCCTTGGATTGCTCAATACGTCTTCAAGCTTAAATAAAGGCACAGGGTAACCGTCAACCATCACAAACGGATTGGCACCTCCAGTCCACAACTCTTCTTCGGT
>JAEUSJ010000003.1:31051-56353 GCA_016788215.1 bacterium | reverse complement strand
AGCTTAAATAAAGGCACAGGGTAACCGTCAACCATCACAAACGGATTGGCACCTCCAGTCCACAACTCTTCTTCGGTCAGTCTTACCGTTCGTTCAATATAATCGATCGGCAGCGAATATTGATCGCCTCCGATATCCACGATGAGGGCGTGCGTCGTAGAAAGCGTTAAGGGTATTTTAATAATAAATTTTGATCCCTTGCCCTTTTCCGACTCCGTTTCTATCGTACCTTTGATCTTCTCAATATTGGATTTTACAACATCTAGACCAACACCGCGGCCTGATAAATCCGTAATAATTTTTGCGGTTGAGAATCCGGAATGAAAAATCAGGCTGATCAGATCGCTCTTTGTAACTTCGGACGCCTGATCTTGTTTTATATATCCTTTCTTAATGGCAATTTGCAGAATCCTTTCAGTATCAATTCCCTTGCCGTCATCAGAAATCTCGATCTGAACCATATTGCCGGCATAGCTGGCTCGAATGGAGATTTGCCCTTCCGGAGGTTTTCCAGACAATTCACGCTCTGCAGGCGACTCTACGCCGTGGTCAATTGCATTTCGAAGCAAATGAATAAGCGGATCTTTTAATTCCTCCAATATTTTTTTATCAACGCGTGTTTCTGCGCCAAACACTTCGAATTTTATTTTTTTGCTCTGAAGTTTTGCAATATCACGAATCATGCGGGGATATAGATCAAAAATAGTGGAAATCGGAAGCAGACGGATGATCCTCAGATTATCCTGAATATCGCCGGTAATAACGGCTGTTCTTAGATTTTCTTCGCTGTGCTTATCATGCAAATCATTTATGAATTCTATCAATTTTGCAATTTTATCAAATGAATTATTAAATGAATTGATCAAGTAACGCAAATCCGTATGGCTGATAAGCTCCTTGCTAATCCTTGCCATTTTACCATTTCCGGGTCCTATTTCATGTTCAGTTGATAACCGGTTTCCCGTCTTGTCAACAATCTGCTTGACTCTCTCATACTGTTGCCCCCACTCTTCGCAGAAATCTAATATTTTACGAATATCCGATAAGCGCTGTTGAGACTTGATCCGCGTAGTAATGAGTTCGCTGACCTGATTCATCAGATCATCCAGCCTGCGGGTGGGAACCCGGATGAATGCATCATCGCTGCTTAAATTTTTTCCGGTTCCATCCGATTTCTCTACAAAGATCTCTGTCGCATTAGGATCGAGTGCCGATTGAAATTGTTCTGATCTCGGCACCATTTCATCTTCGGTCAGCTCAATATCGGTAATCGGCTCTTCCTCTTTATCAACTTTCGTTGTGGTCGGGACTGACTTTGACTTTTTCGATTTTCCTTGTTCAGAATCAGCATTCTTGGCCTGCACCAATTTTTCGAGACGTTTGGTTAGGGTATTGACATCTATGGCGTCGTCGGTTCCCTCGGAAGAAATCTTTTCTATGATTTGTGAAATCAGATCGACGCCTTCATAAACCAGATCAAAATCCTCGGGAGTTAACGATGTTTTTCCTTTTCGGAGCAAGCCGAAAATATCTTCAATCTTGTGAGAAACTGCTTCTATCTTGCTGAATCCCATCATACGGGCAGAGCCTTTAATGCTGTGCGCCGTTCTGAAAAGTTCATCCAACAGTTCTTTTGATGTGGGGGACTCCTCCAATTTGAGAAGTCCTTTGTTCAGATTCTTAAGGTGTTCTTCGCTTTCCACCTTAAAAATGGACATCATTTCTTTTAATTCGTCTTTCGAAAGTTCCATATAATTTTTGTAATGTGGCGTTAAAACTTAAGACCGTTTATTCCCGTTTCCGTTCCCATTCAACTGTGTTTCAACAATTTCGTCAAGATCTTTCGTTAAAGTAAGTACTGAATCAACGGCATTTTGCGTTTGATGCGTGCCGGTTGCAACCTGTTTCACCACTTCATTGATATTAGCCATAGCCAAGGTAATTTGTTCAATACCGATGGTTTGCTGTTTACTTCCAACGAGGATCTGCTGCGCATAACCTACATTTTCCTCAAGACTTTGCATACTTTCATCCATGAGCCGGCCGGCTTCACGGATTTTCTCCACGCCGATATCGACGCGTTTAGAGCCTTCTTCAGTGGCCATTACGGTGGAATTGGTTGCATTTTGAATTTGCGTAATGAGATCACGAATTCGCAGCGAGGCTTCTTTGCTTTTTTCCGCCAATTTGCGAACTTCAAATGCAACGACTCCAAAACCTTTGCCGAACTCGCCCGCTTTGCTTGCTTCGATAGCGGCATTCAGCGCAAGCATATTTGTTTGTTCCGCAATATCATTAACCGTGGTGGTAATGATACCGATCTGCTGTGTTTTTTCACTCAAATCCAGAATTTGTTCTGCAATACGCTCAACCTTACGGCGGATTTCGTTCATTTCATCAATCGTTCCGTCTACCGCATTCTTGCCCTTGCCGGTTACTTCCATGCTCTTCTCTGTTGCCTCTACAACAAATTGAGCTTTCTCGGTAGTCTGGTGGGATGTAGCGGCAAGTTCTTGAGTCGTTGTTGTTGTCTGATTGAGCGCAGTGGATTGTTCATTCATCCCGTGCACTTGCTGATCCATGGTTGCTGTAAGTTCCGTTACGAGCGTTGACAATTTTGAAACAGTATCTTGAATCTTATCTTTTAATGTCTCAATATATTTTACCAGATTATTTACTATCTCAAATACATCAAAGAGGGGGTTTTTGGGATCAATTTCGAGTTTGTGTGAATAGTCTCCTTCTGAAACGCTTTTTTTGTAGTAGTGCACCATCTTATCAAGCGGCAAGACTAAGTTCTTTGCAATGATATAAACTCCGATAAAGGAATAAACAAATCCTGCAACAAAAATGACAGCCCAAACCATCATATTGCTGCTGAACTTGCCAAGCAAGAAACCAAAAAAAGCATCCCCGGCTGCAATCACAACGATAGCAATAGTAATATTTTTATAGAATCGTCGCTTTGACAATCTAAATGAAAACGCAATTGAGATTAACGTTGCGCCCGTTAAACCTAGAAAAAACCAAAGAATCTGTTGATCAAACATATCTAAACTCCATCAGCTATTAGTTGAATATTTATACTTCTTCATTAACAACAATATTTGCATGCGCGATAAACCCGTTCCAATCTATCAGCGTGACCATTTTTTCGTTTAATAAAACGAAACCAATAACATAGTTTAGATTTGCATTCTTGGAGCCTGTCACGATGGGTTTAATGTCTCGTTTGGGGATGCCTCTTTTTTCCAGCACAGAATCAACAAGCAAACACACCTCAATCTTATTCCAAATCGTTAGAATGAACATACTTTCCGGTGATACAACTTTCTCGTCTGCGCTGAACGACTTTCGAATATCGAGCGCAGAGTAGATCGAACCCCTTACACTGGTTATTCCGAGAACAAAATCAGGCGTGCAAGGAACCGGAGTAATTTCGCCGATCTGCCGTATTTCGTGAATATATTGCGCCTCGATCGCAAACAAGTCATTGCCCAGTTGAAAAATGACCACATCCATTTTTTCACCGGTATCTTCTACTTTGTCAACCTTTTTTAACTTTACGGCCCTTTCGAGTAAAACCTTTTCCTGTTGTTCAGGGGTGATTTCTCTGGTCAATAAACTGGAAATCAGTTTATGCACTTCATCAAATACTTCGTCCGTATGCATGTTTTGGTTATGGCTCATATATATTCCCTATTCGTTAGTTATCCCACATTTTGACCATCATGCCAAGTTCGCGCGCAGTCAGATCATCCAGAAGCCCGATGCGATCATCGTCATTACAGGTTTTTAATATTCTATCTGTCTGTTTTAGATACTTGTGACCTTGGACATTGTCGCCTAGTTTAAAATAATTAACAGCCAAATCATAATAACCGATGGCAAAATTTGGATCAATATAGATCGTCTTTTTTAAAAGTCGGATGGATTGGTCAAACGCATTCTCTTCTTTATATATCAGGCCTAAAAGATAGTATGCTTCGATAAGCAGAGAATCGTTTTCAATTGCTTTCTGGCAAAATAGTTTTGCATCTTCTACAAGATCTTTGTTAGCCTTAATATGAGCCACCATATATAAAGCGCGTGCATTTTTAGGATATCGCTCCACCAGCTCTATAAACGATTTTTCTGCGGCGTTAAAATCATTTTGTTGAAAAAGTTCTACTCCCTTAGAGAAAAGATCCGATTCGTTAAGCTGAGCGCGCCGTTCAACTTCAGATTGAGCGGCCGTTTTTTCAGGCGTGGCCTGTACTCTATTGATTTCTATTTGTTCACTGCGCTGAGTCAGTTTTTCACGAACTTCACTTCTATGTGAAACGGGTTGTTCCTTTTTTGGAGACGATCTGTGAATCTCAAGTTTTTCGATCTGCTTCTGCAATCCAGATAAATCAGGAACAGCCGGTTTCGCAGATGAGGCAATCGTTTGCTGGTCGCTATAGTCTTTGAATATATCACGTCGAATTCGTATACCGGTTTTATATTGTTGTTCTTTTTTCAGAGCCGTATCACGCCTATAAATAACAGCATCAGGATAAATCTCGGACACGTAGTTATCATAAATTAAACTGCTGGGTTCCGCATGTCCTACGGCAAGATATCCTTTCTCCTTCAAACATTCGTAAAATTTATGAACGGCTTTAATTGTCGTTTCCATCTCAAAATAGATCGTAACATTTCTACAAAAAATAAGATCTAGGTCCTTCGTGAAATTTTCAGATAAAGGATATGCGTCGTCTACTAAATTCAAATAATCAAAATTAACAAGCGACCTTACCCGATCATCCAGATAATACAAACCGTCTTTTTTTGTAAAAAAATTATTTTTATAGAAATCACTGATGGAGCGCAATGACCACGGCCTATACACGGCGTCTTTAGCATACTGCAGTGAATTAATATTAATATCGGTTCCGATAATACTGATGTTCCATTCCCTAATATCAGGCAGCAGATGATTCAGAACCATCGCCGCGGTGAACGGTTCCTCCCCGGTAGAGCAGCCTGCGCTCCATATACGCAATGTCTTGTCGTGTTGATGCGACTTGATAAGATTTGGCAGAACCTCTCTTTCAATCACGTCAAAATGCCGAAAAAAATAAGTCTCTCCGATAGTCAGAAATGAAACCAGCATTTTGAAAGCAGGTGAATTCGATTTTTCAACGGATAAAAGGTCAAAATACTCACTCAGATTTTTCATGCCCGAATAGTGAAAAGCCTTCAAAACCCCTGCTTTCAAATCAGATCTTTTGCGATCAGCAAAAAAAATACCGCTTTTCGTTCGAATCAAATCACGGAACTTTATAAAATACTCCTCTGAAAACTCTGTCTCACGAGCGGAGTACCTTATTGGCGAGCGCTTTGCCGCAGTAGTTTCTGCATCAGCTCTATGCATTAATTACGCCCTGTTCAAGTTTTTTGAATTCATTTACGGTAAATAATTTCTGCACATCCACCAAAATGGTCATGTGCTCGTTAAACAAGAAAGTGCCTAAAATATATTTAGGATCAATAACAACATCCGGTTGAATGTTTTTTGAAATATTTTTTTCTTCAACTTCAAAAGTTTCTTTAACTTCATCCACCATCAAACCCAGAGTTACAGACTTGATTTTCATAATAACCACGCGCGTCTTAAGCTGTATCGCTGTGGTTCCCGCGCCAGATCTCGACAAAAAATCAACTACCGGTAAGGTTTCTCCGCGCAAATTAATAATACCTATAACAAATTCCGGTAACTCTGAAACCCGATCTAAGGCCGCCATACGTATTATTTCTTTTACGCAGCTCAAGTCCATCGCGTAATCTTTATTATCCGATCTGAAATGCAAGAGTCGCAACTGTGTATTATTTTCAGCCATGATGCCTATACCTCAACCGTTTTCATTTGACTTAAGAATTGTTTTGAATACAAGGGAATGTGTATACTTTTTTCCTGCGCCAGTTCATCCCGCATCTTATTTAAAGCGGTGTAATCATCTACATCATACCACATCGGTAAAAGCTGTACCGCTTTCTTTTTATTTACCAAATTTTCTAAAGTTTGAGTAAACGTATTTTCTGTACTCCATGCAACTCCGGTAAAGTAGTCTTTTTGAATCGTTTTTAGACCAAGCAAATAATACCCCCCGTCTTCAGTTGGGCCTATGACACAATCGGTTTTACTCTGGTCCATTTCATCAAAGGCTCTGGCAATATATTCAGCAGGTAATGTTGGGTGATCCGTTCCTATGACAATCGACTGCGTATATTTTTCAGAAAACACGGTATCAAAAGCATTTACTATTTTTTCACCCAGATTAGCTCCTTTTTGCGCAAAGATGTTTATGTTTGATTTCAAATCATTTATCTCTGGAATTGTTTTCATGAATTCCGTGAAATAACCGACGGCGTTATCCGGTGTGATCATCAGAAATATTTTGAACTTCATATCTGACGCGAGCTTGCAATATTGCACTAAGGCGTCCTTCAAAAAACATATATACAACTCTTTCGCCTCGTCAAAGGTTAACGGCGGCACTAACCGAGTTTTCACCTTTTCCACTTCCGGTTTTTTTGCAAAAACGATGAGCGCGCGCGTCATTTGACCTTTCTGAGAAAAGGTGTTTCTATCGTGGGGTTCTTCCAATGTACAGCATCAGAAAATTCTTTGATCAGACCTATGTTTTCCGAAGGCTCTAATACATTGCCCGTCACAACAAACGCAGCTCCCGCTTCAACTTTCCTACGAGCAACTTCCGGTGAACTAATTCCACCTCCGACGATGACCGGGATAGTAATGTACCCGCTAACCGCTTCGATCATCTCCTCCGGAACGGAATGAGTTGCTCCGCTTCCGGCTTCTAAATAAATCATTTTCATCCCGAGATATTCGCCCGCCATTGCATGCGCCACCGCAATATCGTTTTTGTCACGCGGTATCGGTTTTGAATTACTCATAAACTCTGCAGCCGTCGTCTTACCGGACTCAATGAGCATATAGCCGGTAGAAATTGCTTCTAACGCCATTTTACGAATAATCGGAGCGCCAAGAACCTGTGTACCGATCAGAAATTCCGGATTTCTCCCGCTTATAAGTGATAAAAAGAGAACCGCATCTGCAAATTCAGAAAGCTGAATGGTGCTCCCTGGAAATAAAATGACCGGTACATTAAATTCTGTTTTAATTTGTTTAATGGTCGAATTAAATCGTTGTGATAAAAGAAGACTGCTTCCGACTAAAATAGCATCAACACCACCTGCGACGCATGCTTCAACAGTTTTAAGAGTGTCCTCCTCGGATTTTTTGTCCGGATCAATCAAAACAAAGTAACCGGAACCCTTCCGGTCTTTTATCATAAGCAACTGCTCATAAATACTCATATTACCCCACTTATTATCAATTAATTATCTGATAATTTGAATCTTCCGACAACAGATTTTAAAACTTCCGTATGATTGACCAAAGTATCGGTTGATCCGTCAATTTGTCGTACTCCTTGGGCCGTATTTTTTGTGATGTTTGCGATATTTTCGATGTTCTTGGAAATTTCTTCGGCCGTATGACTTTGCTGCTGCGCCGAAACCGATATATTCGTAATCATTTCCATTACCTGGTTATTTGCCTGCAGAATATCATTAAGCGCTTCAGCAGTCTTAGTGCCAAGTTCCCTTCCTTTTTCAACTTCTTTAGTGCCGCGCTCCATCGCGCGAATTGCATTCGTCATGGCAATTTGAATTTTTTCAATCATGTGAGATATTTCCTGCGTTGATTGAGTGGTACCTTCCGCCAGGTTCTTGACTTCGCTTGCCACTACGGCAAATCCTTTTCCGTATTCGCCCGCTGTTGCCGCTTCGATGGAGGCATTTAGCGAGAGCAAATTAATCTGATCGGCAATGTCGTTGATTACCTCAACAACCGTTCCTATTTGTGACACCGTCCTGCCTAATTCCAGCAACGTTTGTGCGGATTCGCTGACCACGGCGGAAATATTGTGCAGGCCCTTTACTGTATCGTCTACAACATAGCGGCCTCGTCTGACGGCATCGTGCGCATCTTTGGACAAACGAACGGCATCGGATGTGTTGCTTGATGTTTGAACGATGGTCGCCGACATCTCTTCTGCGGCGACAGCGACAAGCGTCGTCTGATTGGATTGCTGCTCTGCGCCGTTGGCAACACCCGACGAAGAATTACTGA
Source organism: bacterium (assembly GCA_016788215.1). Lineage (GTDB taxonomy): Bacteria > CLD3 > CLD3 > SB21 > SB21 > SB21. The sequence goes on along the minus strand of JAEUSJ010000003.1, from coordinate 48,171 downwards.
TATACTCGACGGACTGTGATATCTGAGCAGATGCTTTGGCAACCTGGCCTATTAATTCATGAAGTTTTCCAACAAAAGTATTAAATATGTTACCAAGCTCACCGATCTCATCCGCAGAATCCACGTCGATTCTTTTTGTTAAATCACCTTCCCCTTCAGCAATGTCGCGCATACGATCTACTATTCGCGTGATCGGTTTTACAAGAACGTTACTAAATACGTAAGCTGCGAATATGCCAACGCCGATAGTCACCAGCAATAAAATCACACTGAATGCAATGTCTTGGTTTAATTTGGTTGAAATCGGTTCTGTAGAGGCGCCCATAGCGAGAACACCGATCTCATTATCCACGCTGTTGACGATCGGGCGAATTACACAATTCATCTGAGATTCGTTAAAACGCCACTCTTTGCTTTTTGAATTTTTCCATTGCGATATGTTACTGGTCAGCATCTCAAGAATCTTATTCTCATCACGCCCTTGTTTTACAAACGTTGCAAAGACCATCCCGGATGCGTCGTAAGACACGACAAACTCCACCGATCCTTTGATGGACTCGTAAGAACTAAGCACCGAAGCTTTATCTCCAAAGTCCAATCCTGCGCTGATGTTTTTTGCCGTAATATCCGAATACGTTTTCAGCAATTCATTTTGATCATCTACCGCCGTCTGATATAATCGAACGGTAAAAATCACGGTGACGATCGTCATAAAAAAAGCGGCGAATACGGCAAAACCAATCATCAGTTTGGCGCGTAGTCTTAGATTTTTGAGATATTGCATCATTGAGGTTTCTCCAACACGTTAATTAGAAATTCTGTGTTCAAGATAAAGTGCGGCTTCTTGAACGGATATCGGTTCGAGTATATCATCTTTTTTGAGTGAAGCATTTTTTAGATTGTTTATTTTGTTCGTGCTGTCCATTTCCATTCTTTTTTCAGAAGCGCCTTTTAAAGCTTTTTGCTGATCTGATAATACCGGCTCTGCCAGTTCCCATCTGGCCTTCCTGACAGGTGCCTTCATCTCCGTTGAGGTTATTACCGCCGTCTTCTTGTCGGGCAGAACGCTTTGGTCAACCGATGAATCGACGAATACATAAAACAGACAAATAACTGCCAACAATAAGCCCGAGCTCATAACGGCAAAATTAATTTTTCGCTCCCGCAGTAGTTTTTTCTTTACTTCGGCTTCTAATCCATGAACTTCACCCGAAACGGCGTCTTTTTTGGAATTAATAACAAAATCAATGATCTCCCTTGGCGAAAAATGCAGATTGGCATCAAATGATTTTACTTCGACATACCTCTCTTCAGCAATAAAGTTGATCTTTTCCTTAATACGCTCATACTCTTTTAGAGCTTCATCCGGATCAATTTGAATCTGCGCTGCATACTGCCGTAAAATTCCTTTGATATACACTTCCGTTGCAAAATCAAAATTACCGGACTCAATACATGTTATCCACTCTTTTTTTAAATTAGTTTCACTGACTATTTTCTTGTAAGTGATGTCAAGATCTTCGCGTCTTTCCTTGAGCCGATTGGCAAAATCTTTAAAATAGGATTCATTCATTGTTCTTCTAATGCCTTCCTAAAACCGGCTCTGTAGATAATCATATATTTTCGAGATGGGCAGTCCCACTACGTTATAAAAATCGCCTGTGATCTTCTCCACAAATACAGCGCTCTGATCCTGAATTCCGTACGCTCCCGCCTTGTCCATCGGGGATCCGGATCGTACATACAAGCGTATCTCCTCATCTGAAAGATTTCTAAAAGTGACTTCCGTGGTCTCCAAATCTACGATTTGTTTATTCATACTTTTTTGAATGATGGCAAATGCCGTGTATACGACGTGGGTATTACCGCTCAAAGATCGCAGCATGGCAATGGCTTCAGCCTCTGACGCCGGCTTCCCCAAAATTTGATTATTCAAAAAAACAATCGTATCGGCGCCTATTACAATACTCTCCGGATAGCTTTCTGCCACTTCTTTGGCTTTATTCATGGCCAGTTCTTTGGCAACTTCAACCGGGTCGTGATTTGTAAAAATTTCTTCGATCGAACTTGGAACAACCTTATAATTGAATCCGATCTGAGAAAGAATCTGGGCGCGTCTCGGCGAAGCCGAAGCTAAAATTATTAATCCGAACCTTTGATCAAAATAACCATGCTGGAGCATCAGTATAGAAATTCTATTTGGAAGAATTTTTTAATGTGCTGGACCGGGAACAGAACACAAAAATAGTGTAAATAATATACTTGAATAACATAGAAGTTACAAGTTTTTTTTGACTATAAAGCAATGTGTATTTTAGATTTTACACTTCAGCTACGTGGATTACAGCGCTTTGATGCCGGGTCTCAGAGCGGAATATTCCCGTGTTTCTTCTTGGGATTGGTGTCTACTTTATTCTCCAGCATCATTAACGCTTTGATAAGTTTCGGCCGTGTAAATTGCGGTTCAATAATATCGTCCACATAACCCCTTTCAGCCGCACTGTATGGATTGGCAAACTTGCCCTTATAGTCGTCGATGAGCTTATTTTCGGTTGTAACAGGATCGGCGGAATTTTCGATCTCTTTCTTAAAAATGATTTCTACCGCGCCTTTTGCACCCATGACCGCAATTTCTGCCGATGGCCAGGCATAATTAATATCTCCACGGACGTGTTTTGAGTTCATCACATCATAGGCGCCCCCATAAGCTTTGCGTGTGATCACGGTTATTTTCGGAACGGTCGCTTCGCAGAATGCATAGAGGAGTTTTGCGCCATGTTTGATAATACCGCGCCATTCCTGATCACTGCCAGGTAAGAAACCGGGTACATCCTCAAATACGATCAATGGAATATTGAATGCATCGCAAAATCGTACAAACCGCGCGCCTTTCAGAGCGGAATCAATGTCAAGCACGCCCGCCAATACCGCCGGTTGATTGGCTACAATTCCGACCGGCTTTCCGCCCAATCTGGCAAAACCCACGACTATATTTTGTGCGTAGCCTTCATGCACTTCGAAAAAATCTTCTGAGTCAACGATGAGTTTGATTACATCTTTGATGTCATACGGCTTATTTGGACTATCGGGAATAATGGTTTTAAGCGCTTCTTCGCAACGATCAGCCGGATCGGCGGTTTGGTTATGCGGCGGATCTTCCATATTATTCGACGGAAGAAAACTATACAGTTTTCTTATCTTCATAAGACAGTCTAATTCGTTTTCTGTTGCAAAATGCGCCACACCGCTCTTAGTCGCATGCGTCACTGCGCCGCCAAGTTCCTCCGATGAGATTTCCTCATGCGTTACGGTTTTAACTACATTCGGTCCGGTAACAAACATGTAACTGGTGTTTTTCACCATTAAGACAAAATCAGTAATTGCCGGGGAATAAACCGCACCGCCGGCGCACGGCCCCATCACAGCGGAGATCTGGGGTATCACGCCGGACGCCAAAGTGTTTAACAAGAAGATATCAGCATAGCCCCCAAGACTCACGACGCCTTCCTGAATCCGCGCGCCGCCGGAATCGTTAAGCCCGATTACGGGCGCACCGTTTTTCATCGCCATTTTCATTACCTTGATTATTTTCTCAGCATGCACTTCGGAAAGGCTTCCGCCGAATACCGTAAAATCCTGGCTGAATAGATACACGAGTCTTCCGTCAATAGTCCCATAGCCGGTCACAACGCCGTCGCCTAAAGGCCGATCTTTGTCCAGGCCAAAAGCAGATGATCGGTGTCTCGCCAACATATCAAGTTCCTCAAAACTCCCCTCATCTAGCAACAAGTCGATGCGCTCCCGCGCCGTGAGTTTTCCCTTCTTATGCTGCGCCTCAATTCTGGATTTGCCGCCTCCTAACAAGGCTTCCTGCTTGAGTTTTCGAAGTTCGTCTACTTTCTTATCCGTCATGATGGCTTTCTCCGGCTTCCGTCATTGATTTTTAATTAGCATGAAAACAATTTAATTTTTACCTTTCCAAAGTAGACAATATTCCAAAAACATTCAATTCAAATGTATCAATTTTCCGAAAATGATTTTTTAAGTTTATTTGAGGATAGGAAAAAAGCCCATGTGAACCTTGCCAAAATAACAGAAAACATACCGGAAGCAGATACCGTATTTTTGCCGCGTCTGCAGTATGAACTGAAACACAATCCTGTACCCGATGAAATTTTTAATTCATTTGAACATCTGACTGCATCCGTTATCAACAAAGTTTCATTCTACAAAATGCTTTGCGATTTCCCCCCCATCATCGCTAGGCTCGTCAAAATTTTTACTTCCAGCCGTTTTCTGAGCGACCTCATCATCAGAGATTTTCAGTATACCTATTTTCTAATTCGTCCTGATATCGATTGTAAACCATTAGATATAAACCCTCTGCGCAAATCGATCCGTACAATTATGAATAACGGCACGTACTCCGTCACCAGAAAATTAGATCAATTGCGAATATTGAAACGCCGTGAGCTTCTGAAAATCGGAATCCGCGACTATATTTTAGATGACCCCTTGGAAGCGACTATGCGAGCGATTTCAACGCTCGCGGATGAACTAATAAAGGCTGTTTTAGAATTATTTTCTGATTCGTTGACCGAAAAATATTCGTCCCCCACTTCCGATTTTGCAGTGATCGCATTGGGAAAACTAGGGGGCGGTGAATTGAACTACAGTTCGGATATCGACCTCATGTTTGTTTACAGCGAAGAAGGTCTGATCCATTACGATGAACGTGAAATTTCTTGCCACGAATTTTATAATCAATTATGCGCTGCCTTCATTTCCTCCATGGTCAACACCACACGAGAAGGACAATTATACCGTGTGGACGCCCGCTTGCGGCCGGACGGCGATTCCGGGCCACTCGCGAGATGTTCATCCTCTTTTATTCACTATTATGAATCACGCGGCCAGCTCTGGGAAAGACAAATGTTGATTAAGGCGCGCATCGTTGCCGGCTCCACCGATTTCGGCCAAAAATTTCTCGCTCAACTTTCGCCATTCATTTATCCTAAAACATTTTTTTCCTCGCCGTTGAAAGAAATTGCAAAAATGAAATGGCGAATCGAGGAACAAAAATCGACGGATAAGTTAAATATCAAAATTTGCGCCGGGGGTATCCGCGATATTGAATTTATTTTGCAAGCCTTACAACTTATAAACGGAGGACGAATTTCAGAAATACAAACCGGGAACACTTTGTCAGGTTTAGCTAAATTATTTGATAATGGAATTATTTCGAAAGAGGAAAATAAACTCCTTGTGGAGAGTTACGTTTTTTACCGTAAAATCGAACACATTCTGCAGATCGCGGATGACCGTCAGACGCATTCTATGTCCGGGGAGAGAAAACAATTTACAAAGATCGCCTTTTTGTTGAATTATAATAATGCAGAGGAGTTTATTCGGAAACTCGACTCTCATCTTGAATCTGTTCGTAAAATATATAATGCGGTTTTTGAAATATCCGATAGTGTTTCTCTGCCGGGAGATACGGCGCAGTTTTTTGCATCTGAGACATTAAATCAGGCTCTTCAAATCAGGCTGACTCAACACGGTTTTGATTCACCCCGGCATGCACATCGAATCATACGTTTATTAAATTTCGGCCAGTTTCCAAAACTTCATGCAGTCACAACTCAAGATCTTTTTCTCCAGTTATTGCCTAATCTTCTCGCGGGTGTTCAGCAGACGCCGGTGCCCGACCATACCATCATGAATTTTGAACGCATCGTTTCTGCATATCCGTTCCCCGATATACTCTATAGGACCTTCTTACATCAACCCAAGTTCCTAGAACTTACTTTGGATCTTAGTTCGTATTCGCATTCGATTATCAACGTATTGAGCGAATCGCCATTATATGTGGATTATCTTATAACACATTACCAAGACTGGTTACAAGACGGCGAATACCTTCCCGCGCTGGAATTCTCCGGATACAATAATATGCATGATTTTAAGAAGATGGAATTCCTAAAACTCGCACTGCGATATTCAAACGAAAAAAAACACAATGGACAATTATGTGAAGACATTAGCCGACTTGCGGATTTTATATTAAATAAAATTTTTTTTGAAAGTTTTGATGAATCCGACCATGTGGCGCTTATCGGGCTTGGAAAACTGGGCGGACGTGAACTGAGTTATAAATCAGATCTGGATGTCGTTTTCGTCAGTGAAAATTCGTCGGACGTGGACGATCTTATCGCAAAAGCCAAAGATTTTTTAAGGCGGATCATGGAAATAACGCCTCGCGGCAGGCTTTACGAAATAGACGCCAGGCTGAGGCCGGAAGGTAAGCAGGCCCCGCTAGTAGTAACCGTTTCCCGTTATGAGAGCTATTTTGAAAGCCGCGCCATGTTTTGGGAGAGACAGGCTCTGGTTAAGTCACGATTTATATGCGGAGCAGCAACGGTAAAGGAAAACGTATCACGACTTTTCAGAAAAATTGTATATGAAAAAGATTTTACAACAAATGAAATTCATTCTATTATTAATATGAGGTTAAGACAAACAAAGGAAAAAATTAAGACAGTCTCCGACAGCATACACGATTTAAAATTTTCCAGAGGCGGTTTACTCGATATTGAATATGCCATTCAGGCATATCAAATGAAATTTGGAAAAAGCCATCATTCCCTTCAAGGAGAGAATACGTTACAAACGCTTCGTGTGCTTCAGGACCTCTCCTTGATCTCTGGCGATGACGTTCAAGTCTTGCATCAAAACTACTCTTTTTTACGTGAATTGGAAGTTTTTAACTATTTGGTATTTGAGCGTAAGTCCAATAAATTACCGAACGATGAAAAACAGCTTGCTTTTCTATCAAAATTTTGTAAATTAAATAAAGACAATCGTCTGTTAGAGCGCCTATCTCATGTTAAAAAACAAAATGAACTCTTATTTTCCAAATTAATGCGAGAACTAGAATATGGAAAATAATGTAAATTACGTAATGGATAACGATCCTACAGGTATTCCCATTCTTGGCAAAGTTGCCGCAGGAACACCGCGATTCTCTGAAAACGTGGACATGGGATTTTTGACTTCGATGCAAGCCAAAGATATGGCCAGGAATAAAAATATTTTTGCGCTTCAGATCGTTGGTGACAGCATGATCGAAGATGGAATTTATGATGGAAATTATATTGTTGTGCGATATACGACAGAATTTGCTAATGGCGATATCGTCATCGCCTACGTCAATGAAGAAGCTACCGTCAAACGTATTTACAAACGTGGCTCGAAGATCGTTCTACAGCCCGCCAATTCAGAATTGGAACCAATTGAAATAGATCCGGCGTTTTCCGAGTTTCGTGTGGGCGGAAAAATCATTGATGTCATTCGTAATTGATAATGTTTGATCAAATATTCTTTTGTAAGAATCCGATTTTTATCTAAAGTCGGATTTTTTTATTATAACCTATACAAAAAGCATTCTAAATAACTTTATGAAAATAGCTCTCGCACAAATCAACACCCGCGTCGGCGACTTAAAAAATAATTCCATCAGGATCATTGACTTCATACATAGGGCACGTAAGGCTCAGGCTGACCTGGTCGTATTCCCGGAACTCAGCATTTGCGGATACCCACCGGAAGATCTGGTCGAAAAGAAGATATTTGTTAAAAGGAATACGGAAACTCTGAATGACATAATGAAACATACCGACGGCATCGGTGTCTTATGCGGATTCGTATCGCCCAATGAAAACCCGGAAGGCCATCATGTATTCAATGCCGCCGCGCTGGTGGAGAACGGTAAAATTATCGGAATCCAACATAAATCCCTTCTGCCAAATTACGATGTTTTTGATGAAATGCGCCATTTTGAACCGGCTAAAGAAAAAAAAGTATTTCCATTCCGGGGAATGAAATTGGGTATAGGAATATGTGAAGACAGTTGGAATGATAAAGATTTTTGGAAACAACGGCTCTATCATTCAGACCCAATTGAGGAATTAATTAATCAAGGCGCAAATATCCTGGTCAATATGTCTGCCTCCCCTTTTCATGTCAATAAAAGCAATCTCCGGTTAAATATGTTCAAGAGCATCTCTCAAAAGTACCATATCCCTTGCGTGTTTGTGAATTTGGTCGGCGGTAATGACAGCCTGATTTTTGATGGATGTAGTTTTGTTCTGGATGCAGAGGGACAACTTTTGGCTCAGGCTCAGTCTTTTGCAGAGGAACTGGCTGTAGTTGATATCGAAGCAAATCGCGCTATTTCAAATGGCTGGACCGCGCCTGACGAACAACAGATCTATGACGCGCTTATCTTAGGGATACGCGATTATATGAGTAAATGCGGGTTTAAGAAAGCGATCATCGGCCTAAGTGGCGGAATCGATTCGGCATTAGTCGCTGCAATCTCCGTCGAAGCGCTTGGTAAAGACCATATTATAGGTGTTTCAATGCCATCGAGATATTCATCCGAGCACAGCAAGGACGACGCCAAAAAACTGGCAACCAATCTGGGAATTGAATACCGTTCTATCCCAATTGAATCTATGTTTAACGCATTTCTGGAATCCATGCATTCACAATTTAAGAATCTGCCCGAAGACATTACCGAAGAAAATATTCAAGCGCGGTTACGTGGAAATATCTTGATGGCTTTATCAAATAAATTAAATGCGATGGTGCTAAGCACAGGTAACAAATCCGAGTTAGCGGCCGGTTACTGCACTTTATACGGAGATATGTGCGGCGGCTTAGCGGTCATCAGTGACGTTCCAAAGACGATGGTCTATCGCATCGCACGATGGATCAACAGAGAAAAGGAAATCATTCCGCCTCATACGATCATCAAACCGCCATCAGCTGAACTCAAGCCGAACCAGACAGATCAGGATACTCTGCCCCCATATGATGTGCTCGATGGTATTTTGGAAGCGTACATAGAAAATATGAGGGAAGAAGAGGAAATTATTCAGTTAGGATATGATGAACAAACTGTAAAAAAAGTACTTAAGTTGGTGGATCATAATGAATATAAACGCAGACAGGCGGCTCCGGGTTTAAGAGTTACGACAAAGGCGTTCGGTTTTGGAAGAAGATTGCCTATTGCGCAAGGGTGGCGCTGATCAGCTCTTAGGAGGCAGGTTAGATACTTCGATCGCTTTCTTTATTTTATCCATCAGTGCTGCGGGTATTTTTGTTTCGTCGTTACAGCTTTTTGACTTGATCATATTAATCAGTTTTTCTTCGAACTGCACGTACGCCTGACAAGGCAAACACACTTTCAAATGATCCTTAAAAACCAGCACATCGTCTAGATTCATCTGCCCGTCCAAAAAGGCATATACACGATGAACAACTTCCCCGCATTTGAGGGTATGATCGTGCGCGTGGAGATCGGTTTCATTACCATTCGGTGTCTTCATGAGATTTCCTTTAGTATTCAATTTCATTATGGTTTGACGTAACCGTATTCAACGGCATATTCCCAAAGATACTTCTGTAATAATTTCCGGCTTCTGAATAAGCGCGACATAATGGTGCCCACGGGAACGTCCAAAATATCCGACGCTTCTTTGTATGAAAACCCTTCGATGTCTACCAGCATGACGACATCCCTAAACTGGTCCGGCAACTTATCGATGGCTTTTCGGATATCCTCATCCAAAAAACGGTCCAGAATGCTTTCAGGTGAATCGGTTAAGGAACTAGAACGGCTGTGAACTTGCCCATATAATGAGAACTCCTCAATATCATCGTATCCCGCAACCGACGGGTCTTTTGCCGTTTTCCGGTATTGCGAGATATGCGTATTAACCAATATCTTAAAAAGCCAAGCCCGCATATTGGTCCCTGATTCGAATTGGTTAATAGACCGAAAGGCCTTGTAAAATACTTCTTGAACCAGATCTTCAGAATCCGACGGATTCCGAGTCAACCTCAAAGCCGTATTGTATAAAGAATCGGCGTGAGGCATCGCCTGTTCTTCAAAATCTTTTGCTGTCATTCGTAAAGCCGTTTGTTTCAACGATATTCGATAATTATTATTCCAATAATATAATTAATTTTTTGAACTTGCAAATAGTAATTGATTCGTCTAATTTCAAACCCGCAAAATTGAATTAAATACTTACGCAGCCTATGATTCGATGTTTTCAGATTTATATACTTCTTTTCTGTTTGGTGACTTCGGCATCGACTCAGGAAACCATTGCAAAAAGAGTTCATGAAGCTACGACGCTGGTTTATCCCCCTTCACGACACGCGCCGCTGCACAAAGCAACCGCAGTGCATTTGTTCGCATTTATGGCATTGATTGGAAGAACCGACGTCACGCCAGATGATCCGCAAGGCCTTGCCGCCACGAGGCTAAAAAGCACGGATGATCCGAAGAATAGGAACGACGATGATGACCTCACCGTCTACGGAGTTAATTCCGGACAAAATAACATCATCTTTAACAGCTCAATGCAGAGTATTGATATTTACGAAGGAAAAGGACCGAAACAAAAACTGCGAAAACCCCGCGGTATAGCCTGTAATTCCTACGGCGATGTCTATATCGCCGATTCGGGCAATAACCGTATCGTAAAATTATTTAATCCCGGCAGTTACCTTACCTTTGTCGATGCGTTTGGTAAAAAGGGAACTAAACCGGGTGAATTTAATGAACCCCGCGGCATTGCGCTTGGAACAGAAGGAAGAATATTTATAACCGATACAGGTAATGATCGAATTCAGGTGTTTGACAAAAACATGGGATTTCTATATGCGTTGGGCGATAAGAATGATTCGACGGGCCTTGCTGTTTCTATGGTACGGCCGGATGGAATTGCTTTTGCTGATCCCACGGAATACAGCTTATTTTTTAGAGAAGAATTCATGGTCGTGATCGATCTAAATAATACGCGTATTCGGAAACTTACTCCGGACGGGCGGTTCATAGGTGGTGTTAATTCCACTGACTATGGTTATCAGCAAGTATTTTTGACTTCTGTTGCGGTCGATTTCTACTCAAATATTTGGGTTACGGATATGTTCAACCACTGCGTTCATAAATTTGACAGACACTTGAACTATATTACGCGTTTTGGAAACATTGGCGACGGAGATAATCAGTTTTTCGAGCCCCGAGGCATCGCCATAGGAAGGAATTACGGACAAGTATTTATCAATGATAAGAAAAGTGCGCAATATTTTCATATCGGAACTGATATTCTCGATTTGAATATATCGCTTCAAGATAGCTCGGTCAGGTTTGATTTTCTTCTAACGGAACACTCGAAAATAACAGCGAGAATTTTTGATGAAAAAGATAACCCAATAGGATTATTGTGCCTAAATAAATCATTTTCGATCGGAAAAAATTCTATTCTATGGAATCGTCAGCTGGGTCAAGGTATGGTTGGCGGTATTTTTCCAAACGAACTTCTCAAACGCAGATTAGCCGATGATTCATCTTCTATTATGAAACAAGGCGCTCCAAAGGATTCTGGAACAACGGCCATTTCAAGCTCGAAGGCACAATCTGGGTTGTATAGGATTCGAATTGAAGCAAAGACAAATTATATTTACAACAGATATTTTACTAAACAAGTTGAGGTCGAATTTGCGTTCTAACATTCATTCTCACTTGAGAGGAAACTATGATCGAACATATTGTCATGTTTAAGATTAAAAGAAATACACCCGCAGATAAAATTAATTCAATGACGGAGTCTTTGAACGGCTTGAAGAATAAGATCCCGGAATTGATCGACATGCATGCGGGCGTCAATTTTTCCCATCGCAATAAAGGTTTTGACGTCATGTTGGTAAGTCGTTTCAGAAATAAGGAAGACCTTAAGATATACGTAGATCATCCGGAACATCGGAAGGTTATTGAAGAAATGATTCAGCCGATACGAGAGGATGTGATCGTGGGCGATCTGGAGCATTAAGTTTTATCAAAAGCAATGCACTGTGCAAAATTCAGGCGTTGCAGCAGCGTGTCAATTCTTGAAATTTGCGCGGGGTCCATTAACCAGCGATAGTGTTCATCTAACACCGCTTCGGAATGGTGCGTTGCATAATCAATGTAGAGCAAACGGAAAAATAAATTAAATTCCGCAATCTGTGAATGTGAATAGCGTTTAAATTGAGATTGTAGGATACTCTTGTCCTGAAACTGAAGAACATACCCGGCCAGATGAACAAAAAAGTCAGGTAATATCGAAGCGTGGCTAAGAATATGTTGTTGAAATTCGGCTCGACGTGATTCCCCCAGGTCTTTTTGAATGAATTGCGCAACTTCTGTGATCACCGAGAGATATTTCTTAAGATGAACTTGGCGGCGGAAACTACTTTCCATGGCCAGTAGATCCGGTTCAGCGCTAACGCTTTCCTCAAAGCTTCGTAATATTTCCAGTCTCTTCTCGTATAATAGTTCGATTCGTTTACGCTGCTCAATTATCTGTTGCCTAACCTGCTGGACTTTGCTAAAAAGATTCCGATAACGATCTTCATGCATCGTTGATTGCATTTGCTCAAGTTCTTGGACGATTATATCCCGATCCTGTTCCAGTTTTTCAATTAAAAACTTGACCTTTTTTTGTTCGTTTTGCGATACGAATTGTTTGAGTTTGCCGATCACGAGATGCTTGTCATGAGATGATTGATACAGGTTTTTTTCACGCTTGGCAGCTTCCATGTCGTGATCGAGACTCGAATAGGATTTTAACGTTTCGCGAATTCTCTTCACTTCTGACTTGTAAGCATCCAGCTTTGTTTTACCGGCTCCTGTATCGGATGGTGCCTGCGAAATCTGAAGTTGAGTAATTTCATTGAGAATGCCGTTCAGATTCCTTTCCAGATGTCCCCGCTCAACAATTTTTTTGCGGAGCGACTCCTCCTGTAATGATATTTGTTCATATATTTTCTTCTTCTTTTCAATTTCCTGAATCTCGTCTTCTGTAAATTCATGGCCAATTTCGTTTTTTAATATTGAATTGTAGCTGCGCAACTCAAAATCGATCCTTTCGATGGTATGTTTTTTCGCCACAATAAATTCGTATATCTTATCCGCCTGTCGAAGTTCCGCCTCTTCTGCCTGTACGCCGGCTGACACCTGATCTATAGCCGAGAGCAGTTGTTTGATTTGATTATCTGTCTGTCTTAGATCTTCTTCAAATCGTTCTACGATTTTCCGATCAGCTATGGCAGCCTGTCGGCTCATCTTGAGTTCATTTAGTGAACCCGAAGCAATTTGCTGAATATGATTCAATTCCAAATTGATATGATCGTATAAATGAATATTAAGAAGAGTGTGAAGCCAGACAGAATCTGCCGCGTTTTCATAGTAATTATACGGGAAAATAAGATCACAAATAACATCGTAACGTTGCGACAATAAATCCGCCGGCATGGTTTCCATACTTTCATTGAACATTTTATCGGCAAGTTTCAGAAAATGACATACCCATTGAGTTGCTTGTGCCGAATCGGTAAGATCATACGTTGCTTTTCCATCTTTTGATGTGACAACATTATGTTTCAGCTTTTGCGCTGCCCATTCTTTCTTGACATAATACTCCTTCCGGTTAATTACTACCACTAGATGGATTGCGGAGTCGGATGTTTCTTCTCTGAAGAAATCAGGCGGGTTTCGTGCTGAAATTGACAATGCAGTTCGTAATGATTCAGCCAACGTTGACTTCCCTTGAGCAGGACCCATCGCGATCAGATTGAATCCTGTGCTGAAATCAATTCGTTTATGTTCAAATTGGCGAATGTTGAAAAGCTCTATTTCCTTGAAAACCATCATGAACTGTGCTCTGAACAGGAAGTTTGGACTTGAATCAATACTGAATTATAACTATCATATTTAATTCGATGCATAAATTCAATACTATTATTGCTGCAAATAAATGAAACGAATTAATCGGATACCTGTTGTGTCTATTGTTGGACGTCCCAACGTCGGCAAATCAACCTTATTCAACCGAATCATCGGCCGTCAGGATGCAATTGTTCACGGCACACCCGGCGTAACGCGCGACCGGCATTACGAGATCACCGACTGGAACGGGAAACAATTTGTTCTCATTGACACCGGCGGATATATGCCTGACGCGAGCGACGAGATCAATGTGGCAATCCGAGAGCAAGCGCAGTTTGCCATTGAAGAATCCGATCTGGTGATATTGCTGGTCGATGCTGTTTCCGGACTTACCACAACCGAATTACAAATTTCAGATAATATCAAACGTGCCAAAAAGAAGCATCTGCTCTGCGTCAACAAAGCCGACAATGAAAATATTGATCTGGACGTCGCTGCGAATAAAGATTTTTACAAACTTGGATTAGGAAAACCGAAAAGTATTTCCGCGCTTAACAGCAGAAACATAGGCGACTTCCTGGATGATATTTTATCAGAACTGGGTGATGGTTTCCGCGGCAATGTGGAAGACATCGAATACGAAAAGAATATCATCAAGTTAGCAATCATCGGCAAACCCAACGTCGGCAAATCTTCCTATGTTAACGCCGTGATCGGGAAAAACAAGCATATAGTATCGGACGTTCCCGGAACAACCCGCGACTCGATCGACACTGATTTTGAGTACAACGGCATTCACTTTAAATTGATCGATACCGCAGGGCTTCGAAAAAAAGCAAAAGTCAAAGAGAATCTCGAATTCTACAGTACCTTACGCACCATCAAGTCGATACAGGAATGCGATGTTGCCGTACTATTGATCGATTCTATTGAAGGCTTGGCTATGCAGGATATCCATGTGCTCGAAGAAGCGCGGCAATTAAAAAAAGGACTTGTGATCGCGATCAATAAATGGGACCTCGTCGACAAGTCAAGCACGACATACCTTGATTTTGAAAAATATCTCACCCGCTCCCTTGGATCGACCGGTTATGTGCCTTACATTTTTATTTCGGCTACAGGAAAACAGCGTGTCGTCAAGGTTTTGGAGTTAGCCCATAAGGTGTTTGAAGAGCGAAACCGAACTATTTCCACGTCGGCATTGAATACCTTCCTGGAAAAAGCAATTGAGAAGAATCATCCGCCTGCAGTGCAGGGAAAAGATCTCAGAATCAATTATGTTACTCAGGTAAAATCCCGGCCGCCTGTATTCGCTTTCTTTTCTAACGCGCCGGAACTTATACCGGCTAATTATCGGCAGTACCTGGAAAAACAAATGCGGGAACAATTCGGATTCGAAGGCGTTCCCCTCTCACTCACTTTTCGTAAAAAAAGTAAGGATCGACATTAATGAGATTTTTGATTGCAATCGTAGTTCTATTTCTGTTTATGGCCAACCCGGCTTTTGCGCAGAAAGATGAAGCCCGAAACTCGTTACACATGATTAACGATGCGCTCGAAACCGGATCAATTAGTGAAGATGAGGCGATGGATCTGAAAATAAAAATATTGAGGGGTGAGGCGCTTCCGGAAACCTTTCGTTCCGTTATTCCTATTAAATGCGCTTTCGGTATATCAGCGGAAGTACAGGGTTACTTAAAGACCCGCCCGGAAAAGAGAATCCGCTTAGAAAAACAAGAGATGCAAGCAGTTTATGATTACAATTTCACAAATAAAAATGGGCAGATGAAAACTTTTCGTATAAATTATGACGTTACAGGTCCTGACGCTGTTCCCCCGGAAAATCTTAATGCGAATAGCCTGCCGGATTGGATCGAAGAAACTGCATTCGCGTTGGCACATTCCTATCGATTGGAAGTGGATACCATGGGCTACCGAGAGCCGCTTTCTTTTTCGTCTTTCGGATATTACGAAGTGTTTATTTTTGATATAAACGACACCTACGGATACACGGAAACCGTTACTCAAATTTCTACATCTCCTGACACCTACACTTCAGCTATTTATCTGGAAAATGATTACGTCGAAGGATTTGCTACGCACGGCTACGATGCATTGCGAGTAACGATCGGGCATGAATTTTTTCATGCGATACAATTCAGTTATATTTGGAGATCTGGAGATACATGGTATTACGAACTTTCTTCTACATGGATGGAAGACGTGACCTATGACTACGTAAATGATTATTACGCTTACCTTCCCGGATATTTCAACAGCCCCAATATTTCACTTGACGCAACGGACGGTTACTCATCGGCTCATTGGAACCACATGATTGAAAAAAAGTACGGACGAGGTGTCATTAAGAAATCATGGGAATTTATGCCTACACAAAATGCCATTACGTCCATCGACGATGCGATCAAAGATAATTCTAGCTCTAACTTATCCAAGAATTTCTCAGAATTTGCCGTTTGGAATTATTACACCGCCGGCAGGGCTGACAGTCTCACTTATTTTCCTGAAGCCGTAAACTATCCCAAGATAAAACTTTTAGCCAATCGCCTGATACTAGATACACTTATCCAACGCAGTGTGCCGACGCTGGCGGCAAATTATTACAGTTTTTATGTTTTGGATACAACACATTGCGAAATCAGCTTCAATGCGGCTCAATCAAACAATTATTTCGACGTTTATACGATCGAATATAATAAAGCTTCGGGGAAGAATTTTTTTATTAACCACAGCAGTTCATCCTTAATTGCTATTAATAATCTTCTGCCGGGAGATACGTTGTTATGCCTGGTAGTAAATAAAGTAATCGACAAGAATCTTAGCAATAATTACAATTATAATTTGAGCTTGTCCATTAAACAAAATGCAATCACACCTGATCCGCTTACTAATTTCCATTTTTATCCGAGTCCTTTCGTTCTCAGATCTGGTAGCGATAAAATGAATTTTAAGTTCGTATTGGGCAAAACCTCAAAGATCGAATTCAAGGTATATACGATCTCGGGTAAACTTTTGCGAAAGATCAATTATGGAGAATTCGGAGAAGGTCCTTATGATGGGAACAGCGGATTATATTGGGACGGCAGAGATGCAGACGGACATTTAGTTCCAAGCGGTGTATATATTTACCAATTTACGGGAGGCGGTTTCAAGAAAACCGGTAAGATTGCGGTGGTAAGGTAAAACTTAAGCCATTTCCTCGACGCGCACGCTGTTGGTAGGGCCGCGCGACCCAAATGGAAGGCCGGCGGTAATGACGAATCTATTTCCTTTTTTTAGAAATCCGGATTCGAGAAGAGCTTTCTTAACTTCATTG
>JAEUSJ010000003.1:0-30952 GCA_016788215.1 bacterium | reverse complement strand
TGTAATAACATTTGTTCGTTCGCAAGACGGCGGCGGCGAACATAATCCACCGGCGTTTCTTTTTCCATCAGTTTTATGATGCGTTTCATCACGTTTATCGTTTCTATCGGATAATTGCCGGATGCCGTTTCCGCAGATAACATTACCGCGTCGGTCCCATCGAGAATCGCGTTCGCGACATCGGAGGCCTCTGCTCGCGTCGGACGCGGATTTTGCACCATCGAATCAAGCATCTGTGTTGCGGTGATGACCGGCACGCCGGCTTTATTACACAAGCCGATCAGACGTTTTTGAATTGGCGGAACTTCTTCCGTTTTCATCTCCACTCCAAGATCGCCCCGCGCAACCATGATGCCGTCGCTTATGGCAATGATGCGGTCAATACATTTTAGCGCCTCTGGCTTCTCGATCTTTGCAATAACCGGAGTATCTTTTTGATTGGATCGAATGATTTCCTTAACGTGCAGAATGTCTTCCGGTTTACGAACAAAAGAAAGCGCTACATAATCCACTTCGTTTTGCAGGCCAAACAGTAAATCTTCCGTATCTTTCTCAGTCAAAGATGGTGCGCTAACATTGACTCCGGGTAAATTGATACCCTTATTATTCTTTATTTTCCCGCCGTTTACAACTTCGCATACGACGTCTTCACTTGTTTTTTTGACTACCACCACTTTCAACAGGCCGTCATCAATCAGTAATTCGTCCCCGATCTTAACGTCATGAGTCAGGGCGTGATACGTTGTTGACACGATATGTTCACTGCCTTCCACTTCACGGCTTGTGATCGTAAAAGTTTTACCATTTATCAGATCAACCGAGCCGTCCTTAAAAGTACCGACACGAATCTTTGGACCTTGCAGATCCTGTAAAATGGCGACGTGCCTGCCTGATTTTTTTGCGGCTTCACGTATATTATGTATAACTATTTGATGAGCGTCGTGGGTTCCGTGGGAGAAATTAAGCCGGGCAATGTCCATGCCGGCTGCGATCATTTTTAATATGGTTTCATAATTACTGGATGCAGGGCCTATCGTGCAGATTATTTTAGCGCGGGTTTCAAAAAAACTACTTTTTGACAAAATAAAAAACTCTTTCGATTTGCGTTGAAATTACTTTAGAGGAATGCTTTTGTTTTTTTCTAGTATCATCTTTTCCAAATCTTCATCGCTCACGCCGAGAAGATCCAGCGCGCCTTTGACTCCGGGAACCAATTCATGACTCGGATATTTTTCCAGGAACTGCTCATAGGCCTGACGCGCTTTTTCTATATCTTTAATCTCATTTTCATAAGTAACGGCAATAATGATAAAACTTTTTGCGGTCAGCAGATAATCCGGATACGCATCGATTATTTTCTGATGGATCTCAATTGCTTTAGTAAAATCCCTGAGATCGGCACCGTAAATGTCGGCCATTCCCGTCAGTGATTTAATTACGTTCAGAGTGTCCGTCGGAAATTTTTCCGCAACTTCGCCCAGTTTTTTGACGGCTTCGGTCAATTTTCCTTTCACACGAAGACTGTCCGACTGCGCGAAGTACTCGTCAACTGTTTCTTTTTTACCGCAGCCGGCCCCGCACATAATGAGAAACGATAAAACAGATAAAAGAATCCATTGCTTTCTCATGAAAAAACCTCTTTATAATTAACGTTAGTTCATATTTTTTTCGGTGGTCAATTTACAAATTAAAAATTCTCCATGCAAGATTTTATGTATGCACTAACTAAAAAAGCCCCGTAACGATTTACAGGGCTTAAACTAAATAATAATTCAATATAGACTGCTAGAATGAAAAATCAAGATTAACCTGTTCTCCGCTCCCAACTGTTATTTTTTGAATTTTGTTTCCGCCGTTTTCCTGCCATGCGGCTACTTCATAATTGCCCGGAGGAATGCCGCTGATAGTATAACTGCCGTCTATACCGACAGTAGTAAAATACGGATTTTGCAGTACCAGAATAACACCGCCCATCTGGGAATGAATGTCGCAGAACACCTTGACAGTTCCTAATGTAGTAAATGTCACCGCTTTAGATTTTCCTTTGGAATACCGGCCCAGATCAAAAGTTTTAGTTTCAGAAAGCGAAAAGATGTTGTGATAAATTTCATCTTCGTTCGGAAAATCAACGGTCGTACCAAGTAAAACAGGTAAGACATGCGGCACAATGGCTATGTTCTTCTGGCGCATCACCGGCCTGCTTTGCGGTAGCGGATATTTGCCGGGTGCTTTCACGATAAAGACAATGGCTTTCTTATCAACACTGTTGCTCTTACTCAGCCGCGATGAACTTTTTCCGTATAATCCCTTGGTAGACCTGGCTGCAGTCCCTCCGGATTTGCTCACGAACACTTTCCCGGTGATCTTTCCTTCCGCCGGTAAAGCCGGCCGGTTTTCAATTGATTCCGATTCAGCGTATTTAACCAACCCTGAATCCGACATCTTTTGGAAGAACTTGACATCCTCTCCCAGAAGCGTAAATATTAGGGCCGTTGCAAAACTAACTAACATAATTACCATTTTCATAATTTTATTCCTCCGAAATCTCAATCAGTTAAAATGGAACAGACAATTGTGCCGCTGTGAACCGGACGTTCTTAATACTCGACTTTTTATCAAAAACAGTCCACTGCTCGACTAACTTAAGCGTTGCATCAGCAGTAATTCTAAATCCCAACCCGGCTTCATATCGTTTCACGTCATAGTCCCAGCTTTCCTTAGCGGCCGTCGCAGGATTCTTGATTTTGCTGAAATTCATCATATCATACCGCCCTGCCGCATAAAGCTTGGGATGCAGCTTATATTTGGCATCCACATACCAACTCCAATTGGATAATTCCCCCTCATCCACCGACGCATCCCATGTGCTTTTAACAAACTCACTAAAAACGATCAGGTAGCGGTAGCTTGCCTCTAAGTCCATCCCATATGCCATTTGCCGATATTCTCCCTTTCCTTTACCCTCTTCCAATAGCCTTTGAGGATCGGCGCTTGACAAATATGGATTGCTTGCGCCTGAAAAACCAAACTTTAATCCTGCAACCGGTGCAAAACCTAAACGCCCTAAAAATTGCTTTCCTTTGTTTTGATTCGCATCGGGATTGGAAATAGACCCTTCAGTAACGGCTATTTGATAGTCCACAAAGGAAATATTTCCAAATAACTCTACTCCAAAATCCCAACGTGCGTCGTAAACAGTTGGCGTGGCCCCGGCTAATACATTAACAGGTAGGTTCCCTTTATGTGCTTTTCTTCTGTTCTTTAAAATGAGTTGCTCCTGATTATTCCACAAATTATTCCAATCCAGGCTGGTTCGATATTGCCGCATGAGCGGCTGGCCGATTAGAGGATTTACATCTGAAAATTCACGTTTACCAAAATTTCCGAAAAGATTGGGAATTTTCCCAATCATAAAATTGATTTTTTCGTTGGGCACATCAAAGATGGTAATAAATGCGCCCTGAAGCCGGACTTTTTCTGCCGAAGCATCATCAAATAAAACTTCTACATCCGCTCGTAATTTTTCTTTATGCTGAAAGCGGAAATTTAAGAGTGCGCGGATATTATTAAAATTATTATCATTCAGCGTATTGGCGTTGAGATGTGGTTTATTCCCGAAAGTAGTAACGGCATCGACAATACCGCCAATGCCGGTAGTGTTTTCCGACGTCTCCGTCATTTCGCTAAACTCATCCGGCAGCGACTCATCCTGCGCCCACACACTTTCGCATGAGGCTAAAGCTAAGATCAAAAGAAGGCCTGTCAATGTCTTTTTCATAGTACAAATCCTGATGTATGGCACGTTTAATACTATAACGTTTTCAAATATTCGATTAAATCAGTCTTTTCTAATTCAGTTAAACTAATATCGTAAATTCCCAACGTATTCCATCCCCATGTTGTCATTTGCACAGTCTGAACCGAATCCGCGTAATGATCAACTACGTTCCACAAAGTTGCCGCAGAATGGTCTCTGAAATACGGCGCCGTAGCAAATACCCAGCGAAGTGATGGCACGTCAACTTGCGGATTCAATTTTTTTATTTGAATTTTAAACTTTCCTGTAAGTGCTTCCCCTGAATGGCACACGTTGCATTTGCCCTGTCCTTCAAAAACCGTCTTCCCTCTTTGCTGTTGTGTTGTCAGCGAGCCGTCTGAATTTCTCCATGGATTCGCCGGAACGACCAGCGATAATTGATAGGCGGCAAGTGCGTCCAGTTCTTCCTCTGTCGCCGATCCCTGCAGAACGCTATCTATGACCAAGCGCGTAACTGTTTTAATATCACTCCCCTCGCCGAACCACAAATACGGGGGCGTATCAATAACTCCAAATAATGTCGGTGTTGCAATGGAGTCTGTAGAAATTGGCGGTAATAACCACTTCTTGTGGTCCATGTCGCCGCTAGGATGGCAGGTTGCACAACTTAAAGATTGGCCGGCAATATTGTCAAATTTCGTATCGTTGAAAAGTTGCCTGCCTAATGTAATCTGAGGATCTTCACTTATTTTTTCTTTGTCACATGCAAGAAAACAAAGCGAAGCAACTAAGATAGGTCCGATCATTATCTTGAACATTATGTATTTCATACTCATTTTATTTTAAAATAATTTCAAATATTCGATCAGGTCGTCAATTTCTTGATCAGTTAAATTAATTATAAAATCATGATCCTGTAACTTCTGCTCCGGATCGGCAATGTAAAAATAAATCACGTCGCGTAGCGTTTTAGCTCGGCCGTCATGAAAAAAATCCGATTTCGAATACATAGCGATCAGACTTGGCGTTTTGAAAAAACCGCCGGTACCGATATCCTTAACAAAGCCGTTGGTGCCCGTTGGAGCGGGATGGCACGGAGAGCAGAAACCCTTTGTTTCATAAATTTTTTTTCCCCTTTTTTGTTCCATGGTCAGCTGGCCGTCGCTCTGAATCCACGGATTTGATGGAGCAATTAAAGATTTCTGATAGGCCACCAAAGCTTCGAGTTCCTCATGGCTCGCCAGACCGCCCATGATCGTATCTGTGTAAAGTTTCGTAATTTCGTAAAGGCCTGTAGTTCTTCCCGACCATAAATAGGGCGGGCCGGTTTGCGCAACTCCCCAGAGCGTAAGGGTTTTTAACGAATCGGGTTTGCCGTTGGATGAGTCGTGAATGGAAGGAAAATGCCATTTTCGATTATCTGTGTGGCCGTCAGGATGGCAAGTTGCGCAACTCTGCTCACCAGAAGAGGAGAACCGCTTGTCATGAAATAATTCCCGGCCAAGTGCGATCTGGGCGTCTTCGCTGATCTTCTCCTTATCGCAGCCGGAAAAAATGGCGAGAATGAGAACTAACGTTCCACAAAATACTACTTTTTGCATAACACAATCAGCAATGAAATGTAACAAGAGTGAATTAGTATGTGACAAAGACATGTAAGAATAAGTTTACTTTTTAAATTACATGAATCGTCGAATGAACTCAAGCATAAAATGTTTCCTGTTGGCACCATGAGCTTCAAAATGTTACGAAATTCACTTAAGATTTACTTGTATTCTGAACCGGCGAGCATTACTATGTGAATAATGTTTGCACAAAGAACCGGTTTTCCAATTATTTCGAATCATTAAAATGAAATCCTTACTGAAGTCCTGGATCTTGGCATATGTACTCCCACTCTCGCTCCATGCGCAAGATACCGGATATCATGTTTTCCTTAAAGCGCTGTATGGTAAATTCGATGTCGATCATATTTCAGTTGATTCGCTATCAAAACTACTGGCATCCGATTCCGTCGTTGTTCTTGACACACGCTCAGAGAACGAATATTTGGTCAGTCACATTCATAACGCCCGTTGGATGGATTTTGACACGTTTGATTTTGCCAAAATGCATGATATTTCCAAGTCATCTCGTATAATTACGTATTGCTCGGTCGGCTATCGAAGTTCCGTCATTGCAGAACGACTAACATCGTTGGGATATCAAAACGTGCAAAATCTTTTCGGCGGAATATTTGAATGGATAAATCAAGAATACCCGGTCTTTCGGGAAGGAACTGAAACGACAGATATCCATCCGTATAACAACTTCTGGGGAAAATGGCTACGGCACGGAAATAAAGTTTCCAAACCACGGAAATAACAAAGCCCCTAAAAGGGACTTTTTTATTTCACGTTTTTTTACGTTTTTTTCATTAATTTGCCGCGGTGCTCGTGCTGCTCGAAACGCTAAATGGAACGCCTAATCTCTGCAGGAAGTCAACTCCCTGCCCTATTCGAATTTTTTCACCGTCGTAGTTGATACTCTGCGCGTTGACGTAAGTCGTTATAAAGAAAATGCAGCGAGTGGACCACCAGTTATTTCCATCAATGTAGATATCCGCAACATCATCGCCTTGTTCCGATCGCTTATAACTCCATCGAACCACTTTGCCAAACATATCGACGTCACTTTTATCGTTCTTCTTGAAGACAATCCGGATGGGAACCGTTCCGCTTATTTCTCCTTCTTTAGAGAATCCACCGGTGCCAACCGGAGTACATTTAATTTCAATCCGCTCATTGCCTGCTGTGATCGTATGTTTCTCCTGCGCAAACAGATGAGAACTCAAAAGAATCAATATAACCACCACGAAGCTTTTCACGGGATACCTCCTGAAAAATAAATGTTAGGAACACACCTTAATTATTAGTTTCAAAATACACATAAATCGTCTGAAATTCTACAAAAATTTTCAAGTTTTTTGTCAAACTAATTTAGGGTTTACCAAATTCAGTTTCTGTGCACTATTTTTTGGAGTATTCATAAAAACCGCGGCCGCTCTTGAACCCGAGGTATCCGGCATTTACCATTTTCTTTAGCAGCGGGCATGGGCGATACTTATCATCGCCAAGACCTTCGTGCATCACATTCATGATAAATAGGCACACGTCCAAACCGATAAAATCAGCTAACTGGAGCGGCCCCATCGGATGATTCATCCCCAATTTCATAACTGAATCAATCGACTCTTTAGTAGCGACACCTTCCATCAAACAAAAAATGGCTTCATTTATCATCGGCATGAGTACACGATTTGAAATAAAGCCAGGATAATCATTTACTTCTACCGGAGTTTTTTCAAGTTTTTCAGTCAATGATTTTACCGCAGCATAAGTCTCGTCACTAGTTGCCAGTCCACGAATAATCTCCACCAATTTCATCACTGGCACCGGGTTCATAAAATGCATGCCAATTATTCTGTCGGCACGTTTAGTAACCCCGGCAATTTGCGTAATAGATATGGAAGACGTATTGGTAGCCAATATCACCTCCGGCCTGCAAGCCGAGTCTAAAGTTCTAAACAACTGTGTTTTGATTTCAAAATTCTCGGTTGCAGCTTCGATGACCAGATCGCTGGAGCCGGCATCTTTGATCTCCGTAGAAAGTCCAATCCGTGAAAGCGCTGCCTGCTTTAAATCCTCCGTTAAAGTTCCTTTAGTAACTTGCCTAGTCAGGTTTTTCTCAATGGTTGATTTCGCTTTGTCTAAGAAAGCCTGACTGATATCGATAAGTTTTACTTGGTACCCGTATTGGGCAAATACATGGGCGATACCATTTCCCATGGTTCCGGCGCCGATGACGGCTACTTGTTTAATTTCCATTTGACTTCTCCGATTTATTTTCTGTCATCTGTATTTAGAATTGCGTGGCAATGTACTTTTTTTGAATTTGAATAACAATAAAAAAAGCCTGTGCATATTAGCACAGGCTTCGTTTAAAGGATGAAAACACGGTCAACTAGACCGTGGCCATCTGACTCTTGTCAAGGACTTTGTGAATTTCTGTCTTCAGTTCAGTCATGTCGGACGATTTGACTACATACGCTTCGGCCGCCCAACTCATGAAATCATTCTTGTAGTGTGAATAAGCAGAATTAATTATCACAGGAATATCCATACGATGATCCAGCATTTTTGTAAGAAACTCCATACCGTCACCTTCGGGCATCATGATATCCAACACGATCAGATCGGGCTGATCCTCTTTCAGTTTCGATATCGCTTCCCGACCATTGGATAAACAGGTCACATCATGACCCATACCTTCCAATTCAGTACGATACAAAAGTCTTAAGCTTGGCTCATCCTCTATAACATAGATTTTAGCCATCTCAGACTCCTTCCTTCTTTGTAAACAAAATATAAATAACGGTCGTGACTGCGCAGAATTGAACAAGAGCAGAAGAACCTATCATTTTAACTGCACCAGATCATATAAAGTTCCAATTATATAGACTTCATAACAACTTTTTCACCTAAATGATTCCAAAACCATGATAGTCTCATGTGATGAAACCAACATCGCTTATTATTTCAACATACCGTAACCTGATCAAAGTCATAGTTTTTTGTTTCCAAAAAACTTACATTTCTCATGGGTATAATAGGCAACTTAGATAAATAAACCTTCACTTGAATCTCTGCTTGAATGTTCTGGTATAACAGATTAGATTACCATGTATAATTCGGTTCGATACTATTCTGTCATGAACGGAAATCGGTGAACCTGATGTATTTCATATATATAAAATCTGTCGACAAGCCCATTTCTTTGAAAAGAAAAGTCTTGTGTGTTTTTTTCTTCATTCTCAATCACAGGTGCAAGTTAATCCCCAACTTATAAACAAAAAATCATTACCGTAAAAAGAATGTGCATACCATTATGAAACCACTCATCACTTTATTCATCATGCTTCTCGCGCAACCTTCTCTTGCGCAGAACAAGATATACCGCATGTCTATCGACGGCGTTATCAATCCGGCTTCGGCTGAATTTATTAATAAATCGATCATAAAAGCCAATGAGGATCGTGCCATGTGCTTAGTTATTGAATTAGACACGCCGGGCGGCTTAATGAAATCCATGAACCTTATCGTAAAAGATATTCTTTCTTCTGAAGTGCCCGTGGTCGTTTATGTTTCACCTGGAGGCTCACATTGCGCGTCGGCAGGAGTTTTCATTATGATGGCGGCTCATATATCCGCCATGGCTCCAGGAACGAATATCGGAGCGGCCCACCCGGTCAATCTCGGCGAAGGTAAGTCGGACAGTTTATCGCAGGTGATGATGGAAAAAGTGACCAACGACGCCGTATCCTATATTCGCAGTATTGCCGAAAAGAATAAACGCAACCCGGACTGGGCGGAAGAGGCCGTTCGTAAAAGTGTGTCTATCACGGAAACACAGGCCCTGGAAAAAAACGTGATCGATATGGTAGCGAAATCATTCGACAGTCTGCTTGTCCAAATTGATTCTATGATAGTAGAAACGGTCGTGGGTAAAAAGACGATCGTTACAAAAGACGCTCAAATCGAAAAAATAGAACGTAGCTGGCGATTTGGACTTCTTGATATTTTAACCGATCCTAATATTGCATATATCCTGATGATGCTCGGCATGTATGGCCTTTTCTTTGAGTTTTATAATCCAGGGTCAATTTTTCCAGGCGTGGTCGGAGGCATTTGCATCATTCTCGCGTTTTATTCCTTTCAGACTTTGCCGATCAATTATGCCGGTTTGGCGTTGATCCTGTTTGGCCTCATTCTATTTTTACTTGAAATCAAAGTAACGAGTTATGGCGCTTTGTCTATAGGCGGCGTCATTTCGCTTTTTTTAGGCTCCATAATGCTAATTGATTCCCCAGAAGATATGGTTCGAATTTCCTGGGGCGTGATTATTCCCGTCGTGCTGATCACTTTGTTGTTTTTTCTGTTTGTAGTAGGATTTGGAATCAAGGCACAAGGCCGCAGAGTTACTACCGGCATGGAAGGCATGATCGGCGAAACAGGGATCGTCATTGATGGAATTATTGCCGGCAAAACGGGAAAAATTCGTGTACATGGAGAGATATGGAATGCGGAAAGCGATCAAATAATCGAAACGGAAACCCGCGTTAAAGTGGTAGGTATCGATAACCTGACGCTAAAAGTGGTTAAATTGTTCTAAATTAGTTATATTGTTTTACGAAGAATGGTGAAACAAACACAAGGAGTCGTTATGAATTTTCAATTTATATTCCCCTTCCTGGTATTCATCGCTATTTTCTTTTTAGCGAGCGCCATAAAAGTACTACGCGAATATGAGCGTGGCGTTGTTTTCCGCCTAGGACGCTTAATTGGCCTCAAAGGGCCCGGTCTAATCATACTTATTCCTATCGTTGATAAAATGGTTAAGGTCAGTTTGCGTACTGTCGTCATGGACGTGCCGCCTCAGGACGTCATTACGCGCGATAACGTTTCCGTTCAGGTCAACGCAGTTATTTATTTTCGTGTCGTCGCCGCGGATAAAGCCATCGTCGATGTGGAAAATTACCTGACGGCAACTTCGCAATTGTCGCAGACCACGCTGCGGAGCGTGTTGGGAGAATGCGAACTTGACGACCTTTTAGCGGAGCGCGAGAAGATCAATAAGCAACTTCAGCAGATCATTGATAATCAGACGGAACCTTGGGGAATCAAGGTTTCGGCAGTAGAAGTCAAACATATCGATCTGCCGCAGGAAATGAAACGCGCAATGGCAAAACAAGCCGAAGCCGAACGCGAGCGACGCGCCAAAGTTATCGCGGCTGACGGAGAATATCAGGCCGCCACCAAGCTATTTGAAGCCTCGGAAATTATCAGCAGATCCCCCGCGGCGTTACAACTTCGTTATCTGCAAACGCTGTCTGAGATAGCAACGGAAAATAATTCCACTACGATCTTCCCTATTCCGATCGACTTTATTAAAGCGTTTATGCCGAAGGAGAAATAAATAAGTGAGTATATGTCTTTGTTGAATCCATGGACTGAGATCCCGATCGAAGACTATGAAAAGCATATGTCAGATCCCGGCGTTTATCAGCTACAGACGTTGAGCGCTATTCTTAAATCCAAGCTATACAAATTCAAACCCTCTTCTCTTGCGGTGTTAGGTGTAGGTTCAGGTAACGGATTGGAACACGTCGATCACCTTGTGACGCATGAAGTCTATGGAATTGACATTAATGAATCTTACTTAAGGGCATGTGAGAATAGGTATCAAAAAATTTTGCCCGGCTTGCATTTGTACAGATGTGACATCCAGACTGATGCGATTCCAATTCCAAAAGTCCAAATGATAGCTTGTAATTTGATATTTGAATATGTCCATGCGGGAACCGTGGTAGACAAGATTTGTAAGAAGGTAACAGCCGAAGGAGTGATCTCTGTTGTCATTCAGAATAACAACGGCATAAGCAGTATAAGCAAAACGGGTATCAAAAGTTTAAACAGCCTCGGTTCCATATTCAGAGAAGTATTTATTGATGATTTGATTTCCGAATTTGACCGTGTTGGCTTTCAAGAAACTGAACAAGACGAAATTGAATTACCTAATGGAAAAAGTTTTACAATCGCTGACTTCAAAAACATTGTTTTCTGAGATCGAATTATTTTTTTTCAAATAAAAATGATTTTACCAAACCTCTGAATTGACCGGTGTCCAGGGGCTTGCTCACGTAAGCGTTACATCCCGCATTGAGCACGCGTTCTTCGTCCCCTTTCATCGCATGCGCGGTGAGGCCGATGATCGGGATATGTTTAACTGATTCCGTACTTTTCAGAGTTCGAGCAACCTCATATCCATCCATTTTCGGAAGCTGGATATCTAATATGATCAGATCCGGTTTTAGTTCTTCCGCAAGATCGATCGCGTCCTCACCGTTACTTGCTTCAATGAAGTCATAGTCTTGATTTTTTAATGTCAACTTGACAAGGCGCATATTGACCTCGTTGTCTTCCACCAATAGGATCTTTTTTGATACCATGATTTTTCCCTTCTATCCGATTACACGCTTTATTTCGTACAAAAGATCGTCGGTACTATAGGATGCCTTCTGCATGAGGCAGCGAACTTGTCCGCTGAGAATATCTTTTTCTTTTTTTGTCAGTTCTTTCGCGGTGAGTATGATGATCGGAATTTCCTTCAGATTAGGATCCTGCCGCATTACGTCCACCACTTCGAAGCCGCTCATCTGAGGCATCATCAGATCCAAAATCAGCAGATCCGGCTTGCTGCTATTGATTTTCCTTAGTGCTTCTACGCCATTTTTAGCGCGATCAACGTCAAATCCTTCTTTCTCAAGAAATGTTCCGGTTAAAATTAACGCCTTCTCATCGTCATCTACGACTAATATTTGAGATACATTTTTCTTGCGTTTTTTCGACTTTTTCAGCTTGTTAATTTTCTCGATCAGCAAGTCGCGATCAAGCGGCTTAATAAAATAATCATCCGCATGCAGGCTGTATGCCAAGTCTTTATTATCAGTTACGGAAACGATAAATACTGGAATTCCGCGTGTCGCAGGATCGGATTTTAATTCCTGCAATACTTCCCACCCGTCCTTGCCCGGCAGCATGATATCCAGCGTAATCGCCAATGGCCTTATTTTTCTAGTCTCGGCGAGCGCGTCAGTGCCGTTATTAATGTGAATCGTCCTGTATCCTTCCAATTCCAGAAAGCGTTTGATCAGGTTCGCCGACTGAAAGTCATCTTCGATAATTAATATGATATTATTGTCAAACACATCTCCTTTTTCGATTGTAGGTTTAAGGGCTGTCTCATCGCCGTTGGGACGTTGCGGGATGAGAAAAACGAATTTGCTTCCTTTGTTCAATTCACTTTCAACCCATATTTTTCCGCCGTGCATTTCAATCAGCCGGCGGCACAATGCAAGACCAAGGCCCGTTCCCTGATCTTCCCGGGTGCTGCTCCCGTCGACCTGGCGAAATTCGTCGAAAATTACATCGTGAAATTCCTTCGGAATACCGCGGCCGTTATCCTTTACTGCTAATTGAAAAACTGGTTGCCGGCCGTTATAAAGAATAATGGATTCTATTCCGATCACGGTGCCCGGAGAAGAAAACTTGATCGCGTTACTTAGCAAATTGATTATGACTTGTTTGATCTTATTCAGGTCGGCAAAAATTTTCATTTCTCCATCGACCCGAATTTCCAGTACCTGGCTCTTCTTATCCAATAACGGCGCGACGGTACGTTTGATGGTATCGAGTAACTGCGGTACTTCAAAATACTCCTGATTTAATTCCATTTTGCCCGCCTCGATCTTAGACAGGTCTAGAATATCATTAATCAGCTGCAAAAGGTGTTTCCCGCTATGGTGAATGTCCTGTAAACTCTGCATTTGATCGGGCGTCGCTCTTTCTTTCATTTCATCCTGAAGCAATTCAGAAAAACCGATGATCGCATTCAGCGGTGTGCGCAGTTCGTGGCTCATATTGGCGAGAAATTCTGATTTTAGTCTGTCCGTTTCTATGATTTTAGAGTTCATTTCGCGGAGCGACTTCGTGCGCTCCTCCACTTTTATTTCGAGAATTTCATTTTGCTTCTGAACCGCAGTTACTCTGGAACGGTAATACCCTACGACGGCCCATCCGATCAATAGAATGATCGAAATTCTAAACCACCAGGTATTCCAAAAAGCAGGAGTGATTACGATCGTAACGGCAGCGCCGGTTTCATTCCATAACCCGTCGTTATTCGTGCCTTTGACTCTAAACGTGTACGTCCCGCCGTCCAGATTGGTATAGTTCGCATAACGGCGTGAACCGGAGTATATCCAGTCATTGTCGAAGCCTTCCATTTTATAAGCGTATTGATTTTTTTCCGGCCTAGTAAAATCAAGAGCGGCAAATTCAAAAGAAAAAACATTTTCCTTAAAAGACAATTTAATTTCTTTGATTTCAGAAACGGAGGTCTCCAGTTTTTGAATTCTGTCAAATTTCTTAAATGCAGTCAGAACCATGGGCGGAATGTGCGAGTTGTCTTTCACCTCTTCCGGAAGAAATACATTAAAACCATTCACCCCGCCGAAGAAGAGTTCACCTTTGCGGTCTTTATAATAAGCGCCGCCGTTAAATTCGTCGCTTTGCAAACCGTCATGCTGATCGTAGTTGCGTATTTCCAGGTTGTCTGAAGCAAGGTCATATCGAATACGGGATAATCCCTTATTAGTGCTAATCCACAGGAAACCCTGATTATCTTCAAGTACTGCATACACGACCTCGTTAGGTAATCCTGCTTCCCGTGAATAATGTGCGAAAGTACCTTTCTCCCGGTCTAATTTATTTAACCCGCCGTTCTGAGTTCCAATCCAAAAGTTTCCGCTTTTGTCTTCGCACATACTGAGGATGCCGTTGGAACTGATCGAGTTCGGGTCCTTTGTTTCGTTCTTATAAACTGTAAATTTCCCTGTTTTGCGGTCAAACCTATTAAGACCTCCGCCAAAAGTTCCGACCCATATAAAACCATCGCGATCTTCAAATAACGAATAAATATCGTTACTACTGATGGTATTGGGATTCAATGGATCATTCATATAGGATTCAAATTCTTCAGAGTCCGGATCAAGCTTGTTAAGCCCTCCGGCGCGCGTACCAATCCAAATAATACCGTCCCGGCTCTTCAGAAGAACTTTGACACGATTATCGCTTAAACTTTTCCGATTTGCGGGATCCCTGCGGTATCTGGAAAAGATTCCAGTATTAGGATTCATCTTATTTAGCCCGCCGCCATTGGTTCCGATCCAAAGCGACCCCTTATCGTCCTGCAGAATGGACCAAACACGATCCTCACTGAGGCTCTGGCTATTCCTCGAATCGTTACGGTAAAATGAAAAGGTGTTGTTTCTCCTGTCGAAACGATTTAATCCCCCTCCATTGGTACCGATCCAAAGAATGCCGTCACGATCTTCAAAAAAACACCATACTTCGCTCACGTTCAGGCTGTTGGGGTTGTACGGCTCTGTTTTAAAATGTCCAAATTTTTTCGGCTTTCGGTCAAACTTACTTAATCCACCGCCCGTACCGATCCACAATGTTCCAGACTTGTCTTCGAAGAGACTGTAAACGCGGTTTTCACTGAGACTATTTAGGTTAATCGGATCCTGATGATAACTAACGAACTTATTTCGCAAAGGATCACGCGGGTCAAAACAATTAAGCCCTCCGCCGTCCGTTCCTATCCAGAGTATGCCAAGGCGATCTTCAAAGATTGTCTGAACGCGATCAAACGACAAGCTTGCAGGGTTTTTATCGTCATTCTTAAATGAAATAAAACTGGCGTTCTCTTCAGAAAGCAGTTTATTAAGCCCGCCCGCTGTACCGACCCAAATGGTCTTATTTTTGTCCTGATATATGGCATTAACAAAATCATTACTTAAACTATTTGCAAAATTTGGTCGATGTGTATAATGCAGAATAGTTCTGCGATTCCGTTGGTTTGTAAGTTTATACAACCCGGATCCCTGCGTACCAAACCAGATTTGTCCGGCACGGTCCTCAAAGATCGTGGAAACGTAGGCTTGTTCGATGCCGTTCCCCCCTGCCAAACGTTGAAATTTACCTGTTCGGCGGTCAAAAGTACAAACGCCCATCCCGGTGCCGATCCAAAATGTTCCGGCCTTATCTTCGTACACCGACCGCACGTCATTACTTATTAAACTGGCCGGGTCGTTTGCATCGTGCATATATGAAACGAATTTTTCTGTAAACCGGTCAAATCTGTTTAAACCGCCGCCTTGGGTACCTATCCATATCGTACCGGACACATCTTCAAATAAGGAAGTAATCCAGTTGCTTGATATCGTGAAGGTGTCCAGAGAACTGCGTTTATACACGATAAAATCATATCCGTCATACCGGTTCAATCCGTCCTGTGTGCCAAACCACATGAATCCGCGGCTGTCCTGAATGATGCAATTAATACTGCTTTGTGAAAGTCCCTGTTCAATCGTTATTCTTTCAAAGTCGATTTCAAGTTCTTGTGCCGGGCATAGCGACCCGAAGCCAAGGCCCACAATAACCGGTAAAATGGATAGGATCAACCGTTTTTGCATGGTCAATTTCATATTAGCCCACTACTCTTTTAATTTCATACAGCAGGTCATGAATACTGTACGATGCTTTCTGCATAAATTTCTTAACCTGACCGCTCATTTGCACACGGTCTTCCGGAGTTAATTCCTTCGCTGTCAGAACGATCAGGGGAATATTCTTAAGTTCGCTTTCATTCCGCATGATCTCCATCACTTCAAAACCGCTCATATTCGGCATCAGAAGATCAAGAATGACCAGATCGGGCTTTTCCATCCGTATCATATCAAGCGCTTTATTGCCGTCCCGGGCTTTCTTAACTAAAAACCCTTCTTTCTCTAAAAATGACGTTGTCAAAAAAAGCGCGTTGTCGTCATCGTCCACGACCAATATGCGGTCAATCTGATTTTTAGCGCCGTTACGTTTTTTTATAGCGCCAATGCGGTTCAACATTTGTTTGCGATCCAGGGGTTTGACAAAATAATCATCGGCGTGCAGGCTGTATGCCTTGTCTTTTTTATCCATAACAGAAACAATAAATACGGGAATGGCCTGTGTGACGCTATCGGACTTCAATTCCTGCAAAACGTCCCAACCGTCTTTTCCGGGAAGCATGATATCTAACGTGATGGCCAGCGGCCTTATTTTTTTTGCTTCAGTGAGCACTTCATTTCCGTTCCGCACATTCACCACGCGATATCCTTCGAGTTCTAAAAATCGTTTCATCAAATTTGCCGATTGCAAATCGTCTTCGACGACCAGGATAAAATCACTGGAATAGGAGCCGGCCTGATGGAGATTTTCAACCACCTCGTCCATTTTTAATTGAGTCTGCGGAATACGAAATTTGAAAACACTCCCCTGTCCGTATTTGCTTTCAACCCATATTCTGCCGCCGTGCATTTCGACAAGTCTGCGGCACAACGCGAGTCCGAGGCCTGTGCCCTGATCTTCACGCGTTGTACTGCCGTCGATCTGACGAAACTCATCAAAAATAATCTTTTGGTCTTCTTCGCGTATACCTCGTCCATGATCGGCCACGGCAATATCAAACATATTGCCTTTTTTTTCTTCGTGATAAAACGACGTCACACGAATGTCGGTCTGATTGGGCGAAAACTTAATGGCATTGCTTACCAGATTTAACATCACCTGCCGTATCTTATTAGGATCGGCAAATAATACAGGAAAGTTTTTCGGAATATCGATTTTCAATTTCTGCGCTTTTTTGTCGAGCAGCGGCGCTACCGTTCTTTGAACGGAATACATAAGATCCGTGAGGATAAAATTGTCAAGGTGCAATTCCATTTTTCCCGCTTCGATCTTTGAGAGATCCAGAATATCATTGATCAACTGCAGCAGATGTTTCCCGCTTTGGTGAATATCCGTGAGACATTCACGTTGGTTCTTAACCTCAACCTCCGGTGATTCGTCAAGTAATAATTCTGAAAAGCCAATGATCGCATTCAGCGGTGTGCGTAGCTCGTGGCTCATATTGGCAAGAAATTCCGATTTTAAACGATCGGCCTCGACAATTTTCGTGTTCATTTCTCGAAGTTTGGATGTTCGCTGTTCGACTTCCTTTTCCAGTGTCTCATAGAATCTTGCATTTTCAATTGCCATCGCGGCCTGCGAAGCAAAGGATGTAAGGATTTTCAGATCGTTCTCTTTAAAAACATCCGCTTCATGCGGATTTTCAAGCGAGATAGTACCGATCAATCTATCTTTGACCTGCAATACAGCCGTCATCGCCGACCGTATTTTCGTGGGTGCCGCTTGTTCCTCCTTAAGCCAAAATTTTTTGTATAAGGGTAAACTCAAATCAGAAATGATAAAACTTTTTCTTTGCAACACTGCGGCGCCCGAAAAACCTTTACCCACGGGCAAAACGAAACCTTTTAAAACTTCAGGGTCGTATCCACGGGACGCTTTAACTTCAAGGTTTTTATTCTCTTCATCCAAAAGAAGAACGGTGCCCATTTTTGCTTTTGGTATTGCCGTCACGGCCGAATCAATAACCTTTTGCAGAACCGTCTGCAGATCAAGGGATTGTATCAGCTCAAAATTAACGCGATTCAGCATTTCAAGTTCACGGGCATGTTTGCGGACGCTCTCATACAACATAGCGTTCTCAATGGCGAGCGAAGCCGGGGAGGCGAAGGATTCCAGAAGTTTGAGATCGTGTTCGGTAAATGCGTGAGTTCTAACGCCATTTTCCAGAGAAATAGTTCCAACAACTTTATCGCGTATCTTTAAGACGGTAGTCACGGCAGATTTAATGGAAGGCCGATTGGAATTAAAAGCCTTGATCGTTCTCAACCTCGCGTCCTCTTTGTCGAGATCGTGAATTAGAAAATTTTTTCCTTGCGATACGGCTTCGCCACCGTAACCTTCTCCCGGTTTAATATGAAAATTTGCAGGAAGGTCATCATACCCCTTTTGGGCCCTAACTTCTAAATAACGTTTCTCTTCATTCAAAATCAGTACACAACCTTTTTCAGCAGACGGTATGGCTTTGATGGCCAGTTCAATTATTTTTTCCAATACCCTGTTCGGTTCGATTTCCCGTATCAGCGTCTCATGCACAGCATTAAGAAGGTCGAATTGCTTTGATTTTCTTGTTATTTCATGTTTCCTGGCCAGAGACTGCAGATTTATTATTAATAAAAAAGTCCCGCCGCCAACACAAAATATCCATACCGCTAATCCAACTGTCAGCGATCGGAAGTTCAACAAAGCCGGTTCAGGCAATGCTATAGGCAATACAAATATCAATGACGGGACCGCCATACCCACGATAAGAAATACGGCGATAACGACCCTGAATTGCCAGTTATCCAACAGCTTCATAAGCGATTAATTATTGGAGCGAACAATTATTGAAACCAAGAACAGATTAGGTAATCGAGATCAGAAAAAATCAAGGATGTGTCAGGTTAAAAAAAACACAGGCACAATGGCAAGAACCTTGTATAGAATATAAGATTAACCGTGCGTTTTTCAAATAAAAATTTCTGATATAATATTATACCCGAAACGAGCTGATATTGATCAACAACCGTTTTTTACGATCATTTTAAACTTGTTTTTTTTACCAATAAAATGTATGCTTTTCCATTCAATTTGCAACAAACCGTGAGATTATTATGACTCTCAAATTCAGAGACAAGCTCATACTACTTGTTCTGGTTATATTGATCATAGCCGGAACATCTTATTTCTTCGTATCCGTGCAGTTGGCTAAGCGCATTGAAAGTGACATTGTCGACCGGCTTTCCCGCAGCAATGTTACCTACGAAGAATTTAACTACAGCTATTTCAATCAGCTTATTCTGCAATCCCGCAGCGTGTCCGACAACCCGAAATTTGCCGCTCAGCTCAGCACCGGCGATAAAGCCACGGTGCAGCAGGGTCTTGATGAAACTAACAGGATTAACGGTTTTAATTCGGATATCTTCGTTGCGCTAAGTCCTTCCGGAGAGGTGTTGGCGTACGTCGGAACGGAGATGAAATCAAATATAAACCTGTCACAGCGGCCTGAAATCAGCGGTGCGCTCAGCGGAATTGACAACGGCGGTTTTTGGGAGGAAAACGGTAAATTGATACGCGTGGCCGCATCGCCGACCATAGCCAACGATCAGGTTCTTGGCGCGATCGCATTGGGCTATGAAGTCACGGACACGGTAGCTGCGGTCATTTCAAAGGTCACAAACAGCCATATCGCATTCCTCGTCAGCAACAAGATTGTCTCAACCAATATGCATGATAAGCGACAAGAATTGTTTGACCAATTCCAACAACATAAATCCGAACTGGATCATGCGATGATCAAAAAAACATCCAGTGCTGCATTTGAATTTATGGTCGGCGAAGAGAAATATTTGGGAGTCGCTTCGCCTGTTTTTGCGTCTCCCGGAACCGAAGGTGAGGACAAGAAAGTTATCGCAACTTACGTGTTTTTTAATTCTCTCGACAAAGCGCTCGAACCGCTGGTTGATTCGCGGAAACTGATGCTCATAATCGGATTGGGCGTTGCCGCTATTGCATTATTTATCGGCATCGTTATTTCACATGGCGTCGCACGCCCCGTGGCCTTACTTGCGAACGCGACCCGGGAAATTGCAGCCGGGAACTTAGATTTCGAAGTAAAAGTAAAAAGCAAGGATGAGATCGGGCTTCTGGCTTCGTCATTTAATGAAATGACCAAAGGACTGAAACAAAAGAAACGCGTCGAAGGACTCTTCGGGAAATATTTGTCGCCTGATGTGGCAAAAAAAGTATTGGCGGAACAATCCATCGACGGCATTTTGAAGGGCGAAAAAGCCATGCTCAGCGTTCTGTTTACGGATATTCGCGGTTTCACGCCGATGTCGCGCGGCATGGACCCGCAGGCGCTGATCAATTTGCTCAATTCGCACTTCGACGAAAGCATCGATATAATCGATCGTTACGGAGGCACGTTAGACAAATTCATCGGTGACGCGATCCTGGCTTTTTTTGGCGCGCCGGTTCACTATGACGATTTTTTTATGCGCGCGATTAATGCCGCCGTGCAAATGCAGCGTGCCGTCGAAAAATTTAATTTCCAGCGTAAAATCGAAGGAAAAGATCCCATTCATATCGGTATCGGCATTAATTCCGGCGATGTCATCGTCGGAAATATCGGTTCAAATAAGCGGCTGGAATATACGGTCATAGGCGAAACGGTGAATATTGCCAATCGTCTCTGCAGTGTTGCAAAGAAGGGACAAATCATCATCAGCCAGTCGACGTATGATCTTCTGCCGAATAAAGAAATCGCTTCCGCTATTGAACAGGTCGTATTGAAGGGCGTAGCGGAACCGGTCACGGTGTATGAGATCTTATGGAAGGGTTGATATTACAAATTTGTTACAATATTTCATTGATAAAACATGATGAATATCATTTTTTTTACCTGTAAAAATAGTTATATAGCGCTATACTTAACCGTATAAAATGAAAGGAATTTCATGGAATTTTTAGATAGATATGCCGGGCCGATAGGTAATTTCGCTCTTATTTTGGCCATCGTAATGGCCGGATTTGCGGTGATCACGTCGGTCTGGGGCATTAAACAAAAACGAGGCGATCTGATCCGCGTCGCGCAACGCTCAGTTTATATGGTATTCGGAAGCGTTGTGTTTGCATCACTCTGCCTTATCTATCTGCTCGTCACGAGCAATATGAATATTGAATACGTTGCCTCGTACACCAACCGAGATCTGCCATACTTTTTTAAATTTACATTCTGGGCAGGACAGGCCGGTTCATTACTTTTGTGGTCGCTTTTGCTCGCCGGCTACAGCTTTGCTGTTACGTACAGGTACCGTAACACCCATGGGGAATTGATCCCTTATGTCATCATGACCACGATGGTCACCCAAATATTTTTTCTTTCGCTGAATCTGTGGTCGGCAAATCCGTTCAGTGAACTGGTTACCGTACACGCCGACGGTTCGACTACGCCTTTTTTCCCGGTTGACGGACGCGGACTAAATCCGCTGCTTCAGCATCCTGCGATGATCATTCATCCCCCTACTTTGTTTTTCGGTTATGTCGGCTTTGTCATTCCGTTTGCATTTGCCATTGCCGCTTTATTGAGCGGACAATTAGATGATCAATGGATCAAGTTGTCCCGACGCTGGACACTTTTCGCATGGCTGTTTCAAAGCGCCGGCATTATGATGGGCGGCTGGTGGGCTTATGAGGAACTCGGCTGGGGCGGATATTGGGCTTGGGATCCTGTTGAAAATGCGTCTCTGATGCCGTGGTTGACCGGAACGGCATTTCTTCATTCCGTGATGATCCAGGAAAAGAAAAATATGTTCAAAGTTTGGAATGTAACGCTGATCATCGCGACATATCTGCTGTGCCTTTTTGGAACTTTCTTGACGCGCTCCGGCGTAGTCTCATCCGTCCACGCTTTCGCTGAGGGATCCATCGGCATATTCTTCATGACGTTCATTATCATTGTCCTGGCATTCTCGGTTGCCTTAGTCATATACAGACTTCCCCAGCTGAAGAGCGAAGGCAAACTCGATTCCGCATTGTCACGCGAAAGCAGTTTCTTATTCAACAATCTTGTATTGTTAATTTCCTGTTTTGCCGTTCTATGGGGAACCATATTTCCCGTGATTTCGGAAGCAGTTACCGGAGAAAAGATTGTTGTTGGCGCTCCATTTTTTAATAAAGTAAATGTTCCGATTGCACTGTTCTTACTTTTTCTTACCGGCGCCGGTCCTCTTTTTGCATGGCGAAAAACTTCGCTGGCCAGTTTGAAAAAAGCATTTCTCTATCCGAGTCTCATTGCGTTAGCCGGCGGTATTGCAGTATTTATATTCCTCACCCAGCATCTTTACGGACTCATTTCGTTTACGTTGTCCATTTTTGTTACGGCCGTCATTGTAATTGAATTCATGAAAGGTACGGCAGCGCGCATGCATTCAACCAAAGAAAATTTCCTCATCGCGCTCAAGAATTTGACGTGGAAGAACAAACCCCGATACGGCGGCTATATTGTTCACTTTGCCATGGTGATCATTTTTGTCGGTATTACCGGGGTCATATTCAACTTCGAAACCAAAACGGAATTGGGCGAAGGGCAATCCTTTCAGGTAAAAGACTATACCCTGAAATGTGACAAAATCGGTTTTGAATCCAACGCTAACTATGAATCTTCTTTCAGTGTTCTCGGGGTTTACAAAGACGGGCGTAAAGTTCATGAGTTAAAACCGGAATACCGGATGTATAAAGCCAGCCAACAGCCCACTACCGAGGTGGCTTTGTATAAAACGATTCAGGAAGATCTGTATGTAGTATTTACCGGGCTGGACAAGACGGAAAGAAAAGCCGTGCTGCAGATATACGTGAACCCTCTGGTCTCATGGATCTGGTTTGGCACGGAAATATTGGTGTTCGGAACGATCATTTGTTTATTGCCTGCCTATTCTGAAGACCGCAAGGAAGTCAAAGTTCGCAGAAAGGAAAATATCGGTGAAAAAATATAGTTGGATATGGTTTTTTTTCTTGGTCGGTTTCTCTCTTGTAAGCTCTGTTGCATTCACGCATGCTCAAGGATCGGCGCATTCGTCCAAACTTAGCGGCGAACAGGCGGTTTTATTTTCCGAGATTTCCGAAGAACTGATGTGTCAGTGCGGATGCAATCTTGTTCTGGGACAATGCGGACATGTCAATTGCCCGTCCGCTGTTCCCATGCGCGAGAAGATTGAGGAGATGATTCTGGCTCAAAAAACGAAAACAGAAGTAATGGGTTATTTCCTGAATGAATATACTTTTCGCGGAAAAGGGCCATTTGGCAAGGCGATCTTATCTCAACCGGGCACCAAAGGATTTGACCTCATGGCATGGGTCTTACCTTTCATCCTATTTGCAGTATTCTCGGTGGTTCTGTTCGTTGTAGTTAAGCGCGCAACGCGTGTCAGCAAGGCTTTGGAACATGACGATCCGGCGCCGACGCCCTCGTCGGATGTTGACCGGCGCATCGAAGAAGATTTAAAAAAATTGGAATAACGATTTGGAGTAAGGACCGTATGTTAAGTTTTATTATCATAGTAATCGGATTGATCGCGCTTGCGTTCGTTCTGAAACCGCTTATAGCAAAAGAATATATTGCACTTGACCATCGTGATGAAAAAACAGTCAAGTTGGACGCACTGATAGCAAAAAAAAATAAGATCTACATGGATATCAAAGATCTTGATTTTGAATTCGGTATCGGAAAAATGGCTGAAGACGACTATCGATCATTACGCAAACAGTCCATGGCTGAAGTGACAGATGTGATCCGCCAGATCGATATCGGCGGCGGCGAATCGTCTGAAGGCAATGGAAAAATCACCGATGAGTATATCGAAAAATTGATTGCTGCAAAACGAAAAAAGAAAGTTGCGCCGGGCGAAATTGTAATAGAATCGCATCCTGAAATACTCACCTGTTCGCAATGCGGGCAAGAAAATAATATAGAGGCCAAATTTTGTTCCGAATGCGGAACCAAATTGGTTAAGGATTAATTTAAAAAACGGATGATATCATGATACGTCGAGTCAACACACTTACTTTAGTCTTTCTTATTTTTGCTTTGTATAATCATGAAGCCGGTGCGCAAAGCGGCGCCTCGATCATCGGCAAAGTCTACGATAAAACGATCAATAAAAAAGTCAGCGCCGATTGGGTTGTGCTTGTAAAAACGGGACAAGGCCTCGAAACCGTAAAACAATTCGATCAGGTTTCCGATTATGAATTCTCAAATATACCAGTTCTACCCAATGCGCCATATCTTCTGCGCGCTTCTTATAAAGGCGTCGTGTATACGCAAAACCTTATGATCCAAGAAAACAAGAAGTATCATGTCGATTTGGTTGTGTATGAATCGACCGATCGATGGCAAAATATTTCCGTGCGTATTCCGCACATGGTTGTTCTTCGTAACGGAAATCAGCTTGAAATTCAACAAACCTTTGAAATCAATAATTCAGGACAAACCGCTTACGTGCTTTCGGATGTTAATAAACCGACATTCCGATTTAAACTGCCGGAACGAACTCAATTCCAGAATGCGCAGACGTCCCACAACCAGAGTATGGCGGTTAGCGCTACGGCTTTTGCGTATGAGGACGGTATGGGAATTAATCAGCCGCTGCGGCCCGGCGTGACCCAGATACAGATCACCTATACGGCGGATTATTCCGCAAATACATTTGAATTAAATTCCCAATGGTATTACGACATTGAAGAATGTAATGTGTTCATTTCTCCTAAGGATATTGAACTTGTATCCGATAAATTAACCCACGTTCACGATGAACGCATGGAGGCAAATAATTTTTCGATTTACGCTGTATCCGGAATTAAAGCCAACGACGTGATCGGAATGAAACTATCCGGCGGCGGTACTCGCCAGACAGAACAAAATAACGAGTCGATCGCGGCATCCGATAATATGGTTCAGAAAAAGGCTTTTGTCTGGATATTTCTTATGTTGAGCATATTATCATTCGCATTGTTTTTCGGGTTGAACCGGAAAGCCGCAGCGAAACCGTATCAACCGGCGACAGGCCAGAAGAAACAAAACAAGCAGCAACGAAACGAATTGTTAAAAAAGCGGGACACACTGGCTCAGCAGATCGCACAACTGGACGACACTTTCAATGAAAAAGAAATAGATTCGCCTACATATCAGAAACGCCGTGATAGCCTGAAATCGCAATTACGAAAGGCAGCGGAAGATATTCATGCTCTCTAGTGATTAAGCGAAGATGGCTGAGCTATAAATTACACTCAATGACTGCATCATTTCATTATGATCGATATCAGTAATATCACTAAACTCTACGGACGATTCCGCGCCCTCGATAACCTCGATCTGAAGATAAGCGCAAACGATTTCGTTGCTATTCTCGGACGCAACGGAGCCGGAAAAACGACTTTGCTGAAAATTGTCGCTACGCTTCTGAAGCCCACCGGCGGTGAAGTACACATCAATGGACATAATATCCGCAAAGATTCCTTTGTAATCTTACAGCAGATGGGCATGGTTTCTCATCAAACGTACATATACAGCGATCTGACAGCCAAAGAAAATCTATCATTTTATGCTAAATTCTATGATGTGGAAAATCCTGCCGCGCGCATACAAAACCTGTTAGAAAAAGTAGGTCTTGCTCATAGATCTGATGAATCGGTTCGCCGTTTTTCACGCGGCATGCAGCAACGATTGTCGATCGCCAGAGCCCTTCTCCACAACCCGAGGATATTATTGCTGGATGAACCTTATACCGGCCTCGATCAAAAAGCGTGTGAGTTCCTTGATACGATTCTGCTCGACTATCATCAAGCCGGCAATTGTATTCTCGTCGTGACTCACGACATAGAACGCATTGCCGGTATTGCCAAACGCGCCGTCGTATTTGACAAGGGAAAAGTCGCGTGGGATCAACCGCTTATTAATTTGACCCCACAGAATTTTCTGCAACGTGTCAAACCTTTCATGTCCTAATCCGAACGTATTATGAATAAGCCCCTAATTGAAAAATATGACAAACAAAATTACCTGAAGGTGTTGCTGTCCTTTCATGAACAGTTACTTTCGGCTGAAAATAATATTTCGAACTATTATTCCCAACTGACCGGTTTGAAAAGCTCTACGACCGACGTTCGCAATGTTGTTATCTGCGGCATGGGTGGATCTGCGATAGCAGGAGATTTTGTTAAACAAATTTTTGCCGGCCATCTTTCCGTTCCCATTATAGTTAACCGCGATTATAACCTGCCGTCGTATGTCAGCAAGCAGACGCTGGTCATCCTGTCAAGCTATTCCGGCAATACGGAAGAAACCATTTCCGCTTTTCATGATGCGGTAACCCGAAACGCAAAAATAATCACGATTTCAACGGGCGGCGATGTGGAGGTTTTATCGAAAAAAAACGCTGTCCCCCACATTCTTATTCCAAAAGGATTTCAACCGCGACAGGCGATCGGGTTTTCATTGGTTACGCTATTCAGGATTATGGAACATTTGTTTCAAGATTTGCACGATGCTCATGCGATTAGCAGGAACGTCGGATGGATAAAAGAAAAACAACAATGGTGGTCATCAGAAAATGAACTTTGGAGTCTGGCGGAACAGTTGTGCGCTCACCCG
Source organism: bacterium (assembly GCA_016788215.1). Lineage (GTDB taxonomy): Bacteria > CLD3 > CLD3 > SB21 > SB21 > SB21. Next base: position 4,401 of record JAEUSJ010000003.1, on the reverse strand, counting down.
GTTATAATATATTCATCAGAAAAAATGTTTCCGGCCGCGCTTCGATTCAAAGGTCAGATCTGCGAGAATGCCAAATTACTCGCATTCGCCAATACCATTCCTGAAATGAATCACAACGAGATTGTCGGCTGGGACGGCATTCAATCCAACGCACCTTTTTCGGTCATGTTGATTCGAGATGCGGACGACCATCTGCAAATTCAAAAACGATTCGATATACTTAAGAAAATCCTGTCGAAAAAAACGGCGTTATACGAAATTTACTCGGAAGGATCCGATTCCTTCAGCAAATTTATGTCGCTAATATACTGGGGTGATTGGCTGAGCTACTTTATGGCAATAGTACGAAAAACCGATCCGACTCCGGTGGACATCATTACGCATTTCAAAAACGAGTTATCCAAATAACGTTTCCTAAGCACCGAGAACACCCGGAACACAAAGCATTAACCATTTCCCACACATTTTGGCGGTTTCTTTTTGTGATCTTTGGTAAGTAACATTATTATCTCAGAAAAACGCTCTGAACTCTGCACTGCCAAGGTGAATCACCTCTTGTTTTGGCTCTTTTCTCCCTGAATAATTCAACGATGCCGACACGTGATTATTGATCCGGTAATCCATCGTTAGCAGCCAGCTTGAGTTCCATCCTTTTTTTAACCCATTCAGCATTTCAAAAGGAACAAAAATATCTTTTGAAAGATAGACTCTCGATACATCGAATGACAGCGCCGCCCGGCCTTTATTTTTGAATGAATAGATCAATTCAGGCGCATAAGAAAGGCTGCGCGCGGTCAGGTGTGAAAACGCGTCGTTTGAGTAAATCAGAATCCCTTTATTGATCCATTCAATCTCATATATCGGCGTATAGGTGATTTGTGGAATCCATTTTACTTTATAGAAATCAAAATCTCTGTTAAATCCGGAAACCGAAATGGTCGAGCGCTTCAGGTTTGTTTCATATTCTAATTCGCTCTCAAAGGCCGTTTTTTCAAACGGCTGCGTGCGAATACGTAGGTTCTCAAGTTCTCTGCGCCGGCGTTCATTTCCGTCCGTGAGTAATCCAGATAAGTTCTTTTGAAGTTCATACCTCAATCTGACCGAAACACGGCGTTCGTTATCCGACGATAAGACGTCCTGCCTGAAGAAAAGCGAACCGCGCAGCGTATTACCGCTGTTTTGATACTTTCGCAGGTTGATAAAGTAAACAGATAGATCCGGCTCTTCCTGATTTTCTTCGATTCTGAAAATTGTCTCCGTCGATATTTTTTTCAACAGGCCTGTGAAACCCTTTTCCTCTCCCTCTCTGACCGTATCTTCACTTTCCGTATTCTTGTAAAATCTCGAAAACTCAAATCGGACACGGACACCGAATTTTATTTCCACGATGGGTGTGAATCCGTCCACGCGTACCGTACTTTGGATCCAGTCGCCCTGCCCTTGCGGAACCTGAATAAAACTGTCCGGTGCTGCCTGAATAAAGTTACCCGTATTCGCCTGTACCGGAACAAATATAAGCTTGCGATCCTGCAAACTTTGTTCGGACACCTGATAATTTATACTGCTAGTCATGGCGCGATTCCATCGGTGGTAATCCACAGTTGAATTGATCAGATGTGAGATGTTATCCAGGTTTTCCACCGTGCGAAACTTACCGTGATATTCTTTCTGGCGCCGGACGTATTCGACGGTAGAATTGATATTATTCCAATCAAGCGTGTTCCAGTAATACCTTTGAGTCGTTGCAGTCGAAATCCGTCCGTCAAGCGAATCAACCCGTGAGTTCCGGTTTTCGTCAAGACGTGTCTCCAGCATAATACCGAACTGCATTTTGTTAAACCCGTTAAAATCAATGCGCGGACGGTAAGTGAAATACGCAGTACCAAAACCGGAATCTGCGGAGGCAAGACGATTGCGCACGTTTTCGTCTTCATAATCAAATCCCGGTTTCAATTTCCAAAGCTGATAACTGCTGAGAAAAATCTGCCGTGCCACATCGCTATGATAAGCATCGGAAGAATTTTGAATATCCGAATTGATTTTTTCAATGGAATAATTTATCTGCGGCAATTTCTGAAATGACGCCTGCACACCGCCGCCATACCGGACAGACTTGAATACATTATCTCCCCGTTTAATATCTCCGTAGAATCCCGCAAATTGCAGTTCACCCACCGGCCTGTACGCCGATTGAATCTCCGTGAGATTCTCTTCTACTCCGAAGGAACTTAAAGGAGCTCCGTATGTGCCCTGAATATTCCATGAACGATTAAACTCCGGTTCATTGATGCGATCGATTTCTTTAAACGTGCTGTCAATATGACGAATGCGGGCGTTCAGGTCAAATTCACCCCATTTCTTTCCATTCCATCCTATTTTTTGTTTTTGAATAACGGCTTTCAAATGATACGCTTTTCCATTGATATTCTCAGGAGAAAATGAATTTTTGTCAAATGTCGAAAAGGCAACTTCGCTGCCAAATACCATATTTTTCATGGGCCGCGTTTCGAGAAAGAAACTTGCCAATTGCGTACGCGTCGGCAGAGGCAATGCAACCAAAGGTAAAAAGCTACCGCTGTTTTTTCCGGCATAAATGAATTCGCCTAAAATGTTGCCGCGAACATAATCGCCGTTGCCGGCGCCAAAATCCGTAAAACGCACATTGTAGTCCCCGGAGCTGTCGGCGCCGACGTACAGGAAAATGCTGTCATTGGCCGTTAAGTCAAATACCTTGATGTACGCGCCTCGCCCGAAATCCACGCGTCTTGCCCCGTCAACATACACCGTGGTTCCCTGCGAGTTGATTTGGTCATCGTCAATTTGAGATAACGAATCGATCGTTTGGTCGGAAAGAAATAAATTTATCGGATTATTTTTATCGTCCGATTCATTGATAAAAACTCCGCCGAATGAAACCTTTTGATCAAGCCAATTAGTTCTGATGCCGCTGGCAAATGTGTTGCGCTTAAATACATCATCGGCATATTCAAAGTCAACGGCGACGCGTGATTCCGGTGTGATCAGCCGTCTGCGAGTAAATGTGATCTGCCCCGAGTTGTAGTCAATAACGTAATCATTATCCTCCCCGCGCCTAAGCTGGACACCGTTTAACCAAACCTTTTCCGTTCCGGCGATTACAAGAATATTCGTTTCCCCGTTCGAACCCGTCAATGCATACGGCCCTTGATTGCCTTCAATGATCGCAAGAGTATGAGACGAAAATTTACCTTTGGTGGACGCATACGCTATGTCGGCCGTAACCCCGTCGGTTCGCGCAGCCCCTCTAACGCCCTGCAGTTTTCTTGAATAATTACCGAACTCCGTTCCGCTCAGACTCACTTCAAAATCGCCAAACGTGGCGATGTAATTATCGGCTTTATTAACTTCAACAAATATTTTATCTATCTCCTGCAGTTTTTCCGTGTTGCCTTCCGGCTGAATGGGAATATTTTCATCGGTTAGCGATGCTTCCAATGTCACATCGTCACTGATTCTGCCGGATATCTGCACATTCAGGCCTGAATTTAGGGTGAAGTCCTGGTTGGAGCCGACGGTAAATCCGCGCGTGATGCTCCCCGTTCCTACCATTTGCGATGATTCAAACGCATTATCCTGCGAAGAAGCAGAAGATTGAAAACCGCTCGCCTTGATACTCGCCCTCCCGGAATCATCGACGGACCATTTTTGTATTTGACGGTGCGCGTATTCCGTGCGCAAGTTAAAAGGCAGAATGTTGTATTGAATCGTAATTTTTAGGTCTTCCGTCAGGATCGATGAAAAATGAATTTCCCCGCGGCGGTATTGTATCGAATAGTCAGAGCCGCGGTGTAAACGCATCATGCCCGCATGAACCGTTTCACTCTCGACGGCAATCAGTTCGTCCGGAAGTGGGTAAACGGTGTCCACACCGGCTCCATAAAAGGAATACGTGCGGGTCCAGAGGCTGATTGAATTCGGATTTACGAAATGCCGGCTGATCGTGGAATCAATGATCAGCTTTGTAAACAATGGGTCCGGCTCGTCTTGTGCAGATGCAGAATGAAACTGGCATAACATCATAAGCAGAGCCGCAGGTATACAGCGCGTCATTTAATCGCCGCTTTCAAGGATATTGAAAACAATGATCGAAGCTGCTTTGCCGTCGAGAACATATAATTTGTTGTGTGAATAATCAACGGCGACGGGGCTCTCAAAAGAAAACGACATCAGCGATGCAATGACTTTTCCCGCAGAATCAAAAACCACGATTGTCCGCAATTCCTTTTCAGCTATGTAAATACGGCCCTTATGATCGATGGCGATGTCCGCCGGTTTTTTCAAAACATTCGCGCCGATGTCGCGGATATAATTACCGTAATAATCGAACACGACAACCCGATTTTCATCAATCACGTAAACAAA
>JAEUSJ010000039.1 GCA_016788215.1 bacterium | reverse complement strand
ACAGGTTGTAAAAGAGATCGGTCCGATTGCGCGGCCTGAAGCCATTACGTTTATGGACGCTCTCCCCAAAACGCGCAGCGGCAAAATCATGCGCCGTTTACTCAAGGCCAGAGCGCAAGGTTTAAGCGAAGGCGACATTTCAACTTTAGAGGAATAGTCTTTTTATTTACTAATTTTTTTTGTGCGAAGTAGGATTTAATAAATGACAAATGGGAACTTAAACTCAAGATTTAAAATATGAAATTTCTAATTTGTCGTTTTGATTTTTCAATTATGATTTTTGATGTCTATTAATGATCTAACGAAAGGATATTATGAAAGCGACTCTGTTTGTTCTGTTCATTGTAATGCTGTGGTGTATAAGTTGTGCCCCTCAACGGGTGACCCTGTCCAAAGGACCTACTTCAGAAGAGTTCTTTGGTTTTAAACAATTTGCTTTTGACCAGGAACTCAAAATCACCACCAAAGATGGAAGTATTTTAAACGTCAACCATGTGGATATCACATTCGAAAATATTACCTGGTATGATAAAACTGTAAAGGAATCAAAATCCATTCCACTCAACTCCGTTACCCGCATCAGTGTGGTTAATCGCGGCGAAGGATCATTCAGAGGTTTAGCGTTCGGAACTATCGGCGGATTCGGTACCGGTATCGGACTTGCGCTGCAGGACGGCAGTACGCCCCTTGTGCCGCTGTCAGGATTTTGGGAATATATTTCCGGTCCCATCCTCGGTGCAGGAGTTGGTGCAGGATTAGGAGCAGGTATTGGTTTCCTGACAGGCGTTAGGCGAACATATGACTTTGTGGAGAATTAAAATAGTCTGTCAGCTTTGGTAAACTTTAGGAAAGTGTTTGTTTGGCAAGAGCTTTAGGCTTTAAGTTTTCTTCTTATGAAATATTGTAAAATAGCCTTCCTAATACTGTTAGTCAATCAGTGGGGACTCAGTCAAGATATACCTCAAAAATTGGAGTCCCCAACTCGAGATAACCTGCACGATATTTTCTTCATTAATGACTCAGTAGGTTGGGCATATTCATACGGAACTGGATTGCTTCTGAAAACTTCAAATGGCGGATCACAGTGGCTAAAACTATGTCAACTTGATTCCGTCTTCTATGAACAAATTCAATTTGTCACTCCAAAGATTGGTTATATCTGTGGTGGTCTCGGTGAAGTGCTGAAATCAACTGATGGAGGTTTGACATGGAATAAAATGTCCATCCCCCATCCGAATCCAAATGTTGACATAACATTGATATATGCGATGTTTTTCAAAAATGAAAATGATGGATTTATCGGCGGTGGACATTTAAACTATCTTAGAAAGAATGGGAAAAAGTATGTCAACTGGGAAGATGGACAATATTTCATAATACATACTACCGATGGAGGAATTTCCTGGGAAAATATTGATCGCTCGCCACCCGTAATGCTATATACATTCCAATTTCTTAATGATTCTATCGGGTTTGTAAGTGGCGACAATTCCATTTATAAAACTTCTGATGGAGGAAAGAACTGGCAGATTCTATTCATGGACAGTACCGAATCCATTGGCGGCATTCGGGGTCTTTGGTTTATGAATTCCGAGCATGGTTATGCAGCAAGTTGGAATGGATATGTTCTAAAAACGATCGACGGAGGGCGCACTTGGGGAAGAAAACATATAACGAGGAGCCCGTTACGATCCATGTGCTTCGTTAATGAAACTGTCGGTTATGTTGTTGGCAATGCGGGTGAAACCATGTCACCAATATTTATTACTAATGACGGGGTAAATTGGAAAACTGTCATGACGAACTATTCTGACCTGCATAGGATTCAAAAAAGTAGCACTTTCATTTGGATCTGTGGAAAGGAAGGAGCCATTCTTAAAAGTAAAATACCTTGAACTATTCTCACCGGAGTGTAACCCTTTTTAAGTTTAATTCAGTTTGATAATCGGGGAGACAAATATATGCTAATTCAGAATATTCCATTCAACACCGTGGATTGGAACGCGGTTGAAGAAGAAAGACACGACGGCGATACGGGTTACGCTAACTGGAAAACCCGGCAGTTTGGCGATATCCGCGTGAGAGTCGTCACGTATTCACCGGGATATAAGGCCGACCACTGGTGCAAAAAGGGACACATCATATATTGTTTGGAAGGCAACATGACGACGGAACTTCACGACGGCCGGGAGATCGAATTAAAACAAGGTATGTCCTATCAAGTCGAAGACGAAAATTATCCTCATCGATCGTATACCAAAAACGGCGCGAAACTTTTTATCGTAGATTGATACCCTGACGTCTTTTACACCTCTCTCGGTTTCATACTGATGGCCATCCCGCCCGCACCGATCAGCAACATGATCAACGCCTGGACCATGGTTTTGTAGGCCACTTCAGCGGCGCCAAAAACGGAATTATAAAAAAACCATCCTCCAATCACGATTAACATTCCGTAAATCCCGATCATGACGAAACGCGCTTTTCGGTTCGTTTCCGGCGAATCAACAGCGAAATATTTGTTATACCAGAGCAGGCCTGACATGGCAAGTAAGCCAAGGCCGGCAAAGATGAGCCAGAAGTTCCTAAGTTCATTTTCAATTCCGGTCTGCCCGACCAGCGGCTTCAGAAAACTCTCATACATAGCTCCTCCGAGATTAGAACCGATCAAACTGCCGATCACTCCGTACAGAAAGGCGTATCCCATGTAAACCGCTTTTCCCTCCACGGGGGCAACCAGTCCAACGTAACTGTAATATTTCGGATGCGCAGTCATTTCGCCAATGGAGAAAACGGCAATACCGAGTATAAATACCCAGGCGTTGCCCGCATAAGCCAAACAAACAAAACCGAGCACACCCAGAACAATACCGCCCACCATGGTCAACAACGGTTTTGCGTTTTTTACAATTCTGCTGACAAAAACCTGCAGCAAAATGATTGTTCCGGCATTGACTACCGTGACATGTTCCGCATCGAACTTCAGCGGGATACCGATAGAAGCAAACGCCTGATCGATCGGCGCCGTATCAACAAAATCGCGCAGGAACCACAACACGGAACCGAAATTCTGGAAATAGAGAATCCAAAATCCGGAGTAGATAAATATCATCAGCATGAACCGCGCATCGCCGAGCACCATCGCGGCACCGCTCAAAACATCTTTCAGACTTTTTGTGTTCGCCGGTTTCGCCGGATCATTGAACAGGAATACGGTTGGGATCAGCATCAGCGCACAGTATAAAGCAGAAGCGGTGAAAACATAGCTCCAATCGAATCCTTTTAATACGCTTACAGCCAGCGGCGCCAAGAATGCGCCTAAATTGATCATCCAGTAATACACGCCAAAACCGAATCCTGAATTTTCTTCCGTCGTCGTGCGCGCGATGGTTCCGCTGATAATCGGCTTAAACAAACCCGATCCTGTTGCCATAATGAGCAACGCAACAAAAACGGCTCCATACGCGCTCATGTGTCCGCTGATGAAATACCCTGCGGCGAGAAATGAAAATGCGACGATCAGCATGCGGCGATAACCGTACCGATCCGCCAACGCCCCGCCTAAAATGGGAATAATATACGTGCAGGCATAGATCAATCCTTGCAAAAACCCGACCGATTGTTCTGAAAAGCCCAACCCGCCTTCGTGGATGGAGTTAGTCAAATAAATGGCAAGTACGGAATTGAGCCCGTAATAGGCAGCGCGTTCAAAAAGTTCCATCACGTTGGCAAGCCAAAACACGCCAGGAAACGATTTCATTAAACTTTGCGATTTTTGCTCCGACATATATATTCCTCTATTTGAAGTTATTTAAAATCTGATGAGACATTATGAATTATTTTTTTGACTCGAAAGGGAAAAAGAAAAAATCGACTCGGCACTTCCGGACATTGTTCACCCTCGCATCGGCTTTGTTAAATTGGATTTCCAAAAAACGGCGACGCCGTCGCTTGTTCACAAAAAAAGCCCCGTCATCCCGACAGGGCTTTACTATTTCGATTCAATTGAGGGCCATAAGGATATGCTAATTATTCGACTACTGACATTTTTGATATCCTGCGCCGAGATCGCCTCCCCACAAATAGCCGGCTCCATAACTTCCGCCATTATAGTCCTGGGTATAATAATAGACGGTATATACACAACGGCCGCTGGGTAGCTTCCATGCTATTTCGGCATCTTTAGAGCGATACTTGGGAACGCCGAAGCTATTGGTCACTATTTTCCAGTCCGGTGAGATCACACCCGTTCTGAGAACAACGGAGCCGGGGTGCAGATTCATAACGGTACGTTTCCCAAACTCCTCAACGGCGGCATCTTTGTATTTGGAACTGGAGTTCGCAGCCGGCGCAATTTGGCCGATTTTCGCGACGGCCTTTGCTTTCATCCCGTCGTAGAGCTCCCAGAATTTTTTAATCTGCGCGTCGGCGTTGTAACTTGCGATTTTGGCGTTTTCGGAAAGTATTTTTATCCTTTCTTGAAACTGAGGCCGCGTGACTTTACCGTCTTTTTCGATTATGTCCCACATAAAGGACGAACAAGTCAGAGACGTCGCACCGTCATGATGTGAATAAACCTTAATGCCATCATAATCGGTATTTAATTGACCGCTCATGTGATCTAATTGATCCTTCACGTCTTTCTCAACAAACTTTAGCGCCAGTTCTTTCCGGCGTTCGCAAACTTCCCTCCATGTTCCCGGAATTTTTGACAATTCGTCCGGAAATAACTCCTCGGTGTTCTGAATGTTCGCATACTTAGCCTTGATAATGGCGTCAAGTGCGTCCAGGTCTTTCATAATGCCGGGTAATTCTGTTCCCAAAGGATAAGCGCGATTCTGATTGTAAAGAACTAATTTTGGATTTATCATCTGTGCAAAGGCGAAAACAGAGTGCGCATAGTTGCCGCATTCGTCGAAGAATGCGGTCTGCATCGCCTTCGAGGCGTTAACGGCCGCGGCACGGACGTCATTGCGAACTTCCTTGGCGTCGTAGGCAAACCATTTCGCTCCGTAACCTCCGTAAACAATCATGATCTTGCCGTCTTTGACGTTCGCAATCGCCGCATCGAGCGAATCATTGCCGCTGTACCAAACGCGTATGTATTCTCCAACTTTGAAATTAGCGCCGCTGAAGTTATAAAAACGAATTTCTTCTTCCGTCACGGAACCCTTGTTCCCATCTTCAAAAGACACCGAATATTTTTTCTGGCCGGCCGCCTCGGATATATTTGTAATGGAAGCGGGTTTCCATTTGCCGTAATTCACTGCGTGAACTTTATCGCCAACCTTAAACACTATTGGCTCTGAAACCGGCGTGGAACCTTTAACGCGCAGGTTAGCCCGCTTCAACCAAAAGCCGTTATAACCCTCTCTTACGACAAAAAGTTCATTCTCCCCATCTTTTTGAATTTGAACCTCATACCACTTACCATCTCTGTCCAGGCCCTCCGCATATTCTCCTACATTGAAGCCGCCTTCTTCGGTTGAATAATTTTTGGTCTTTGCGGAATTTGCCGACGAGGCCGAGACACTCGACGATGCGGCAGCAGATGCCCCTCCCGGGAGTGCACGAACCTTTCCGGCCTCTATCCATCGATCGTATTGTGCTTTAAATCCCTGCCAATGAATAAAATATTTCCCCGCTTCGACTTTTAAAATGTCCACTTTGTACCATTTCCCGTCAGTTTCAAGGCCCTCCGCAACATCGCCGACCTTAAAAGCGCCGGCCTGCGCAGATTCCTTATCTTCCTCTTTCTTGTTTTCTTTTGCCGCGTCTTTGACTGCGGATTTTTTGATCTTAACTTTCTGACAATACCCGTCGGGCGCTGTCCAGCAAATCAGAAGAGTTAACAACAGGCAAACGAACTGCTTCATAATACCTCCCTTGTTATAATGTATGGAAATTACGAGATAACTTGGACCCATATGATGTTAGGTTGTCGAGCAATCATAGAACTGAAAAGATGATAGTCGTTATTTCGAATGGAACAGGTATCAGGATAGACAATGTCTTACTATGTCTGTGCCTTATGCTACACAGCTAATTCAACTGTCAGGGTAAAGATTCTAAGATATGTAACGAAAGAGAGGTAGTTAATCTTACGAAAAGCCTGCCGCAGTAACAAGGAGTATTTTCTACAATTCCGACGAACAAGTGAAATTAAAAAAACCCGATTGTCTTTGCAACAATCGGGTTTTGTAAACTGAGTCTATAATTATAATTCTATTCCTTTTTGAAGTCCAATGAAACGGAATTGATGCAATATCTCAATCCCGTCGGTTTCGGACCGTCGTCAAATACGTGCCCCAAATGCCCGCCGCATCGCGCGCATAGAATCTCGGTTCGTGCCATGCCCAAACTGTTATCTGTCTCCGATTCTATTCCGCCGGGAATGGGCTCATAAAAACTCGGCCAGCCGCTTCCCGACTCGAATTTCGTTTTGGAAGTAAACAATGGGTTATCGCACGCCGCGCAATAATATATTCCGTCTTCGTGATTCTGATAATACTTGCCTGTAAATGCGCGTTCCGTACCTTTTTCCCGCAATACGCGATACTGTTCGGGTGTGAGTTCTTTTTTCCATTCTTCATCGCTCTTCATAATTTTATCCTTCATGGGTTTGTCTTTTGATTTGGCATTCTGGGCAAACTCACTCTTGTTCGCACAAGACAGAAATAGTATCCCAAATAAAAATACAGCGAGGGTTTTACGCATATAAATCCTTTTATTGGTTAAGCGCTTGTAGCAAGGTCTAACGCCATACACGTTTATTTATTCCATCGCTTGTAACGCCGCTTCGATCGCATATTTGATATCTTTATTTGTCGACTTTGCCATCAGAGCCTGCAGGGAAGGTTTTGCCGCCTGCGCATCTTTTCCGATGCGTCCGAGGATGACCGCAATCTTGTATTGCAGCCCGCCATCGTGAATAGTTAAGGAATTCAATTTTGCGATCAGAGCCGGAACGGCTCCTCTCCCTATTGATACCAATGCGTCAACCGCTTTATCGGGTATCATATACTCACGGCTTTCGAGACTCGCGATCATATAACTTATTGCCTTGGGATCGTTAGTCCGCACATTGCCTAAGACCACCAATGCTAATTCCTGCATCTGTGAAAGTTCGCCTTTATGGTCCAAACTGCGTTTGTCCAAAATATTTACAAGCGCCTTCTCAATGGGTTTCGGCCGCTCATTCATTTGTACAAGTAATTTCATCACCCGCAATTGTTCCTCCCAGTCATCGCCCGCCAGAATCGCTTGTGCTTCGGCCATAGTAGGAATCGTTCCCGGTACCGGCACATCGTATTTCACGCAGAAATTAATTCGGTCGGTCAACTGACTATTGTATTTTGTTAACGTCGCATATTCGGAGAATTTACTCCGGCAGGCCTGTACCAATGATTCCAAGTCTTTTTGCGGAAATTCCCGCATGATCTGCTTATTCGCTTCTTTGTTGTACGGGTTCGGTTCAAAGGAACGCGCAAAATCGTATAATTGTTCCGCCGATTTTTCATTCGTTTCCGAATGGTTAAATAGGTCGGCCAGCCATGTCAGGGATTTTGTTTTCCGTTCCGAATCATCTTCACTTTTGTAAATCGCAGTCAACAGAGAATAAATACCCTTGGCCGTCTTGGCATCCATGGTCAAGCGGTCGGCATATTTTTCATAGCAGTAAATCAGCAGGCGGTTATCGTCTCTAACCTTGGCACCTTCGGTCATTTCAAAAAAAGCGGCATTAAAAGTGACGGGCGTAGGTAGCCCGATGCGCCCGGCTTGGGCCAGCTCAAAATATTCGTCGATGCGGTCATAGGATTCGTTGAGATGAGCTGAGACATTCTGATGAGTTAACAAATAGCTGATGTAACTGGACAACGAGTAATTACCGATCTTCCGAAGGGTTTTTAAGCCCAATGTCCATTCCTGCGAATCGATGATGCTGTCCTTCGCAAAATACCGAATGATCTCAATAGCCCGTTGATCATTGGCAGGATAGGGGATCGAATCCAACGCGGCTATCAGAAATTTCTTGTATTCCGTATTTTCTATGTTATATCGCTTAAACGCATACATCAGATCAAAATGAAAGACGCCGCATTCCGTATCGAACGGAATTTTTATACCATCGCGAACCAAGGCTTGAATCTTATCGTCGCTGCTCAGATCGTTAAGGCGCGCTTTTACCGCTTTCGCTTTTTCCTTACAAAGGTCCAAATCGGATTTTCTGTTTTCGTTCGGCACATTTTCACCGTTATTCGCGCCTGGAAACAGGCTCATCAGATCGTCGGTCAATTGGATTCTGCCGGAAACGCTCACCATGATCTCGCCCGTAACCACGTCGATCAGACGGCCATTGACGTCAATATAGCTTTTCAATTTAGTATAGGTCCCGGAAAATAAAGCGTCGATAGGAACAAGTTCGCCGATCTTGATCGCCGCATCTTTCTGCATCAGATCCGTGAGCATCAGGTCATTTTCTTTTAGCACAGCATCCAAACGCTTGCGCTCAAATAGTTTAAAGATCTTTTTGTTCGAACTGAGCGCGCTGATCAGAGATTCCGTTACATACTCCCCAAATTCATTCCTGACATTTTCATTCCGGTTTTGGCTCGGAACAAACGTCACCACAGCTAATCGTTTGGGCTTGTCGGTCGCATTGGATTCCTGCATTTTTTTAGCCAATTCAGAAATCACCGCATTAAAATCTTTCGGATCCTGGGATTCTGGTTCTGCAGAGTGGATCGAAACCGAAACAAATAAACACAGCACAAGCGCAAAAGTAAAGGAATGTAATTTCATGACCATAGCCCGGTTAATTTTTTTCAAGCGTTTTTAATATTTCAATAGCATTCACATTTTTTGGATTTAGTTCCACCGCTTTTTTGTAATTGATCTTAGCGAGTTCTTTCTTGCCGCCGATCAGACAAGCCTCGCCAAGGCTGTCATATACGTTTGCGGATTGCGGATATGATTCTACATTCAGCTTAAATATTTCTATAGCCTCTGCCGTTTTGCCTGCCTGCATCAATTGATATCCCAGCATATTCAGTTGGCTTTCTTTGAAATTATACGTATCCGGTTGAGTCTTTTTTAAATGATGGTATTCATCAACCGCGGCCTGAATATCTTTTTCAAAAATAATTGCGGCCAGAATTTCCGAGATCGATGTTTTTGGCTCGCTGACACCCATGAGTTCAACGTCAAACAGGAGCGTTGCGTCGGGGGGAATGACTCCGCCGGCGCCTCTTTCGCCGTAGGCCAGTTGCGGCGGAATGATCAGGCGAAGTTGATCGCCTACCCGCATAAGGGCAATACCTTCATCCCACCCTTTGATGACCAGTCCCTGTCCGAGAATAAATTCAAAAGGTTCCCCGCGATCACGAGAGGAGTCAAACATTTTTCCATTCATCAAAAATCCTGAATAATGCACTTCGACCGACTTACCGGCTTGCGCGGGTTCGCCGCTGCCTCTTTTACCGACAACATATTTTAGCCCGCTGGAAGCGGTTATCGTATCGCCCTGCTTTTGTTTGGCCGCTTGAAGACTCGCCGCAAGCTGCTTCGCATCAAGCAGTGTATTCGCAGGTATTTTAGCGGCAACAATATTCGCGTCGCGTACGGAGAGTAATTCCACATCAAACAGTAACGTTGCATTTGGCGGTATCACACCTGGAATGCCTTTTTTACCGTAGGCTAATTGAGGAGGAATAATTAATTGGAACTGGTCGCCAACGTGCATCAGCGCCACACCTTCCTCCCATCCCTTAATCACCTGACCGCTGCCCAAAACGAAGCTGAACGGCTTTTCTCTGTCTTGCGACTGATCAAAAACTTTGCCGTCAGCAAAAAAACCTTTATACCCTACGTCCGCGGCAAAACCGATTTTCGCGGGCTCCCCGCTCCCTTTTTTTGTAACAATGTATTTTAAGCCGCTGACCGTAGTAAGCGTGTCTTGGGAATAGTTTTGGTGAACAAAAAAAAGTTGAGCAAACAAAAAAGAATATATGCGGATGATTTTCATAAAGCCTTTCTATTTAGAATTTTCAATGAGCAATTTCAATTTTTCAAAATCTTTAGTATTTCTTTCCATAATATTGGAGCGGAATAGCGCCAACATAGTTTTATAAATTATGTTTTTTCCGGCGGTATCGTTGATATAGGTAATCTCCGTTTTCCCTTCTTTCTCTGTGAAACGAAACTCCCCGGTTCCGTTCAAAAAATCATTTTCCATGCTAAAGGCAAATACTTCATTTTCTTTCATCGCGATCACTTCTTCGTCAACGATAACGTCCTTATCTCCTTCTGCAAAAACAAATCGGTATTTACTTCCCACCTCACCGGGTTTCCCGCTCAGCGTTTCCATTTTTTTGAAACCCGACATCCACTCCCCCATCAGCGTCACGTCCATGAAGCTCTTGAATGTTTGATCAACCGGTTTATTCACTTCGAACTTGATCTTGTAATCCAAACGCGGCATAAAAACGCCGATAAGTAAAAATGATACGATACACGCGCCTAAAATGACGCCGGCTATTGAGAAAAAAGTTTTCATTTTTGTTCTCTCTAAGTTAATTGAAATAAATTTGAATCGACTACAGATAATAGCGCATGATCGGCCGCGTTTTTGACCTTCGAACGGCTTCCGTAAATCCTGCTTTAAGAAAAGCGGAAGGAAAACCCGTCCATGCAAAAGCTGCGGGAACATTATCGGCATAGGGTTCGGCAGGATAGGCTTCAAGAATTTTCACTTTTTTCTTTTTACAATACGCGATGACCGCTTTGAGCAATTCGGTCGACAGACCTTTACGTCGGAATTCTTTAGTAATAAAAAAACACGTGATCGACCACACCGGTTGATCATCCAACGGTGCGAGCACGCGCGATCCTTCGAGGCGAATAAATTCTGTCCGCGGCGCCACCGCACACCAGCCGACCGGTGTGCCTTGATAATAGGCTATGATGCCCGGTTCTTTTCCTCCGCTCACCATTTTCTTCATCGCTTTTTTGTTTCCGGCGCCTTTTTGCTTATCAAATTCAGATTTCTTTAATCGCCAGGTCATGCACCAGCAACCCCCGCACGCGCCCCTTTCGCCGAAGAGAAGCTCGAAATCATCCCATCGGGCGGGTGTCAATGGGTAAAACTGGAATTGTTCTTTTAAATTGCTGACTCTGCGCTTCACCATATTAATTTTTCCGTTTAATAGAAAAACATAATAATTTCCCAACCTAAGAGCAATTTATTTTGAAATTGGCAATCCTGCGTCAGGGGTATGTTATTTGAAGTATCGTGTAGTGATTATTAACGAATTTTGTGTTTTGATTCTGATTGATATTTACAGCCCGCTATCTGCATAAATGGCCTCTTTGCCGGAGGTTCTACGGGAATCCTGAAGATTATTTATTCCAGTAGCCTTTGTTTTTCTTTGAGGATTTCTGCTTCGCCTCCGTTTTTCCACCTTTTTTCAATTGCGTTGTAAAATCTTCCAACCGCTTTTCAACTAAATGAAAAATCGTTTTCTTCGGAAATGTTCCGTTTTTCATTCTTTCCCCGGCGGGCTTGCCGGTCAGTATTTCAATTCCTTCATCGATCGTTGAAACTGCCCAGATGTGGAACTTGCCCTTCTTCACAGCCTCCACGATATCTTCGCGCAGCATCAGATTTTGCACATTGCTCCGGGGAATCATCACGCCCTGTTTTCCCGTTAATCCCGTTGCAGAACATATTTCATAATATCCTTCGATCTTTTCATTGACCCCGCCGATGGCCTGAATTTCGCCTTTCTGATTAACGGAGCCTGTTACGGCGATACCTTGTTTTAATGGAACCCGGGCGAGTGCGGAAAGAATGGTATATAATTCCGTTGATGACGCGCTGTCTCCATCAACACCTTCATAACTTTGTTCAAATACCAAACGGCACGACAAAGTGAGCGGCTTCTGCGAACCAAACGTAGCGGACATGAACCCATTGAGTATCAAAACGCCTTTGCTGTGAATCGGCCCGCCGAGTTTAACCTGCCGCTCGATGTCAATAATCCCCTCCGTTCCGGGCCCCACGCTGGCCGTAATGCGGTTGGGCCGTCCGAATTCGTAAGAGCCCATACGTATTACAGCAAGTCCGTTGATCTGCCCGATCACGGCAGCATCGGTGTCGATCAGAAAGACTTTTTGCGTGATCAATTCCTGAATCCGTTTCTGGATCAGGTTAGAACGGTAAACTTTTTCGTCCAGCGCTTTTTGAATATGAATTTCCCTTATCTGTGCGGCTTGATCCTCCACGGCCCAATAATGCGCTTCACGAATCACGTCCGCCATCGCAGCGAAATGCGTAGATAATTTTTCCTGATCGTCGGCGAGGCGTGAGGCAAACTCGATTACCTTTGCCGCCGCCTGACTGTTGAGATGTTTCAGATTTTCTTTGTTACATAACATGGAAATGAACGTGAGAAAGTCATGTGTATTCTTATCATCCCGATCCATGCTGATATCAAAATCCGCTTTCACTTTAAAAAGCTCCGGAAAATCATCGTCCTGTTCATGCAAAAAATAGTACATCATGTTCCGCCCGATGAGTATCACTTTGATATCGAGTGGAATGGGCTGCGGCCGAATCGTTTTTGTAGAGGTCATGCCCATACTTTCGCCAACGTCTTCGATTTGAATCGCACGTGAACGCAGCGCGCGTTTAAGCCCGTCCCAACTCATGAAATGTTTAAGTACGTCCTCCACCTGGAGAACAATATAGCCCCCGTTCGCACGATGCAGCGCGCCCGGTTTGATCATGGTAAAATCAGTGAACATCGTTCCCTGATAAACGTCTTTTTCAATACGCCCGAAGAGATTTGTGTACGTCGGATTGAGTTCCACCACGACCGGCACTCCGTCTTGTTTGCTGTTGTCCACAAATAAATTAACCTGATAGGTACTGGAAGGTTCCTCTTCTTTTTCTTTACCGTCGGAACTCTGTTTAAATGACTCGACATTTTCCAAAATGTCATTTTCAATATCGTTAAACCATTCAGCCGCATCATCCAAGTTCTTATACTTTTCTTTCAGATCTTCCAGAACGCCGCTAACGAGAAAACGAACGGCTTGTTTGTCCAGTTCCATCACCGTTTGCTGCGCGGTTCTTTCCATTTGCCTGACTTCTTTTAACACCGCTTTCAGTTTTTCTTCCAGCGCCTTTCGCCTTTCTATCATTTTATCCTGATCCGTTTGCACTATCGCTTTCCATTCTTCTTCGCTCATGGCTCTGCCGTCTATAGCTGGAAGCAGCACCACGCCCAGCTGAGTAGCCTGCAGCGTAAAACCTTCCGCCAATGCGGCGGCACTAAAATCCCGCATGAGTTGGTCCCGTTTGTTCTGCATGGCGCTTACCGCTTGATCGTGTTTCGAACTGTATTCGTCGCTTTCAAATAATTTGCGGATCTCCCGGTAAATGAATTCAACGAATTTCTTGACGTCCTGCTGAAATTCTTTTCCCCGCCCGGCCGGAAGACGTAACGCTTTGGGTTGATCGCCGTCGTTGAAATCATTTACATAACACCAGTCCGAAGGCGTCGGTTTATTTTTAGCCAATTCCTCAAGAAATGATTTCACCGCCGTCATTTTTCCCATCCCGCGCGGGCCGGATACAAATACGTTGAAACCAACCTCTTGTATGCCCAGACCAAAACGCAAGGAAGAAACCGCGCGCGGCTGGCCGATGATTCCATCAAGCGGCGTAAGATGTTCCGTCGTGTCAAAATTGAGTGACTCCGGATCGGCACATTTGCGAATCTGTTTATAGGAGAGTTCCTTAACCATGATGTCCTCCTTTTGCATGTGAACTAAAGGTACAACCAAAACATTTTATAACAATGACCTTCGTCAGGTTTTTTACGATTTGTTGTGATTCCAATCACACTCAAATGTGATCTTGAAAGATTCTTATGCAACAATATTATGGCATAGTGATTTTTTATCACACGATGACTTGATTTAAATATCCCTAACTTCTTGAGAATTAACAACCATAAATCTTGGCCTGCTAATTGGAGATGAAAAACACAGACATCACAACCATTTCAGATGAAGCCGATCATGACAAGGTCTTGTATCCAAAACAAAGTGATTATCTACGTCTATTGCCTGATCAAATTGACAGTATTGTTTCTTTTCATTTTAAGATGATAAATCGCCAGCTCCTCCTTCTTAAGCAGATGCAGAATGAACTCCGGTTTGTTCTGCATCTTGCTTTTTTCAGCAGATTATAAGATGAGCCTTATTTGCACTGTGTTCCAATTTCACGTAATACATTCACTCAATAACTGTTTTTAATGAGCTTATGAGTTGGCACCTGTATTGCCATAATAGCAACTGAATGAAGGCAAGCAATTTCAAGACAACATAAAGAGGAGTATTAAAATGAAAAAAGTCATGATCATTATCGCAGCGTTACTTTTTGGGATTAATCAATTAATGGCACAAGAAAACTCAAGTATGGAAAATAAAGTGGACAGCGTGCTGATCTATCAAAAACAATTGATGGATTATCAGCAGCGAATTTACGGTGAAGTTAAGTATGTGGACCCGCTTCTGAACAAAAGGTCCGGCATTGAATTCAATCCTGCCTATTTAATGTTGGCATCTGCCAATGAAAGCGTGGTGATTAGCGGAACTTATTCGCGCTTTGACGTGAATCGCAAAGCAGAGCTTGCATTTCCTTTTTATTATTCTAATGCAAAACCGTTTGGTCTTTTTGAAGATCATACACGAACAAAATTATTCACGCTGGACGCCGTATATCGTCAATTTTTAGGCGCTCATCAAAACGGATTCTACTTTAGTGTTGGTACCCGTTACGCGCATATTAAAGGCGAAAATGAAGAGGATTATGATGATTTCTTTAGCAGCTACGATCCTGTAATAAAGACCACTGATAAGTTCGGCGTTCTGGCCGGAATCGGATACCGTTATTTCGCCCAAAGCGGTTTTTACTGGGGCGTCAGTATAAGCGCCGGAAGATATCTGACGGGAAACATGCATATGGCAGGTTCGGACGGAGGCAAAGTAATTTTAGACATCGAACTTCTTAAATTCGGTGTCTCCTTCTGATCTGGTATCCTTTTGTGGGTAGAACAAAAAAGTCCCGGCAGTTGTCGGGGCTTTTTTTATTGCTTTATTTATGACGCTAATCGTTCTTCAAAACTATTTCTGTTTTTGCAAAGTCATTTCAAAAAACTTCTGCCAGGTCACCCCGTCTGCGGACTTCATTCCGGTTTCCACCCATTTTCCAGGTTCGGACAGGTCTATGGTAAACTGAAAATGTCCACGCTTTTCATCGCCAAATCCCCACTCGAATTTATTATTGCTCACGATCTTGAGTTCATTATCCTGAGAAATACCTGTTGCAAGATAAGAACGGAACCGATATTGCTTCATATTGGGATCGAAGGAAATAATTCCCAGCGCGTCGTGAACGACCACATCCTGTCCTTTGATATTTGACGTGTGAATGCCTTCGATATGAATCACTGTTGCGCTCAGCTTCGGCAGGATCGTTTCTTTTCCTTTGAATTCACTCCTCTGCCCCGGCCGATATTCCATCCAGCCTTCGCCTTTCCATTCCCCAATAAATGCTGCAAGTTTTTTCATTTCCGCAACCTGTGCAGAATTATCAGGCCTTTGGGTAAAGCCGGCTTGCGCGCACAGACAAACCATTAACATGATCCAGATGCTCTTCATAATATCTCCTTTGTTATTATGTAAACGTTACTCCAAATTAAGATGTGGGCTAGCTGATTCAAATCGTTTGACGCTGAATTGCTCATTGCTAAGTTGAAAGGCCTTAAATAGTAGTTGAAATGAATTTATTTTTTTAGATATTTGACATGTTACAATTTGTAAGATCTAAACAACGCAGCTGACATCACATCGTCATGGCATGAAAATGAAAACGCCTCAATCAACCAAAGTCAAAAAGACAGAATCAACCTCCAAAAACACTCAAGAAATCGGGATCGGCCCTAAGAGTTCCAAAAAACTCAACGCGATAGGTATATTTACGCGATCCGATCTTGAGCGCGTGGGTTCGGTGAATGCGTATATGCTGCTCAAGCGGACTTTCCCGAACGTGACATTAAATTTTCTGTACGCCATGGAAGCTATTTTAATGGATGTGCACTGGACGAAATTACCTAAAGACGTCGAGGCGCGCCTGAAAGAGGAAGTGAGTTTCTTTTGAGTTACGGACAAGACGGCTGCAGTATCTTAATTTCAATCAAGAAAAGGAGAACATGAACGTACAAAAAACATTAACACGATTTGAATCCGTTGCCAACGAATGGCTATTATCGCTGGATTCGTATTCGGAAGAGCAATTTACAAAAAAACCTGACGCTGATTCCTGGTCTATCGGACAAGTGTATAATCACTTGATTGCAGGAACCAATAGATTCCATATGCAGCACATAGCGTCGTGCCTGGATGGAAAAGGAAAAAACATACGAGGCGGAAAAAAATTTCCTGGAAAATTCGTTTTTTTGATCGGAAGCTTTCCGGATACAAAAATAAAAGTTCCTCCCTCAGATGCTTACACACCAAAGCAACCGGCCGGTATTGCAGACATGCGATCAGGATTAATTCAGCTTATTGAAAAGATGCGCGCGACGGCCGCCAAGATCGGCGCCGCTTCCAATTCAATGAAAACGGAGCATCCTGCATTCGGTTACCTGAATGCGCAGGAATGGTTCGCCATGATCGAGATGCACTTCCGCCATCATCTTAGGCAGAAGGCGCGACTGGATAAATCCCTTATACTTGATAAGAAATAAAATCAACCGACATGGCTGCAGCGCTAAAACATTTATACAGTAAGGAATACGTCCGGCTTTTATCGGAAGAAATTTCCAATACCTATTCGGGTTTCCCTATAAAACAGTTCCATAAATTGGTTTTCGACAAGGAATGGCCGAAACGCGAACTCAAACAGCGCATGCGGCACATAAGCGAATGTCTAAAAAAAACTTTGCCGGAAGATTATTCGTCAGCCTTGGCCATTCTGATGAAAGTTTATCCCCGGATGACGGGACTCAAGTATATCGGTTTTGCAAATATGTGTTTTGCGGATTTTGTTGAAATCTACGGAATAGATCATTACGCTTCGTCCATTCCTGCTCTGGAGTTTTTTACGATCGGCTGCAGTTCGGAATTTGCCGTTCGCCCCTATATCATCAAGTATCCCGATGTGATGATGAAACAAATGCTCGCCTGGGCTCATCATCCGCACGAACACGTGCGCCGCCTCGCGAGTGAAGGGTGCCGTCCCCGTCTGCCGTGGGCCATGGGCCTGCCCGAATTCAAGAAAAACCCGTCGCCGATTCTTCCGATACTGGAAGCGCTAAAAAACGATCCGTCGGAATTTGTTCGCCGCAGCGTCGCGAATAATCTTAACGATATTGCCAAAGATCATCCTGAACTTGTGCTTAAAATTGCTGAACAATGGAATGGACAAAGCAAAGAGACCGATTGGGTGATCAAACACGGCTGCAGAACTCTGCTCAAGCGTGGACACGTTCAGGCTCTTAAACATTTCGGATTCAAGAAAACCAAAGGCGTTCAGGTTCTAAAACTTAAGTTATCCCAATCCGCGGTGAATATCGGCGATAAGCTGAGTTTTTCTTTTTCAATACGCGCTCCCATTACACAAAAACTACGCGTTGAATATTCCATCGATTTCGTCACATCGCGCGGAAATAATTCAAAAAAAATATTTAAGATCGCGGAAAACACATTTGAAAAGAACGAAATATATCCGATCATCAAGTCCCATTCCTTCCACAATCTTACCATTCGAAAACATTTTTCAGGCAGGCATACATTGTCAGTTGTTGTTAACGGAAGTGCGCTTGCGTCAAAACATTTTAATGTTAATCGCCCGAACAGGTAAACTCCGGTCACGGGCTCTCCGGAGGCGCCTGCATCCGTCTCTAAACCGCAGCTATTGGCGCCCATTATATTCGTTTAATTTGAAATTGACTATTAGCCCTTCACCCCTTATCTTTAAAGCAGTTCCGTATCATTTGCTTTTTTACACCTGGAACGATCTCATATATAACCGTCGGAACATCGGATCATGATAACGGACATTTCCAACGAAGCGCATTTTCAGGCTTTGATTGATTCCCAAAACGTTATTCTTTTTAAACACAGTACGTCTTGTTCCTTATCTGCGGACGCGTACCGTGAGGTGCGGTCTTTTGCGGAATCCCATCCGGAGGTTTCGGTGTGCATGGTAAAAGTGATCGAGCATCGGGATTTTTCCAATCGCCTAGCGGAGCACTTTCAAATTCGACACGCGTCGCCGCAGATCATAGTGATAAAAAA
Source organism: bacterium (assembly GCA_016788215.1). GTDB lineage: Bacteria > CLD3 > CLD3 > SB21 > SB21 > SB21. The sequence continues at coordinate 2,438 of JAEUSJ010000039.1, read as the reverse complement.
TGGCTTGGCCGTGCAGAATTATTCTCATCGGAGCATTACTCAGCGCGAAATAGAAAATTCAATGACGTAACGTTTCTCTTTTAATTCACTGATCCTTTAACCCGTTTACAGGAGGTGTATCATGACTAAGAAACTATTACTTGCCTTTGTCGCTGTATTTGTCACATGGCAGATCCTTGATTTCGTCATCCACAATATGCTCTTAATGAAGGCGTATGAGGCCTCCGCTTCGATGTGGCGCCCAATGGAAGAAATGAAAATGGGATTGATGATATTTGTCTCCGCCGTATCGGCATTTATTTTTGTTTGGGTTTATGCGAAATTCGTTTCCCCAAAAAGCATGATGATAGGCCTTCAATATGGAATAATACTGGGCGTAAGCTTCGGCATCGGCATGGGGTACGGTACGTATGCCGTACAACCCCTTCCTTATAACATCGCATTGAGTTGGTTTCTCGGAACCATAGTAGAACTGGGCGTTGCCGGATTATTAACCGGATTGATCGTGAAAGAATAATCAGCAGTCTGAATTTTTTAGAGCTCCGGGAACATTCGTTTTCGGAGCTTTGTTTTTTCTTGCTTCAGTAATACCGAACCCGTCCCGCAGATTAGCTGATTTAAGCTGACTTTTCTGCGCCAATCTGCGAAATTCGCGGGCAATATATTCAATAGACGGAGAAACACCATCATGGCAAATTCAGTCAACGAAAAGAAAGAAGCGGGCGTTGTTCAGAGCGAACTTGAAGTAATCTTTGCCGCGCCGCAAAAAAAGGTCTGGGATGCATTGACCAAAGACATTCACCGTTGGTGGCCGAAAGAATTTTTTGCCATGCCGCAATCAAACAAATTCGTGCTCGAAGCAAAACTCGGCGGACGAATGTTTGAATCTGCAGGAACCAAGGGCGGCGTGATTTGGGGAACGGTGATCGCAATCGAACCGCTGCGCTTCATCAATATCGCAGGTTATCTGGCGCCCCCATTTGCCGGGCCGGCTCTCACTTTGTTTCGATTAAGCCTGGAAAGTGCAGGTAAAAACCTCACCACTCTGAAAATCTCAGACTCCATTATCGGATCGGTCACGGACCAGACTCAAAGCGCGACGCAGGACGGATGGAAATTCCTTTTCGCTGATAAATTGAAAACGTTTGTGGAATCGCCTCGAAAAAGTAAAAAATAACATGCATCCGATGATCGTGTACCTGCGGCGCGAATTGCGGAAGGCTGCAGACTCCAAAAAAGCAGGACCAATGCAGGCCTACATGAAAAATGTCCAGCCCTTTTACGGCATTCAAATGCCGGCGCGCAGAAAAATTTTTCGATCCGCGCGAGTGAAATATACCATGGCATCTTATGATGAATACGAAACCGTTATCAAACAACTGTGGCGGGGAAAATTCAGAGAGGAACTATATCTCGCGGTGGATATCGCCATGTATTACAAAACTTTTCGTAGCGATCGGGCCATGCGGCTGTATGAATGGATGCTCAAATCCGCCGACAATTGGGATACGGTAGATACGGTTGCGTCGCATTTGGTCGGAGACCTTGTATTACAAAATCGAAAACATGAAGCCATTCTGAAAAAATGGGCTCGTTCAAAAAATAAATGGCTCCGCCGCACGGCCTTGCTGGCGCATCTGCGTCATAAGAACAAGACGAACATCCGCCGGCTCGAAGAAACTATTCTTTCCATGATGGATGAGCGGGCGTTTTTTATTCAAAAAGCCATCGGATGGATTCTGAGGCAATATGCCTATACGGATCCGAAGCGGGTCATACAATTTGTAAGAAAACATTCCGGGCGCCTATCCAACTTGACAAAACGCGAAGCCTTAAAACATCAGAACAAACAGATCAGATCATAATCTACTGCGTGTAAATCACCTGTTGACATATTCACAGATTAGTGCTACTGTGAGTTCTTCCAATTAATTCATTGTTTTTGACATTTCACAAAAAGGAGAGAAGTGAGTATGAGGAAAAGTGTGTTTAATACGGTGATGGCGATCCTCGTCGCGGTTGTTTATACAGTAAACGGATGCGGTCCCAGCGATAGCAGTCTTCCGGATGTTACTAAAGTACTTGTCATGAGCCCGCATTATGAATTCGAACGCGCTGTTGAAGTTTTCCCGCTTAATATGGAGGGATTGGAATTTACTCCATGGGATGTGGCAGACTCAACTCCAACGCAGGGTCAATTGAACGATTTTGACGTGGTTTTATTGTTCGCCAATAGTTCATCAGAGAACGACAGCAACGTCGCCAACGCGCTCCACGATTACGTATTGGACGGCGGCAATGTGGTCCTGGCGACATTTTATTACTACTATAGAGGCAACGGCTATTGGGGACGTATGGAGTCCATTGATCCCGTGATCGGTTCTTTGAATGAAAATAACGCTACCTATGATACGTTGATTTTTGACACAAACCACCCC
>JAEUSJ010000399.1 GCA_016788215.1 bacterium | reverse complement strand
AACGTAGATATCAGTATTTCCTGGACTGATTGCACTAATTGTTCCTACTATTATGAAGCCGCCATCGCGTAATTCTTTACCTGCATACCCTCGGTCGATATTGTTGTTTCCGTATGTTTTTGACCATTGCGCTGTAAAGTCCCTGTCAGTTTTTATTACATAGATATCATGGTTGTTCCGTATACTTTTTGTGTAGCCTGTAATGAAATATCCACCGTCACGAGTTTGCATTATTGACTGACCATAATCTTCACCGTTTAATCCAAGGGCAGTTCCATCGGGTGTATCTGGGCCGGAAGTGGACTGGTCGCATGAACTTACTAGAGTCATCACTATTACCTGAATTAATAACAAAATTCTCTTCTTCATGTATTGACCGATCATCTTATCTACTCCTCGGAATACTGAGTTCCAGACTAAGGCCCAGCGTGTACACCCGCGGAAAATAAAGTTGATTTTTTTGCGAATACGACGTCACCTTTCCGTTATTGACTTCGCGTTTCCATGCGCGCTGGCGAATATTGTTGTGATCATACGCATTGATAATTCCACCGTAAGTAACAAGATAGATCTGATTAAGATTCCAGCGTTTTTCAAGTTTAATGTCCAAAGAGTGAAATAGGGGAAGGCGTCCGCTGTTTTTTGTTTCCGTCACATAATATATGCGGCTGTCGGTGACGGAACTGTCGCCGAGAATGCGTACGCTGCTGGGCGTGTAGGGATCGCCGGTATGCAGGCGGAATAAAGTACTCAGGGACAAGCCGCGTCCGAAATTGTAAATATTATTGATCGCGAGAGAATGCGTTCGATCCAGATCTCTGGGTGCGGTAATATGCAGGTGGTTCCTGATCCGGCTGACGGAAAAGGAGTAGCCGACGCTGAGTAGATTAAAAGCGCCGTATCGTTTTTTGAAGAATAGGTCAAACCCCGCAGCATATCCTGAATGCGTGTTGTACGGTTTATCAACTATGCCGACGCCTTCGATACGGTTGGAAAAATCAAAATTGTAATCGTCATTCAGCCGGGGATAATCCTTATAATAAATCTCGGCTGTTATTCCGGAATTAGGATCGGGAGCATACGCTGCGCTCATGACATAATGAATGCTCTTCTCAGGTTTCGAATATAATTTGTACTGATTATCGTACGCTTTCATTTTCTGAAAATTATCCGGCTGATAATACCATCCATATGCCCATTTGAGGTTCAATTGGTCGTTGTATTCATAGCTGAGCGCGGCCCGCGGG
>JAEUSJ010000398.1 GCA_016788215.1 bacterium | reverse complement strand
ATAGGAAATTCATCGTCCGGGTATCTGATTAGCACAGATGTTTACATACTTAAAAGGATATCGGCGTCATTGGAAATATTTTTTGCACAAAATTATACTAGTAATACAACCTATTCCAATGGCTTCCTAAATAACGTTACGATGAATCGTCAATTTTCTTTTACATCATACAAAGTTGGGCCTCTTTTTCGTTTAATTCAGGTGAGTCGATTAGAGATAGGTGGGGGTTTCGGATGGGAATTAATAAACTTCACAATGAAACCCAAAATAACCGCTTGGCCAGCCTCACTAACAAACTATTCATTCCGAACAACCGGTGATCAGAAGGGAATGAAGCAGGGTTTTTTTGTAGCACTTAGTGCCGACGTTTTTATATTGAAAAACCTATCGATTCAGGTTAATGTACAGAAAGATTTTCTTCCAAACATCACGATCAACGAAAAAGAAATCATTTTCCGTAACAATTCCACCAGTACGGATTATACATGGAAAGCACTGGATCCCTATCAACTTAAGGCTTCCTCTGGAATCATATTTGAGGTTTCGGCCAGACTACACTTATTTCAATTCGATCACTGATTTCAGTTAAGGGCGGCCTAACGTCCAGAGAATTGTTAGAACTCACTCTCAGTCTGTTCTCAATGGAAGGGAGAACGTACTTTTGAAAGTAGGGTCGATGTTAGGAAAAAATCTTTCCTCTTGACATCCTAAATGAAACTTTTTATATTGGAAACCGTAGAAACGAACTAAGTTTCCTACAAATGTAGCAGATTTATTAACTTAAACTGCTAATTTTTTTAACTTTATGGAAACCGGAAACACTGAAATAGTTTCCTGATAATTGAGGAGAAAATATGTCGGAAGAAATGGAAATCAAACAAAGAATCATGCGCGCCGCAGGAGAGAAGTTCATCCAATACGGATTCAGCAAAGTAACCATGGAAGAGATCGCCGAAGAACTGGGCATGAGCAAGAAAACCCTGTATCAGCACTATGACAGCAAAATGGTTTTACTACAAGAATTGGTGGCGCACAAAGTCGGCGAATGTAATGGATTTATGTGCGGATTGACCGACACCAAGAACATGGCCTTCGTGGAAAAATTGAAAAAGATGATTGAGTTTGTCGGGACGCTGTATACCAGCTTCAATAAACATTTTGTCGACGATATGCGTAAGCACGCCCCGGAAGTTTGGAAGGTGATCGATGATCACCGGCGGAAACATATAGTGGAAGAATTCGGCCAACTCAT
>JAEUSJ010000397.1 GCA_016788215.1 bacterium | reverse complement strand
AAAAATATTGGCAATTAAAGACCGACTGCGAGGAACCGGTGTGGTTACGAGTGCCTTAAAGCGGTAAGATTGCTAATGCATTATTTGAATCAATGGTAACGAAGGATCTCTCCGGAACGGTTTTCCAATTCTTTTCGTCATTCAGTTTCTCGGATGCGATGATTTTTGCGCCGGTAAATACCGCTGACTCATCGATATAATATAATGTGGCTTTTCGATTGCCGAAATGATGTCGCAGCGCAATGACATTGGTTCCGTCGGATATTCCGATATTCAATACCATATCAATTTTATTTTTTTTCGCAATAATCTCCAGATGGGAAATAGTCTTACGCAAAGCAGTTACCTGTTCGCTTAAAGTAAATGTTGCTTTGTTCGCTGCGTTCAGAAAACTCAGCCAGAGCCCAAAGACATGCTCTGAATCTGTATTACCTTTAATATGATCCCACAACGGAGCATGAATGTCCGGCGCAATCGCGGGGAATATTCTTGTACGGAAATGGTCGATAGCCCCGTTGTGCATAAATAAAAAATTCCTATAACAAAACGGATGTGTATTCGTTGACGTGACGGGCATCCCGTCCGATGCGCCTCGAACATGGGCGAAAAAAAGTTCAGATGAAATCTTATTCATCATACGCGGCACATTCACATCATGCCATATTGGTAGCGTATTGGTATAGACAGCAGGCGCCGGATCTAACGATGGGACATACCAACCGAAACCAAATCCGTCGGCATTCAAGCGGCCGGATAACATTTCGTCGGCTTCATAACTTTGTTTGAATAACGAATGCGGCGGATCGAGCACAAGTTTGCTGATGGGCAGCGAGACGCCTTTATAAATAACTAAACGACACATACAAATCCTTTCTTAATCAGCCTAATATAGTACCTTAAAATCAAAAATCAATTCTTTCCGTTAACAAGGAGAAATCATCGTGAAAAAAATGATTCTGATATTGCTATTCGTCTATCCTCTGACTGGCCCGCCGGTCGTATCCCAACAAAAAGATAAAATCACTTCTGCAAAAGTTTACGATAACAATCTATTCAAGTCCATGCAATGGAGGAATATCGGGCCGTTTCGCGGAGGACGCTCCGTCGCCGTTGCCGGGCATGTCGATCAACCGTATACATTCTATTTCGGAGCCACAGGCGGAGGCATCTGGAAAACCGAGGATGGCGGCATAACGTGGAACAACGTGTCGGATGGATTTTTAAAAAGCAGTTCCGTTGGCGCCATTGAAGTAGCGGC
>JAEUSJ010000396.1 GCA_016788215.1 bacterium | reverse complement strand
TTTTTTGTTAGCAGGATTTAATAAAACACAAAACCCCGTTTGCGTCAGGTCAACGTGGTTTAAAGGACTCTTATTCGTTACAGTCAATTGATCCACCGCATCAAGGAGTTTGAATAAGTTCTTATGTTCACGGAAAGAATCAAGAGCGATGGCTTCAGCGCCGTCACGCTGCTTGATCTTATTATTCTTTTTGACTTATAGCCCATGATCGAAGCCGGGCTCCCGTTTTTATAGTCCCAGCGCACATGCCATTGGCCCGAATGTTTTCGGTTAAATTGTTTCCATGCATTGATTTGAGATGTATCGGGGATAATTTGAACAAAGACAGGATTGGAAATTTATCGAGAGCCTCCAAAAAAAAATTACTGCACTTCACCGTCTTCATCGATATTGAGTACATAGATATCGGTACTTCCATGGCCATAACTCGCCGTATAACCCACTACGACATAACCGTTGTCGGCCTGTTGAATATCATACCCGACCTCATCCATAGAACCGCCGTAGGTTTTGGTCCATAGGATATTTCCTGAATTATCGATCTTGACGAGCAATAATTGATAGTCGTTAAGCGTTTTGTTCAGGAACGTTTTGCCGGTCAAAATATAATTTCCATCACGCGCCTGAACAACCGAATAGGCTTCGTCGGAAGTTGAAAAACCAATAAAAGATTTCCATACCGTGCTTCCATCTGCAGTTGATTTCACAACATACGCTTGATAACCTCCCGATGCGAGATCGTTATTGTAACGGCCTACTGCCACAAATCCACCGCCCGTCGTCTCAATAACGCATTGCGCTTCATCATTTCGCCCATCAGCGTCAAAACGTTCAAACCATTGCTGGTTTCCGTCCGCATCGGTTTTTAGTAAAAAAGTATCGATATAATCCGGTCCGATGCCGGACGTAAAGCCTGTAACGATCAATCCGCCGTCCGAAGTTTTTTTGATATCAAACGCCAGGTCATTTGCACTGCTTCCATATGTTTTGATCCATTTCTGGTTTCCTAATGCATCCATTTTGACCAGTAGGATGTCGTTGGACCCGGCGCCATAGCTCGCCGTAGTGCCGGCAATGACAATGTCTCCGTCCGGTAATTCTTCCACCGCTCGTCCTTCTTCTTCATTTATCCCGCCAATTATGTTCGACCATAACATCTTTCCGCGACTATCAGTTTTCGCAACGTAGATATCAGTATTTCCTGGACTGATTGCACTAATTGTTCCTACTATTATGAAGCCGCCATCGCGTAATTCTT
>JAEUSJ010000395.1 GCA_016788215.1 bacterium | reverse complement strand
ATTATTAGGATACTTTAACTGGTTCCGATTTGGGAGTGTTTTTGAAACGGGAAGAGGTTTGTCGGCACATAACCCTGTGGATTGGGTACCCGTAACTTCTTCACTTTTTTGGCGAAACTTGTACGGGATATTAATCGGTTACGGCAAAGGCCTTATGTTATTTTGCCCTGCGGTGATTTTCGGATTCTTGATGTGGAGACCCTTTCACCGGAAACACAGGTCAGTCTCCCAAATCTTTTTGACAATGATACTATCGGTTGTGATCGTCATTTCATCTTATCAATATTGGCATGGGGGATTTTCACATGGACCCCGCTATTTACTTATGGTTATTCCGTTTATGTTAATACCTTCCGCATTATGGATAAAAGAGAAGATTGAAATAAAAAACAACCGGCTCAAAATAGGATTATTCGCCGGCACTTTGGGCGTTTCAGTCATTCAACAATTATACTTCTGCATCGGAGAATTTTTCTCCTTTTATCATATACTGAAATGGACTTACATCAATAAAGGCATAGATCTATTTCTAAACGACCGGATCTATCTTGATTGGAGATTTTCTCCTCTACACCAACTCTTGACATTTGAGCGCGGACCTTATTTACTTCGAAACCTTCCTGTTTCTAACCAAGTCCTTTGGCTTTGCTTGTCTTTAATAATGGTTACAGTTCTGATCCTGCTTCTTTTTCATACAGTGAAAACTCTTCCAACAGAAAAAAAAACGTCCCGTAAATAAGCCGCAGGCCTACTCACGGGACGTTGGATAACTTTAAGGACGTTTCATGTATTCGAAAACGTCCGCCGGTAGCGTCTCTTTAACTGCCGGTGCCGCTCAAGAGATTCAGCTTGTTGATCAGTATCTGCGCAATTGCCGGATCGTTCACATTCGCCGTAAATGTGTTGTCTATCTGCTGTATGGATGTTATACAATTCGCATACTGAAGCAGATGATATTCATCATACGCCTTAGCCAGCAGGATGGTGTTTTTCGTTATAGTTACATCATGCGTGAAAATGTAATTCGGAGCCTTGCGAAGAACATAATTCGCCGCCATCAAACTCGTGTCATGATTCGCCTGCTGCCAGGCCACGATCGCAAGTCCCGCCGCCGCATCCGTCAGTGTGTCCGATCCACCCACCGCCGCCAGCGCAAAGTATACCTGAGACTTCGGAAGTGAATCCATCTTCAGCGTCGTCCACCCCAGGCCGTTCAGCCCTTCCACTCCCCCTGCCTCTGTGAACTTCGCATGCGCGGTGGCATATAACCCATTCTCCCACGCCGTCCATCCTT
>JAEUSJ010000394.1 GCA_016788215.1 bacterium | reverse complement strand
AAAGACATTGAGATCGTCCACCCAGCCTGAGTCGGTTTTGTAGGATTTGAGAACTATTTGTCTTCCGGAGTGAATCAGAATCGCTTCGGATCGATCGGCGTAGTTTTCAAAAAGTTCGAACAAAGCCTCAAGCAAAAACCACCTACGAACAGAATTATGGGTTACGATCTGAATATGGCCGTTGGCCTTGACGGCAATAAGGGTAGAATGTAATGGCAGGCGTTCGTCTTTGTACTTTATCGTGTCGTTGATGAGCTGGAAATAATTGTTATGGTACTCAGTACTATCGTTGATGCGCAAAATACGTTCAGCCGAATCGGAAAACGTAAAAGGCAGATCCTGTCTCGTGTTCCACCGTTCATAGAATGTTATCAAATCATTCTTAATTCGAATGAGTGAGTCCGGCACTACGATTTTATAAGCAACGCGGTGGATCGGCCGGTTAGCTTGATCGGCCTTTTTGCAGGATCCGGTAAGAATGAGGATTGTTAATATGATTGCTTGACGCAACAACACTTTTCCTTTATCAGATCAATTCAGGTAATTTTTCTGATATGTAATCCAATATCAAATTAATGTGAATAACGGTTTACCGTCTCAGAAATATTTCATACGTGTAGATAATTTTTTTCTCTTCGCCGCCCTTGACCGACACGTCCCACTCCAGATTATTCTCCAAGTTAAGCGCATTGCGCATCATGGCCGGTTGAGTAATTTTTGGTTGATACTCCGCGGCGAGGATCTTTCCGGTAATGGGTCGCGTTACAATGATACGGGCATCTTTATTTTTATAATTATTGATCACGATCTCTCCCGTTATAGTCACGAGATCATAGTAGTAACCGTCTTTCTTACGTACCTCCTCTTTCCGCGTAGTTTCTTTTTCTTCCTCCGTTACGCGCAGGTCAGGCGACTGCGTGATCTTTACGGTATTAAAAGATTTGACGGCCGTATATCTGAGAATGTCCTGGCCCAACGGTTTTCCGTTTTGAAACGTAATCGCGCTGCCGGTCGTCCAGGGTTGTGAAGACTTATTTTCTAATTTAATAGAATGCCAAACCTGGTAAGGTTCTTTCTTTTCAACAGCATAACCGTCGCTGCTGAGCGCATTGGGAATATTCACCTCGAAAATATGTGCGTACGGTACGGACGCGGAGAAGATGTTATATTGCCCACGCTCGCCTTTGCGCAACGTAACTTTAGAGAGATCGTAGAAGAAAAGATCTTCTTCTGCAACGCCTTCAAGTGATTTGAAATTACCGAAATCGGTTTCTGAAGGCATGTCCATCGCACGTTCGTACATCACGGACTGATTTGCCAAAGGGCTCGCATATCGCTGCGTG
>JAEUSJ010000393.1 GCA_016788215.1 bacterium | reverse complement strand
CGCGCAGGCGAAGGTGCGAAAATGGTTTTTGTCGGGGATATTTATCAGATCGATTCGCCCTATCTCGACAGCCAATCGAACGGGCTTACGTATCTGGTCGACCGAATGAAAGGGCAGGAACTCTTTGCGCATGTGAATCTCGTGAAAGGCGAGCGCAGCGCGTTGGCGGAACTGGCGAGTAATTTACTTTAGTTTCAAATCACATTATCAGAGAATGGTTCTATCTTTGCCTTGATACAAGAAAGAACCAAAGAAGAATCAAAGTCGGCATTGGACGCCTGAACACTAATATGAATATTCGTATATGATCGGTAAAATTTACAAAAGCATAAAAGATTACAACGATTCCGGACTGAGCAATCTCGTCGCAAACCAAGGCAGCCGGTTTCTCAACAAAGACGGCAGTTTTAATGTCAAAAAAACCGGCGTGCCGTTAATGCAGAGGCTGAGTTTCTTTAACGCGCTAATCACCATGTCGTGGCCGAAATTTTTGCTCCTCATATTGAGCACGTATTTTCTTCTTAATCTTCTATTTGCTTCGATTTATTTTCTCATTGGAATTGAACACCTAGCCGGCACTAGCGCCACGACTGCGAGCGAGCAATTTTTAGAAGAATTTTTTTTCAGCGCACAAACCCTCACAACAGTTGGTTACGGAAGAGTCAATCCGGTTGGACTTTTTGCAAATATTTTAGCGTCAGTGGAAGCCATGACGGGCTTGCTCTGCTTTGCGCTGGCAACGGGTCTGCTGTATGGAAGATTTTCGAGGCCGGTAGCCAATATCCTGTTCAGCGAAAAAGCTCTGATCGCACCATACCGGGAAGGTAAAGCCTTGATGTTCCGTTTGGCCAATGCCAAAAATAATCCGCTTATCGATGCGGACATACAAGTTCTTATCAGTTTGGTCGTTCAGGATAATGGGCATTCAACAAGAAAATTTTTTGAACTCGTCTTGGAAAGGGAGTCGATTAATTTTCTTACGATGAACTGGACCGTCGTTCATCCTATTGATGACCAAAGTCCGCTTAGTGGTTTTACACAGGACGATCTCACGAAAACGGATGCAGAGATCATGGTCTCTCTCAAAGCATTTGATGACACTTTTGCGCAGACCATCAATGCGCGGCATTCGTATAAGCACGATGAACTGGAATGGAATGCGAAATTCAAAACGATGTTCCAGAGGTCTGCGGATGGACGCACGACGATCCTGCATTTGGATCGAATCGGCGATTTTGAGAAAGTGTAACGCCGGTGGCGGAAGCAAGAAATATACATCTTCAACATTTATGTGTTCGGCTTCAGAATTATACGGAAGAAGTGCGTCGCCTGTTTGCATCCTACAG
>JAEUSJ010000392.1 GCA_016788215.1 bacterium | reverse complement strand
TGACCTTTCTTTAAATATGCAATCCATTCCATCTGAATCAGCAAGGAGTTATGTTTATGAGTGATCATGCTACACAAGCTGTTAAAGGATTACCGACCAACGCGTATACCGATCTAAAACCCGGCGAAGAATACAAACCCATTATGTCGCCTCTTCAGGTTTACCCGGAGGTAAATTTCCGTTCCGTTTTTTGGGGTTTGCTCATGGCGATGCTGTTCTCCGCAGCGGCCGCCTATTTAGGATTGAAGATCGGACAGGTTTTTGAAGCCGCCATCCCGATCGCGATCATTGCCGTCGGTTTATCTGCCGCGGCTAAACGAAAAAACGCTCTGGGCGAAAATGTGATAATTCAGTCCATCGGTGCAAATTCAGGCGCGGTGGTCGCCGGCGCAATCTTCACCATACCCGCTTTGTACATTCTTGAATTGAACGCAGAATTTTATCAAGTATTTTTCGCGTCACTTTTCGGCGGGTTTCTTGGAATTTTATTTCTCATACCATTCAGAAAATATTTTGTAGCGGAAATGCACGGGAAATTCCCATTCCCGGAAGCGACGGCAACTACCGAAGTTCTCGTTGCAGGCGAAAAAGGCGGTAATCAGGCGAAAGTGCTGGTCTTCAGCGGTATCATCGGCGGCATTTATGATTTTATTATTGCCTCGTTTGGCTGGTGGAGCGAAGTGTTTACTACCCGCGTATTACCTTACGGCGACGTGTTAGCGGACAAAATGAAACTGGTATTCAAAGTCAATATCGGTGCGGCAGTAACCGGACTAGGCTATATCATCGGCTTAAAATATTCATCCATCATTGCGGCCGGCTCATTTGTATCATGGTACGTGATCATCCCCGCTTTGTATCACGTCGGCAGCGGCCTTACAACGCCTCTTGGCGCGAATGTGACTAAACTGATCGGCGATATGTCGGCTGAAGAAATTTTCAGAAATTATGTTCGCCACGTAGGTATTGGCGGAATCGCAATGGCAGGAATTATCGGCATTATCCGGTCGTCCAAAATTATTAAATCGGCATTCGTATTAGGTTTTAAAGAAATTGTTGGGAAAAAAGCAGACATGGACGGCCGCGTACGAACGCAGAAAGATTTGTCCATGAGCATTATTGCCATCGGCATCGTAATGACTGCAATTATGATTTTCATTTTCTTCCAGGTCGGCGTGGTTCATAATATAACGCACGCCATGGTCGGACTTCTTATTGTGCTAATTATTTCGTTCTTATTCACAACCGTTGCCGCCAATGCGATTGCCATCGTGGGAACGAATCCCGTTTCCGGTATGACCTTGATGACCTTGATTATTTCTTCCTTCGTACTTGTTTCCGTTGGACTCACAGGCGATAACGGCATGATCTCAGCGCTGATCATCGG
>JAEUSJ010000391.1 GCA_016788215.1 bacterium | reverse complement strand
CGCTTTGATATACGGTTCTTCCACATGTTCAATTACGCCCGGCGACGGCATAAGGGATGGGTTACTCACTTCGATCATCGTTCCGTCAGTCTTAAAAACCTGATAACGCACGCTCGGAACGGTTGTGATCATGTTGATATTAAATTCGCGATGCAGACGTTCCTGCACAATTTCCATGTGAAGCAATCCGAGAAATCCGCAGCGGAAACCAAATCCCAGCGCGGTTGAAGTTTCCGGTTCATAAATAAGCGACGAATCATTGAGCTTGAGTTTTTCCAGCGAATGACGCAATTCCTCAAAATCATCGCTGTCCGTCGGGTAAATACCGCTGAATACCATCGGCTTGATGTCTTTGTAACCCTCGAGCGGTTCCGCGGCGGGATTCTCGGCGTTGGTGATCGTATCGCCGACACGTATATCGCTGATCTCACGCACGTTGGCAACAACATACCCTACTTCGCCAATGGACAATTTTTCCGATTTGATCTTATCTATGCGTAAATACCCGACTTCATCCGCATCGTAATGGCGGTCGTTGGAAAAAAATTTCAGATGCGTGCGCTGGGGCAATTCGCCCTGAAATACGCGCACATAGGCAATGGCGCCGCGAAACGGATCGAACACCGAATCGAAAATCAACGCCTGAAGCGGCTTTGTGGGATCGCCCGTCGGCGCCGGAATATCGCTCACGATCTTGTCAAGAATTTCAACAATGCCGATACCTGCTTTTGCGCTGGCCAAAACAATATCTTCACGTTTACACCCGATCAGGTCGATAATTTCCTGGCATGTTTCTTCCGGCTGCGCGCTGGGAAGATCTATCTTATTGACTACCGGAACAATGTGCAGGCCCGCGTCGATGGCAAGATACAAATTACTGATCGTTTGCGCTTCGATACCCTGCGACGCATCCACCACCAATATGGCACCTTCACAAGCGGCAAGGCTGCGCGACACTTCGTAAGTAAAATCAACATGGCCGGGCGTGTCGATCAAATTCAGTATGTATTCCTTTTTATCCTTGGCCGTATAATCCATACGAATCGCGTGCGCCTTAATGGTAATGCCGCGTTCCTGTTCCAGATCCATGCTGTCCAATACCTGGCTATGCATCTCACGCTTGTTGATCGTGTGCGTGTATTCAAGCAAACGGTCAGCCAGCGTAGATTTACCGTGGTCTATATGCGCAACAATACAGAAATTTCTTATGTTTTCAATGGCCATGTGTTCGCTTTTCTCAACTCCTTATGTGATTTCTTATAAATGCGCGCCAATATATCAATTAGGATTTGCAAAATCAATTTTTATTTGATAACATGTTCGGACAATTGCGCACGGATAACGCGGATTCGACGGATTAGCACCGAGATACTGATTAATGCGAGTTCT
>JAEUSJ010000390.1 GCA_016788215.1 bacterium | reverse complement strand
TATTTTTTTGGCGCAATCGCCGCGGCATCAACCGTATATTCTATCCTATTTTTTTCCGACCGGCTGATAATCCTTACGACGAATTGTGCGGGCGAAAATTTTTTCTTCAATACATCATCGAACTTCTGCTGCTCCAATTTAATGTTTTTGGGTGACTGAACGGAAATGTGCGGCGAATACCCCAACGACGCCAGCGTGTTTTCAAACGACTCCAGAATTGAATAAGCGGCCCATCCGTTACTATCCTGAATTATATCGGTCTCATGCATAAGCGTGACGTCGATATTAATTACTTCATGCTGTCCGTATCCTATACCGGCGCATATAACCGCTATTGCTGCGCTTAATAATAACCGATGTTTAATTTTTTTCACTTGGATATGACTCCGCTTATTTTCGACAACGATACATCATACCGGTAATTCGTTCCCATGTGGCCGTCGTCAAATTCCTCATACCAATGCTTAATGCCGTATTCTTTTAATTTTTTGGTGAATATCCTCGCGCCGATATGTAGATGGTATTCATCACGCGAGCCGCATTCCAGAAAGACGCCTTTGAGTTTTTTTAGGTTAGTTTGAAATTTTTTTTCATCGATTAGGTACACCGGATCGCTGGCCAGCCATTTTTTCCATATATCTCCGCGTATTTCGCCCGTTTCAATATCAAAAGGGAGGTCGAAACCGTAGGTTTTCGATTTCGGATTGGGGGAATAGGCGGCGGCCATCGCGATAATATTAATCGCTGTGATCATGTCTCCTGTTTTTTTCGGCACATCGAAAAAATTTTCAAAAAAGTTTTCAAGACTACCCGCCTTGCGTATCGTATTGTAACAGTTTGGAAAATCGCCTTTATATCCGTATTCAAAATACATGTCGCCCGAACTGCAGAAAAAAGCCGAAAAAATATCAGGGTAACGCATCGCCAGCATCAGCGCTGCGTATCCGCCGCTGGATTTACCCATCACTGCGCGGTGCTCGGATGCCGCCATGGTTCGATACTTATTGTCAACGAAAGGAATGATCTCTTTTAGCAGATAATCTTCATAATTTCCCATCGCGGTAGAATTCATATATTGCGAACCGCCCCACTGCGTAAAACAGTCCGGCATGACGAGTATACATTTTTCCATACGGCCTTCCGCAATGAGTTTATCGCAACGTTCATCGATCGCATAGCCCCATGCCTGAGGGGAGAGAAACATGGTGCCAAATCCCATAAAACCGCTCAGCATATAGATCACAGGATATCGACGGCTCGAATCCTCTTGATATCCCGGTGGAAGATAGACCGCAAGTTTCCGTACGTATGAATCACCGAGCGGATTATTTTTCAGAATCTCGCTTTCAAAATTTTCAACAATGACTTGTGACGGCATGTGATGTGATT
>JAEUSJ010000038.1:18757-20875 GCA_016788215.1 bacterium | reverse complement strand
TACATTATGATCGCTGGTTTGCCCCACGTTTAAGCCGTTGCGGCAATAATTCCCGGCGGAGTAGTCATCCTCGATCGGGGTCAGACGAAATGTAGCACCGTCAAAAACTCGCAGAGCAATCGACTGAGCAGTATCTACGTTCCAACCATTAGCAATATAATTTATGTCCGGATAATTCCTGGTCAATCCAGATGCGTCATCACTGGCGCTGCCGTTAAACATATGAATTGTTGAAGGATTGAATGGATTTGTCAGCACATTAGGGCCGTTTGAGAGGAACAATTCAAACTCTTCATTACCATCGTCCGTGTCGTAGCGAAGGTCCAGTCCAAAAAACGCAAGATAGGCGCCCGGAATGACCGCCGATTTATGGGCCGTTCCGTCTGACGTTTCGATCAACGTTACAAAAAATATCGGTTCCGCCTGCGTAATACCGGAGCCAAATGTTATCGTTTCTTCTACCGGATTTGTTTCATCTCCTGCATAATAATAAGTTGGGAGTTGGAGTGTCGGGCGTGAAGTCCAGTCTTCTTCGGAAGGATCTTCCGGTAAATAGAACTGATCCGGGTCCAGTGCAACGCGATACACATCATTGCCCGATGACTTTTTTAATTTTTCCAAATTATGAGGCCCGTTTAATTCAATGA
Source organism: bacterium (assembly GCA_016788215.1). Classification (GTDB taxonomy): domain Bacteria; phylum CLD3; class CLD3; order SB21; family SB21; genus SB21. Next base: position 20,228 of record JAEUSJ010000038.1, on the reverse strand, counting down.
CGACGTTGTATTCGGTCAGTTCATCGCCGCTATCCTTAAGGTAAAATGACATTGGCGTTGCAGACTTCACGGGTAATTCGTTTGCCTTGATTGGAGTTTTTTGTAGAATTTCAAGGTTATTCAGCGTAGTCCAGTTTCGGTCAGATGCTAAATCAAATGCTAAAGTATTCAGCGCTTTGACAGCCTCTTCCTTTGTCAGAACAGGTTTTCCGTTAAATGTCCCGTTTTCTTTCTTGTCTTCGCATGATGTTAAAAGTACAAGAAATAAGGTTAGAAATACAAATACATTTCTCATGTTAAATTTCTCCCTAATTTGACAACAAAAAAATTGCTAATCCATATTCATTTTTTTAGATTAACAACGGGAAGTCCATATTACTTAAAAGATTCAATTCCTTCCGGGGACTGAATACGGTAATATGGTTCTTCCCTTTTTTGTTCTCATAGTTTGAAAAGGCTTGTTATTTAAATCATAAATATGAAACTACTACACACTCATATTTTTCATCGCCTCCTCTCCGACAGTTTTACATTTTTGAATTGGCCTATGCGGCATCGTTCTATAAGAGGACTTATCTCAAGCCGGCATATTACCTGGAGTTATGTATTAAAGCTTATTTCTTAGCTACACGTACTATGGAGTATGACCCACCTCTACTACATAAGACGGCTAAAACCACGAAATTGCATAAAAATATTTTTGAAATATTTTTTTCCGCTCAAAAGTAATTGTTTTTTTTTTACTTAGGCAAGAAAATTTTTTTTGTTACGGCTACTTGGATAAATTGGGGGTGGTATTGCGAAAAAGGAGGTTTGAATTAGAAATAAAATGAGTCTTGTGCTTGGGCACGGAATCTTAGAGGTTCGTATACTGCTACCTTCCGTCCTTCAAAACGGGCTGGATCGGACCTTCGATTTTGCCTTCGATGAACTGACGTACGACAGGATCGGTTGTATTTTTGAGTTCATCAGTGCTGCCGCAAAATCGTACGACGCCATAATGGAGCATCGCAACGCGGTCGGAGATCTCGTAAACGCTGTGCATATCGTGCGTCACAACGATGGACGTGATGTTGAGTTCCGTATTGAGCCGAATGATGAGATCGTCAATGATCGCAGCCATGATGGGATCAAGTCCGGTGGTAGGTTCGTCATACAGCACAAATTTCGGTTCCATGGCAAGCGCGCGAGCCAGGCTTACGCGTTTTTTCATGCCGCCGGAGAGTTCGGAGGGCTTATATTTTTCAATGCCTGGCAAACCTACCATATCCAGGAGCCGCGTAATTTTTTCCCCGATTTCCTTTTCCGACAACTTAGTATGTTCACGCAAGCCAAGCCCGACATTTTCATCAACATTCATGGAATCAAACAATGCACCGTTCTGGAAAACCAATCCCATTTTTTTGCGTGTCTCAAAAAGCTCCGATGACGACATGTTGCTGAGGTTTTCACCCTCCACTATCACTTTGCC
>JAEUSJ010000038.1:16986-18657 GCA_016788215.1 bacterium | reverse complement strand
CCCATTTTTTTGCGTGTCTCAAAAAGCTCCGATGACGACATGTTGCTGAGGTTTTCACCCTCCACTATCACTTTGCCTTTGTCCGGCCTGAGCAAGGCTACGATATGTTTCAGCAAAACGCTTTTTCCACACCCTGAGCGGCCGATGATAGTAGTAATTTTTCCCGTCTCAATGTCAAGATTTACGCCGCTCAATATATGCTTATCGCGAAACGATTTATAGAGATTACTGATCTGGATCATAAAAACTTTTTTGTAAGCCGAATACTCAGCCACGAATAACACGAACTAACACAAAGAAAATTCGATGAATAATAATTCAATCATGATTCCAAATAACTATCCTAAAACTACTTTTGTGTTTTTCAGGTGTTTTGGGGGCAACTTGTTATTCACAATAAATATCGTTTTCTGCTGTCTTATAAGAAAAATATCGAAGCGACTACGTAATCATTGACCAGGATCGCAGCCGACGATAATACAAACGCGCGTATCGTTGCCTGTCCGACTCCTTCAGCGCCGCCCTCGGTGGAGAATCCAACATAACAACCGATCAGCGCCGTAGACGTTCCAAAGAGAAATGCTTTAACGATACCGGCCATTAAATCTCTGACTTCCATAAAACGTTGAACGCTGGCAAAAAAAGCCTGCGGAGCTACATCCATCGATATGTACCCGATGAACATGGATCCGCCGATGGCTATAAAGTCGGCAATGACAATGAGAACCGGCATCATGATGATACCCGCAAGCAATCTCGGAGTTGCGAGATACCGAATCGGATCGATCGCCAGCGTTTCCAATGCATCGATCTGTTCCGTCACTTTCATCGTACCGATCTCCGCGGCTATCGACGCGCCAAATCTTCCGGATAAAACCAATCCCGTCAGCACGGGCGCAAGTTCCGTCGTAATGGCACGGCTCGTCGCGGAACCGAGAAACATATTGGGAGAACCAAAACCCTGTAATTGATATCCTGCCTGCACAGCGCTGACCATTCCTGCAAACGTTGCCGACACGATGACAAGCGGGATCGAATTAAAACCCACGATCACCATTTGTTCCAATACAAGCTTCCGGTCCCGATGCATATAGCGTAAATTCTTGACGGCGAAATAAAACAAAATTATCGATTCACCCATTCCGGAAAAAAAAGTCAAAACCTTTTTACCGAATTTGTCGATAAATAAAAATTCTGCTATAGTAACGATAATTTTCTTAAAGGATGCCATAGTCTATATTAGCCACAAAAGACACAAAAAGCACAGAATTATTTTTGTCTAAAGTGAACCAAAGTTTATTAAAAGTTCCTTTTCCTTTCGAGTTATTTGCGTCAAACTACTCCGGACGCATCGTCGGAAAAAAGAGTACGTCGCGTATCGATTCCTGATTAGTCATCATCATGACCAAACGGTCGATTCCGATTCCTTCTCCCGCCGTGGGCGGCATTCCGTACTCGATCGCCCGCAGAAAATCTTCGTCCAGCATTTGGGCTTCGTCGTCCCCCCGCGCGCGCAGGCCCATTTGAGCCTCAAAACGTTCGCGTTGGTCGATCGGATCGTTTAATTCGCTGAAGGCGTTTGCTACTTCGCTTCCCAGTATAAATAATTCGAAACGCTCGACCACGCCTTTTTTGGAACGATGTTTCTTCGCAAGAGGCGAGATTTCTATC
>JAEUSJ010000038.1:0-16887 GCA_016788215.1 bacterium | reverse complement strand
CCCAGTATAAATAATTCGAAACGCTCGACCACGCCTTTTTTGGAACGATGTTTCTTCGCAAGAGGCGAGATTTCTATCGGCTGTTCCATAATGAAAACGGGCTGGATTAAATGTTCCTGAACTTTTGCGCTGAATATCTCGTCGATGATCTTGCCGCGATCCCACGATTTGTCCAGCGGAATTTCCATCTTTCGGCATTCCGTACGCAGCGATTCTTCATTCATCTCACCGACATCCAGCTGCGCGTATTTTTTGATCGCGTCGAACATGCTCAGGCGTTCATACGGTGGAGCAAAATTCACCCGATGTCCCATCGTTTCAAACTGCGTCGATCCGTTAACTTCCTGGCAAACGAACGCCAGCATCTCTTCCGTCAGCGTCATCAGATCATAAAAGTCCGAATACGCTTCGTAAAATTCCAGCATGGTAAATTCCGGATTATGGAAACGGTCCATGCCTTCATTCCGGAAAATTTTCGAGATCTCATAGACGCGTTCGCATCCGCCTACAATGAGCCGCTTCAAATACAATTCCAGGGCGATCCGCATATATAATTTAATGTCAAGCGCGTTGTGGTGCGTCAGAAAAGGCCGCGCCGATGCGCCTCCGTACAACGGTTGCAGGATGGGCGTCTCAACCTCGAGGTAGTTGCGCCGATCGAGAAATTGACGAATAGCGGAAATGATCTTGCTTCGCTTGACAAATACTTCCCGCACGTCCGGGTGCATGATCATATCCGCATAACGCTGGCGGTAACGAAATTCTTTGTCTTCCACGTCGCTGTATCTTTGAACCGTTCCGTCCTCAAGAATTTTTTCTTTGCCCGCCGGCAAATAACGCAAACTCTTGCACAACAGCGTAATCTCTTCCGCCTTGATCGTGATCTCGCCCGTATGCGTTTTAAACAAAATTCCTTTGACGCCGATAATGTCCCCGAGATCAAACAGTTTACTGAAAGCCTCGTACATTTTTTCGCCCAACGCATCTTTACGCGCATAGATCTGAATTTTACCGTGCGGATCCATGACATGCGCAAACGCCGTCTTGCCCTTACTTCTCAGCGACATAATGCGCCCGCAGACCTGCACGCGAACGGCGTCAGGGCTTTCCAACTGCGTATCATCTTTCACCCCGAGAGTGTCAAATTTTTCCAATAATTCTTTCGAAAAATACTGCCGCTCAAATTTATACGGATAAGGCTCGATCGACATCTCGCGTAATTTGTCTAATTTTTCACGCCGGATTTTAAGTAACTCTTCTTCCACGCTATTCCTCTCGGATTAATAATTAGGTAAATGAAACAAATTTTCAAATTCGCGAAGCAAAACAACTCTGTATGCGGGCTTGTAAGTATCCGTATATTCGTTGGAATGGTGGGCGCTTCGGTAGTTGTTATCCCTCATTTGTTCGTCAAACAGTCTGACCTTTTCAAAACTAAACGGCAAAACTTCTTTTTTACACAAATTGACGTATAAGGTCCATGTATGAACGAACTTTTCTTCGACTTTGGGATAATGCGCCGCCGACAAAACCAAAGTTCGCCACAGTTTTTCCGTGTCCAAACCCAGCCGTTTAAAAGGACGAAGATTGATCCGTACCATTGTGGTGTCCATGGAGATGTTTTCAATGAGCGGTTCGCCCGGGAACTCCAACTCCATTATGGAAGATATCTCATATTCAAGATACTCTTTTGCCGCTACGGTATCGCTCATGATATGGTCGATTCCCAAATTTCCCTGATACAGTAATTTATATGCATCCTGAATTTCAAATTTCGGCCTTAGTTTCTGCTGATACCGGATAAGATCGACGAGTTTTGTTTCTTCGCCGGTCAAAGCCGGCCGGCAGGAAATACAACCGAGTATCAAAATCCAAATTTTATTTTTTTTGAAGAATGACAAATCGCTCCTTTCCCAGTCTTTTCGGAACCGAATTCTCTGGAATTTCGTCAAGAATTACCGTGAATTTCTTAAAAAATTTCTCATCAATTTCTTCATATCGAATCGCGAAAGGCGGTCCGCCGGGGCGTCCATCCGTCGGAAAAAATAAAGCGATCAAATAGCCGTTGGGCCTAAGTATGCGGTACACAGAATCTACGTACTCGTCCCGCCGTACCGGATCAATTGCACAATAGGCAGTATATTCCAAAACAAAATCGAAAGTTCCAGCGTATTTCTGCGGTAAATCAAAAATATCAGCTCGTAAGAGACTAATATTCTTTTGATCTTTTGAGATATTCTTCTTCAGATATTCCAACGGTTCAACTGCAAAATCTATCGCCGTCACTTCAAATCCGTTTTCCGCAAAAAGCAGCGCGTCGTGCCCGTTTCCGCAGCCCAAAATAGCAATTCGCCCGGTCCCAAGCGGTTGCCCGGATTTTAACCAGTTTTCAAATACCGGCGTGGCCTTGCCCAAGTCCCATCGCGGGCGCTCGTTGCGGTAAATATGGTCCCAATAATCAGATTGGCTTACGTTCATCCGCCTTCAACTTTTTTAGTTCCGCCTTCAGAAGAGCCATATCCTGCGCGAGCGTTTTATTCTTCTCGGCCAAATCGGAAATCACAACCGAGAAATGGATCATCAGCACCATTCCGAAAAACAACGCTACTAAAAACAGCAACGCCGGCGCGTATCCGACTCCCAGGAAATGCGCGACCTCGTCCAGCAAGCCCCGCCAAACGGAGAAAACAATCATGACTATGCCGGCGCCAAACCAGACCAGCGAATATTTTTCCCGCAATTTTTTTCTGCGGATCAATTCAAATACGAACAACATGACTGCAAGACTGAACCCGATAGCCACAACCTGAATACGCCAGATTTCAATTGTTCCCTGATTCATTATCTGTGTTTTTTAAATACGTTAACAAATATAGCCAATAAAACTTTCACCATATAAAACCACGACACCCATGCCCCGATGGAAGAACGGCCGCCTTGCCTTTCTTTCATCACCACTGGAATTTCTGCAATCCTGAAGTTCCGCAGACCCAGCATGATCACCGTTTCCGGCTCAGGATAATCTGCAGGGTATTCATGCGCAAGCATGGCAATCGTTTTTTTGTTATAGGCGCGGAAACCCGATGTATTATCAGTGATCTTTTGCCGGATAATGACCGAATTGATCCATTCAAACATCTTAATGCCAATGCGCCTCGTAAAGGTGGACTGAAATCCTGCGCGGGATGAATCAAGAAAACGCGAGCCGATCGCCACGTCATGTGTCCCCGAAACGATCGGCGCAATCAGTTGGGGCAAAAACTTCGGATCATGCTGACCGTCGCCGTCGATCTGGATAGCGACGTCGTAGCCCTGTTCAAACGCATATCGAAACCCGGTCTGCACCGCGCCGCCAATGCCGAGATTATACGGAAGGTCGAGAACGATGACCCCCGTTGATTCCGCGGCTTCCAATGTGCGGTCAGCGGAACCGTCATTAACCACGACGATGTCCAGCAGCGCATCGAAAAGTATACTTCGCGTTTCGTCAACACTTCGAACTACCTGCGCGATATTCATCTCTTCATTATACGCCGGAATGATGACCAAAAACTTAACCACGCGCACCCTGCGCTTTCACCAAAAAACGAAACGCATAAAAACCGGAAGTGAACGCCGTTAATGCACTTGCAAAGAACAAAAATAAAACCCATCCCGTATTGATACCGGCATAAAACATGTACATGAACCAATAATCAATCAGATAGATAACCTTTTGAGCATCGGCAATAGGGATTCGCTTCTGCGCGTCATCAATCCTTATTATTCCAATTTCCCCGCTCATATGTTTCTCCAATGACACAAACAAAAGTTTCCAATGACCGATCACAGGCGAATACTCCGGAATGTATCGGCTCCGGTACAAAAATTCCGGATCGGAAAAATCTTTCTTGTATGGGTATTCTCCGATATAGCGGAGATAACTTCCGAGATACACGCTAACTCCGCCTAATTGAATCAAGAGACCGAGTGCGCACAACGAAAGTGCGGCAAATTTATACATTTTTTTGGATTGTTCCAAAGAATTTTGGAGAAGCGATCCAATCGGCAGAATAAAAAAAGGAATGAGCGGAATCAGATAACGCGGCCCCCAGCTCCCATCGCCGGCCCATGCAAAATATTTGGCATGGAGAACGAGCATGACTAAAAATAACAGACCTATAAAAACCGCTTCTTTCCTATAATTCTTAATCCATCCGGGCACAGCCCAGAAGAATAATACGGTAACGGGCGCGTAAAGAAAAAAACTCTTACCGGAACTGAACAGAAGCCCATGAATGCCTCGCCATAACGGATTGTTAAACGGCTGAGGCCTGTTCGTATATCCGGATGAGAAAAGGCTGCCGAATTGCACATAATTATAAATTCCGATCAGCGCAAATGCCGTCACAATCCATCCCATTAAAATCAAGCCGTCGCGCCAAAATTCTTTTTTCCGGAATAATATTTTAAAGTCCCCGAAGCGAAAGGATACGAACAAACCCGATTCATAAATCAATATGAAATACACGGCCATGACGGGCAGCAATACGGCGAAGGAAATTTTCGTGTTGAGCATGAAAAAAATTGCAAATCCGGTGAGGTGCAAATACGAAGATTTCTTTTCAGCTTTGAAAACATACAGCCCGTAAGCGGCTGCCAAAAGGCATAAAGTCAGCAAAGGTTCCCGCATGGATGATTTCGCATACGGAAATACATTTGTAGTGAATAAAAGCGCGGCAGTAAGAAAAAAAGAAAGCTTTGACGGGTATCCTATGCGTCTGCAAAATACAAAAAACAATACTCCTATTATCGCGCAAACAAACTGATTGGTCAGCGAAAAAAAACCTTTAAGAATAAAAACGTGGTAGATTTCCGGAATTGGAAACATTTCAATAATAAGTTTACCGAGCGCATAAAACGGAACGGATAGCAACGTGTATCCTATCCCGCCGCCTACGTAAAACTTCCCGTCGCTACCGTAGGAACCGTTGTTCACAACCGTATCCGGTATCGCTAACGTTCCGCGCTCAACCAAACTCTGCGTTTCAAGAAAGAAAGCTGTCTCATCGCTTGACGCGATCCTGCCGCCGGCGGTGAGAACAAATATTGATAAAAAGAATACGAATAATATTAAATACGATTTCATGTTAACTTTTTATCTCGTCCCAGTTTATTATAGATCAATTCGACAATCTCCCGCGACTTACTCATCCAGCTGTTTTTCTCGGCGATGCTCCGCAATACCGATTCGTCATGCTTGCAATTTAAGCTTTTCCGAATCATGCTGATAAACTCGTCATTAGATTCAGCAACATAAATTTCCGGCCGCAGGCGCCGGATCTCCTCCGTGTAATTCATCGTCACGACGGGCCTTCCCGCTGCCAGATATTCGTACATCTTGTTGGGGCTAAATCGTTCGATGAGCGGCGTTCTCTTAAAAGGGATCATGCATATGTGTGACGCGCGAATATAGGCAGGAAGTTCCGCATGCGGCTTTATTCCGAGAAAATGAATGCGGGATATTTTTGAGAGTCGTTCCACATCGGCTCTTACGTTCGGCGATATCACGGGACCGACGATCACCACCGCAGCATCCGGAATTTCGTTGGCGATAGTCTCGACCAGATCAAAATCAAACCAATCGGATACAACTCCGGCGTAGAAAATGATCGGGTTTGAAATAGAAACCATATCCGCAGGCTTAGCTTTTTTCTCAGCACCGGAAAACAACGCGTAATCTACTCCGTTGCCGACTGTATAACTTTCTGCGCTCTTATATTTACGAATATCGTCTAACAATTTTTCCGAAACGGCAATGGAAATATCGGAACGTTCAATTGTTTTCCTGAAATACTTTTCCGCGATGGGCAGCGCGCCGGAAAACCCCATCGGATAATCGTTGCAGTCATATATCAGTATTTTTTTCGGCAGCCGTTGTACTATATCTGCAAAAAAGATATTCGACGTGAATATCAGCCGTTCGTTCCCGGAAAAACCGGTTAACAACAAAACGATTTTCGTCCAGACATATAGTTTGATCGTGAACAACAAACGGAGGAAAGCGTTACATTGAATGGCATTGATCAGCGAATATTCGGTTCCTTTAAAAATCGGCAACGTAACGTACGTCACGCGCCCGTCCCGCCGCGGAATAAAATGGCTTTTTTTGCCAAGCGCGAAATTTTCGATGAATAATATCTCCCAGTCATCCGGGAAATGGCGGATGAGATGATGGTGCCGGTGCGTGAGAAAATTCCATTTTATTTCAGAAAACCAGATGACTTTCATAACATGCTGAGTTTGCAGGCAAAATACCTTCTACGAACCGGCCGCTTTTGAACTTTGAATTCGATATTCGGTAAAATCCGGAAGATCTTTATTTTGAATCTGAATTTTTTCCCATAATTGTTTTGAAATATTCTTGGCCTTCAGCAAGTTGCGCGCGTCAAGAAATTTGGTTTCCACGCTGATCTGCACTTTGTTCATCTCGCACCGCTCCAAATTGGATTCATTCAATATCGTTTCCCACAGGTTTGCGCCGGTCATGTCCGATTCCGTCAGATTGCACCGCGTCAAATCCGATTGTCGGCAGTTGGATGCGCGCAGGTTGATCGAGGTCATATTGGATGAGCGCAAATTGCATTGTTTAAAAGTAGTGTGAAATGCGACTGCACGGGACATATCGGATTCCACCAAAAACGATTTCTCAAAAATAGCCGACGATAAATCTGCATGCTGAAGGTTTGCGCGTTGAACCTGACAATCGATCAAGTGCGCTTTTTTGAAACTGCTGTGATCCATCGCCGCAGAATTGAAATTACATTGTTCAAATAAACAATGGTCGAACGTGGAATTAGAAAATTTTATTTTTCTTAAGTTTGCCTGCTTGATGGTCCGCCCCGATAAATTGATCGGCGACAAATCCAACAGAACATGCGCCATCCTGGATCGCTCCGCATTAAAAGTTGCGATATCTTCTTTCATCAAAAGGTCGGTTAATTTATTGACGACACCATGAAAATCCTGATGGCGCCGTCGTACAAAATCTTCCTGTTTTTGATTCAATGCCGCTTGCAATAACTGAACTCCTCTTTCGGAAATTTGCGCATACCGTCCGTCAAACCCGATCAGGTCGTCTTCCGATAATCGTACGAGGTAATTCTCTAAATTCGCGTATTTAAACTGTAACTGTTCCCCAAGATACCGCACAGAAGTTCTTCCAAGCATTTGAATCATGTACATGACAAATAAACTGATGTGATGATAACCGCTGGTTTGTTCCAGGAGGTACGGTTCGTCCACTGCATATTTAAAATCCAATGTAAAGATCTCAAATACGCGCGGCGTCATGGTCAGATCAAATTGATCGTTAAAATTACACGACTCATTCTTGCATAAGAGACGCATATGCCACCGTTTTTCACCGTGTGAAATCTGATTAAAAGGAAACAGCGGATGATCGCAAATCGGGCAAATGGATGTAATCGTTAAATTTTTCATAATTGATTCATGATAATTTTTTTTGGACAAAGAAGCAAGTCATTATTGGCTTCAGAGCTTGTTTATAAAGCCTTCGGGGCCACAGGCATTTCATTTATTTCCCGTGGATAAGCATTTTAGTTGAATTTCGATTTCGGTTTTAGTATTATGCGAACCGTTCGTATGGTAACTGAATCAAATTAATTATATGGTCTCGCTCTTCATTATTTTAATCGCCTCTTATCTGCTCGGATCTGTTTCCCCGAGCATTATACTATCTCGTTTGTTAAAAGGAGTTGATGTTCGCACTACGGGAAGCGGCAATGCGGGCATGACCAACGCCATTCGCCTTCTGGGCGGTAAATGGGGCGCCGTGGTTGCATTCATTGACGTCGCCAAAGGGTTTTGCGCCGCGATGTTCATTACTTCGCTGTTTTTCTCCGGTATAAATTTGGCTTATTTTGATGAAACCCTGGTGCGAATTCTGGCGGGCGTTGCGGCGGTGGCCGGTCATATCTGGACCGTGTTTTTCGGATTCAAAGGGGGCAAGGGCGTGTTGACCGTTGCAGGGGCGGTCTTAGGTGTCGCGCCGTTGCAGGTAGGAATCTGTTTCCTGGTATTTCTTATTGTTTTCGGATTGTTCCGTTATATTTCTCTGGGATCGATCATCGGTTCATGGGTTTTTCCAATCATGGTTTTTATTCAAAAATTCATACTAGGGAGCAATGTATCTGTTCATCTGGTGTGGTTCAGTGTCTTTGTATCGTTACTAATAACATTTACCCATCGTGAGAATATTGTACGGCTTCTGCGCGGCGAAGAAAAAAAATTCGGTAAGCCCGCAACTCACCACAACACGTAATCACCTTGACGCTGCTGAATTTTCAAACGCACCGTTTTTCCTTTCTCAAAAAATGGCTGGGTAACCTGGTCATGATGTGCGTCATTGTCCTTGGAATATATCTAATAGCCCTCACCGCCATGCAGGCGACGCGCGGTGAAAACAAGGCGTTGTGGCTTCTACTCAGTTTTGCAGCGGCGGTATCGGTATTGGCCTGGTTTGTGAAAAAATTTTGGGTGCTGGTCATGGACGACCGCGATTCCCTGGATATTTTTAAGATCGCTTCGATCCATAACGGAGCCAATCTGGCGCATTTTCAAAGAGAATATTTTCAACAGTCTCAGATCGTCACGGAACGCGGATACAGTTACACTATTCGAGACGGTCAGACGGAGATCCGCACCTCGCTCGTTTACCTGGGAAAGGAATATGCGGACCGCAAGACCATTATCGGCGAACAATCGCTGCTGACCATTGCCATCCGCGTCGGCCAACCTTTTATTATGGCGGTGGTAAATCCTCAGGCCGATATCCGGGAATCACTGGACGTGGAGTTTTATGCGCCGGCCGTGTTGCACTCCAAAAAATACTCCTATCAAAAACACGGCATCGTTTTTTCCGACTATGATAAAGACGCTATTCAGGCGATATTCGAAGATCCGTTTTTGCAAACACAACTGATCGAACTTTTTCAACGCTGCAATTTCAAATTTGCCGTATTTGACGAAAGGAAAACGGTTGCGGTCAAATCGGCCGCGGTGGAGACCATTGCGCACGACGTTGAGGCTTATCCGGTGCTGATGAATATCAGTCAGCTTATATCCGCGCAGCATAAAAAATACATTATTCAATAACCACTAAAGGAGAATAACATGTCTAATGAAATGTCCAATGACAAAATGACCAAGTTAACCTATGCGTTTTTTGCAGCGGCGGGTTTGTCCCTGATCGCCGTGATCTATCTGCTGTCGGTTCAATTCGGCCACGGAAGCGTCAAGATCGGGTATGTCAAATCCGATGTGCTGCTTGCACAGTACAAGCCGGCGATGTCCGTACAACAGCGGATGCAGTTAGAATCCGTCGGCGCACAGAAGGAACTGGAAGGCCGCTACAAAGAACTTCAGGATATGGATGCCGACCTTCAAAACAAACTGAAGGTCTTGACTCAGCAGGCGCTGGCCCCTCAGATTGAAAAATTTCAGAAAAAACAAAATGAATTTTATCAGCTGCAGCAGGGACATCAGCAGGCGCTCCAGCAGAAACAAGCGCAGTTACTTGAACCGATTTTTCAGGATATCAGCAATTTTATCAATAAGTACGGCAAAGACCATGGCTACACGGTAATACTCGGAACGCCCATGGAAGGGCTGGTTGTGTACGGCGATTCGGGCGCAGATTTGACCGACACGATTTTGACGGAACTCAACGCAAAAGTTCCTCCGACGATGCCGGTGCCGTTTGAGACGGGTAAAGCGGATTCCGCGAAGAAGTAACATGGGTAGTTGATTTGCCGGTTAATAGATTTGCCGGATTTATCAAAACCCGGCAAATCTTATTTTTATTAGAAAGGTATGACATGTCCAAACCTCAGACGATCGGCGAACTCAAAAAAGCCGGTTATAAAGTAAAATCCGTCAAAGAAGAAATCCGTTCCAATCTGATTCAGCTGCTGCGCGGCGGAAAAAATATTTTTCCAGGCATTGTCGGATACGATAAGACGGTGATACCGGAACTTATTCATGCCGTTTTATCACGACACGATTTTATTCTGCTCGGTCTGCGCGGACAGGCCAAAACCCGTATTTTGCGGAGTTTGGTCAATTTGCTTGATAAAGAAATTCCCGTTATCAAAGACGCGCCGCTGAATGACAATCCGTTTGCACCGATCTCTCGGGTTGCGATCGACATGGTCGAAAAAAACGGCGACCAAACGGAAATTCGATGGCTTGGACGAGAGGAACGGTACGGCGAAAAACTGGCGACGCCGGATGTGACGGTGGCCGATCTCATCGGCGATATCGATCCGATCAAAGCCGCAACGCAAAAACTTCATTATGCCGACGAGCGCGTCATGCATTTCGGTGTTATTCCCCGCAGCAACCGCGGGATCTTTGCGATCAATGAATTACCCGATCTGCAGCCCCGTATTCAGGTCAGTTTATTTAATATTCTCGAAGAAAAAGATTTTCAAATTCGCGGATTCAATATCCGAATCCCGCTCGACATTCTTGTTGTTTTTTCCGCCAATCCGGAAGATTATACCAATCGCGGCAATATCATCACGCCGCTGAAAGATCGAATCGATTCGCAGATACTCACTCATTATCCTTTGACCATCGAAGACGGGATGCATATCACGGAACAGGAAGCGTGGCAGAAACGTGATAGTGGTGATGTGCCCGTACCATTTTATTTTAAAGAGATTATTGAAAGCATCGCATTTCAGGCGCGGGCGAGCGAATTCATCGATCACAAATCCGGGGTCAGCGCGCGTCTAACGATTTCTTGTCTGGAAAATCTGATCAGTACTGCGGAACGCCGCGCCATTTTACATAATGAAGAAAAACCATTTCCGCGTATTTGTGACCTGTACTACTTGATCCCGTCCATCACCGGCAAGATCGAACTGGTGTATGAAGGCGAGCAACAAGGGATGGCCACCGTCGCCAAAGTTCTGATCGGCCGTGCCATCAAATCCGTTTTCAAAAACTATTTCCCCGATCCTCTTTCCAAAAAAGATCTGCCGGCTTATCAGCCCATACTCGCATGGTTTGCGAGCGGCCATCGAATTGAAATCTCCAACGATACGCCTTTCAAACCATATTTTGATCTTTTGAACTCCGTGCCTTCATTGAAAGAAGTCGCATTAAAACACATGAAAGCGAATGCGTCCAATGCATTTGAAGTTGCCTCGGCGATGGAATTTGTTCTGGAAGGACTCCATCAAAATTCCTCGCTCAGCAAAGACTGGGTTGAGTCGCGCGTGAGCTACAAAGATATGATGGGCAGTATGCTCGGTAAGATCAATTGGGATAAAGAAGAATAACCGGAAACCAAAAAACATATAACAAGAAATGAAAAACACTTTAGAATTTTTTGTTTTGTGTTTAATGTTTTTCGTTCGAATAAAATCTGTTAAGCACTTTGATTATTTGCCGACGATAAACTACACATCCCCGACAGTAACGGACAGCAGATCCAAAATTCCATCAAATTGTTTACTCCCCGCTCCGTAGCCCACCGCGCGTATGAGCATAGGGATATCCTCTTTCACTCCCGATGACAAGGCTTTCACGAGCGCAGCTCCGGTCGGCGTGCATAATTCACCTGAAATATTCTCGTTGTGAATAACCGGATAATTTCCAAGCAATTCTACGGTTGCGGGAACCGGGACCGGCATAACGCCGTGAGAACATGTAACAGTTCCTCCGCCCAAAGCGATCGGTGTGGTGTACATTTTTTCTATACCTAACTTCTGAATGGCAACCGCGCAACCTACTACGTCGAGGATCGAATCTATGGCGCCGACTTCATGCAGATGAACTTTCTCTATCGACGTTTTATGGACAACTGCTTCGGCTTCTCCAATGCAGGTAAAAACTTTCATCGCCTGATCTTTACATGTTGCGTCAAGAGAACTTTGTCCGATGATCGTTTCAATATCGTGCAAATGCCGGTGCGTTAGCTTTTCGTGGCAGACAACGTCAACTCTTATTCCGTATATTCCTCCGCGCCGAATCTGACGCATGGACAATTCAAACGGCTCCCGTATCGGCAGTTTGGCCAGTTCGTTTTTCAAAACGGTTAATGACAATCCGGCGTCAAGCAGTGCGCCAAGCAGCATATCGCCGCTGATACCCGATGTACAGTCAATAAACGCGATTCTCATTTTTCACCTTCTGCTTGTTGTTCCGCTCTCAGGCATTCCTTGAATTTTTCCAGCGCTCTGCCGCGATGGCTGATTCGGTTTTTGATTTCCGGGTCAAGTTGCGCCATTGTTTTTCCGTATTCTGGAACAAAAAAAATCGGGTCATAACCAAAACCGAAATCTCCAACGGGGGAATGGCTGATGAGCCCTTCGCAAACACCGTCAAAAAGCTTCTCAAAATATTTTCCCTCTGTATCGGTTCCAACGTACGCCAGGACGCAATGAAACCGTGCCGTTCGTTTTTCCTCCGAAATGGCTTCAAGTTCACTCAACACTTTTTTGTTATTTTCCGCATAGGGATGCCCCTCCCCGGCATAACGGGCGGAATACACGCCCGGCCTTCCGTCCAGCGCATCCACTTCCAATCCCGAGTCATCCGCCAGCGCATTCATCCCGGTTGCCGCATAGACTTCTCTAGCTTTTTTTAATGCATTTTCGATAAACGTCTCTTTATCTTCTACCACATCTTTTAGATTCGGAAATTCCAGCGTGGTGCGCAATTCGATAGACATGTCCGTCAAAATTTCTTTTATCTCTTCTATCTTCTTACGGTTACCGGTGGCTAATATGATCGGATGCATGTTAATAATTCTCAGATTAATTTTCGAAATGTATTTAATTTCGTTTAAGTTTCAAATGCAATTTGTTTGCATGATTAAGATTGAAGTTTTCTGACAAAACATATACATTCCATTGTTACAAAATTCATACGAGGTGCCGATGGAATTTTCAAAAGAAGATATGATGGAGATCATGGCGGTGTTCAAGGCCGAAAGCGCCGAAAACCTGGCCGTGCTTACCGACAAAATGAAAGAGATCGAAAAAAACCCAACGAATCCCGCTGCGATAGAACTGCTCCATCGCACGTCGCACAGCATGAAAGGCGCCGCGCGTATGCTCGGGCTTACGCCGATCGAAGAGATCGGACGTCTTCTGGAGGACGGTTTTAAAGCCGCAAAGGAAGGAAGGCCGGTTTTAAATGCCAATACCATTGCAATCATCAACGAAGCGGTAAATAGTGTCGGCCGGCTCATTGAGAAACTGTCGACGCAAGGCACCATGGACGGAATTGACATTACGGCTATTCAAAAAAAATTAGAACAATTCAAATAGGTTCATCTTGACCCATGACATCATGAAGGGAGCAGAGCCGTTTTTTTTTGCATCGCCTTCACACACGACGGTAGTCATACTCGTACATGGATTCACTTCCTCCTGCCACTCGATGCGTGAACTCGGTGAGAAATTTTATGAAGCAGGTTTTGACGCGTGCGGCATCTTACTTCCGGGTCATGGCACAACTCCTGAAGATATGGAAAAAAGAAAATGGACGGAATGGCTTGAAGCCGTTGAGGATAAATTGAATGAATTGAAACTGCGCTATACCAACGTATTCCTTTGCGGCCAATCCATGGGCGGTTGTTTATCTCTATATGCGTCTTCATTTCACGCTGTTGCCGGCGTCATTACCATTTCGTCCGGGATAAAACTATTTGATTGGAAACTAAGATTGCTCCC
The DNA here is from genome assembly GCA_016788215.1 of bacterium. Lineage (GTDB taxonomy): Bacteria > CLD3 > CLD3 > SB21 > SB21 > SB21. Next base: position 3,139 of record JAEUSJ010000038.1, on the reverse strand, counting down.
TTTGATAAAATATTTTACACGATTCATCGAAAAACATGACGGCCCGGATATCAAAGACCCGGCTGCAAAAAACGCGGAAGTTCACTACGATCTTATGCCCGTCAAAAGTATAATGGAACTTCAACATTTTTTGAAAAAACTGCGTAAACGCATATCTTACGTTTCATGCCCTGTTTTACTTATCCATGCGGAACAAGATCATACGTTTGAATTCAAAAACCAAGCGCTGATGTTCCGTGCGCTCGGATCGGAAAATAAAAAACAAATAGTTTTGAAAAATAGTTATCATATTGCGACCGTCGATTACGACAAATTAACCGTACAAAACGCATCCATTCAATTTATTAAGGAACTATGCAAATAAAGGAACTCACGGCTGTAGACGTCACCGTCGACCGCAGCGGAAAAAAAATGTCGATCGTCTGGGGCGATGATCATTCCAGCGAATACGGTTTCGATTACCTGCGTTCCATCTGCCCTTGCGCAAACTGCGATGGAACGAAACACGGCGGCGCGCCGGTGAACGACGGCTCCATGGATATCGATCGTTTCAAAGATATTGCAATGAGCGACGTTCAGGAAGTAGGGCGGTATGCGCTGCGTTTCACCTGGTCAGATCAACATGATACCGGTATATTTTCGTATACTTACTTACGCAGCCACTGCTTGTGCGGAGAATGCGAAACAAAATGGAAAACGGAGTAAAACATTTATGATAGAATTATCAAGTAAGGGTATTTTTATGAAAAGAGGAATTGTATTCCTTTTAAGTGTCGTATTCTTCACCTCGTGTACGGCCACGCAACCGGCAAAAAAATCGGACGCCGATTTTGCAAAAGCGCTGGAGGAATCAGAAAAGAATAAGAACAAGAAATTAGATTTTCTGGCGGACGAAAAACTGCCCAACGATGAATTTATTCCGGTAGATACGGCCGGCGTTTCAGATACGGCCGTAGTCATGCCGGTAGAATACAAAGAGATCGCGCCGACAACTTTTGCAAAATACCGGATTCAGGTTTTTGCGGGCAGCGCGGAGAATGCCTATAAGAACTATGTGCAATTATCTTCCAATCCGGAAAATAAAGAAGTATATATGGTGCAGGATCAGGACGGCAAATGGAAAGTGTGGGTTGGCGCCTATCCTACGCATGCCGACGCCGAGGCGGCTAAAGCAAAATTTATTCAATCCGGATACCCTGACGCTTGGATCAACGAAATGAAGGGACGTTATGCGCCCGCCGGCCCTGCCTTTTGGGTGCAAATAGGCTCTTTCCAAAATGAAGCTTCTGCTCAGAAGGCCAAAGCTGAAGCGGAAACTCGGATCAAAGAACAAGTGTCAATTGAACTCGTTGACAAAACCTGGAAAGTTTGGGTTGGCGGTTTTGCGGAACGCGGACAGGCAGACGAATTGAAAAAGAAAGTACAGACGTTCTATCCGAAATCTTTTATCGTAAGGCATGGAGAGTAATGATTGAATTAAACGATGTGTACGTCGTCTACAATGAGAAATCCAGCGTGGCCGGCGTTTCACTCAGAATTGAACCCGGTGAATTTGTATATTTGCTCGGATCCAGCGGCGCAGGGAAAAGTACGTTGCTTAAACTGTTGTATATGGACCTTCTGCCGACACGCGGCGATATTCGCATCGGCGAGTTTGAGTCGAAAAACCTGAAAAAGAAAGAAATCCCGTTTCTTCGCCGCCAACTCGGTATCGTCTTTCAGGACTTTCGTTTGCTACGCGACCGTTCCGTCTATGACAATATTGCCTTTGCATTGATGGTCACCGATACGCCCAAAAGTGAAGTACCAAAAAAAGTAATGAAGGTTCTCGCCGAAGTCGGACTATCCAACAAAAAAAATCGTATGCCGTATGAACTCTCCGGCGGCGAGCAGCAGCGTGTGGTCATCGCACGCGCGCTCGTTAACGATCCCATCGTTATACTCGCAGACGAACCGACAGGAAATCTGGACCCGGAAACGTCTATGGAGATCATGCAGTTGCTCCTTAAGATTAATGAAAAGGGAACGGCTATTATTATGGCAACGCACGACCATGAAATTGTAAAAAAGATTCCCAAACGTATTATCCGCATGGAAAAAGGAACATTGGCTTCTTCCGAAATATTGAACTAGCGTATCTACTTAACCACAGAGACACAAGGAAATGTGATAAAAAGGTTTACTACGAGAACATCTGTGTTCTCTGTGTTCCGTGGTAAGGTTTCTTTTTGTGGCTGAATAATATTGAAATAGCAAAGGCTTCGATCTCATGAAACGTCCGATCAAGAAAATTCTTATAGCCAATCGCGGCGAAATTGCAATTCGAATTATCCGGGCCTGCAGGGAGATGGGTATCGTAAGCATTGCCGTATTTTCAGAAGCCGATCGCACGTCTGCGCACGTTCGGCTTGCCGATGAAGCATACTGTGTCGGAGAAGCTCCTTCTGCCAAAAGCTATCTCGTGATGGAAAATATCATCGATGCCGCAAAAAAATCCAAAGCGGACGCCATTCACCCCGGATACGGTTTTTTAAGTGAAAATGACGATTTTGCAAAACTCGTTCGCGACAACGGAATTATTTTTATTGGTCCTTCCGCGTCCTCTATGGCGATGATGGGAAATAAAACCGAGGCGCGTAAATTAGCCAAAAAGTGCGGTGTGCCGACCGTTCCCGGAACGGAATCCGGAATTCAAAACAAAGAAGAGGCGATGGTCGTTGCCCAATCCATCGGATTTCCGATCCTGATCAAAGCGGCAGCCGGCGGTGGCGGTAAAGGAATGCGTGTCGTCATGCATGCTTCTGAACTGAGTGACGCGATCGACCGCGCGCAAGGCGAGGCGCGTTCTGCTTTCGGAGACGATACAGTGTATATCGAAAAATTTGTAACCCGGCCGAGACATATTGAAATTCAGGTTTTAGGCGATGAACACGGCCATATCGTCTATCTCGGCGAGCGCGAATGTTCCATCCAGCGCCGCCACCAAAAGGTCATCGAAGAATCGCCATCCGCCATTGTCACTCCTGAGATGCGCCAACGTATGGGAGAATCGGCCGTCGCGTTGGCGCGTGAAGCAAAATACTTCAGCGCAGGCACCATCGAATTTCTCGTCGATGCCGAACTCAATTATTATTTTTTG
>JAEUSJ010000389.1 GCA_016788215.1 bacterium | reverse complement strand
AAACTTGATTAGTTAGGTGAACCGAATACGGTTTCAACCGTTTTGATCGCGCTTTCGTGAAACAGCAGATAGTCTGCGTTCATAATGTCATAAGTCGAAGCATCTTTAACTACGCTGACTTTTAGCCCAGGAATATTACGGCACGATTTACGAAAGTTCTCATAAGCGCGCGCGTCTTTTTCGTCTTTTACTGCATGAACTTTGTCCACCAGCATCAATACTTTATTGATTCGCTTCGATTTTTTTGCGGTTTCTTCCACGCTTTCTTCGGATTTTTTCTTGCGTCCTTTAGCTTTGCTGCTTTCCGCTTTGACGCCGTGTTGGAGCCCTAAACTGGACAATACGCCGAATACTTCCTTGGTTTTCGGAAGGTCCGCGCAGATCGTATGAAAATCTTCAACGATCATGATTTTATTGTCCGCCGCTTTATAGGTCAATGCCGACTTGCGTGCAATCCGTTTCACCTTGGTATTCACATCTTTTTTATAGAGATGCGGGTGCGGCCCAAACGTAATAGCTCCGCCCGGCCATAGAGGTGTTTTAACAGAACCTGCGCGCGCGCCGCCGGTGCCTTTTTGTTTCCACGGCTTCTTGGTCGAACCGGATACAGTTGAACGTTCGAGCGTGCTGTGAGTACCGTGACGTTTGTTGGATCGCTCCGCTACCACCGCGAGATACACCGCGTGGTCATTCGGCTCAATACCGAAGATGTCTTTCGGCAAATCTACTTTTCGTCCCGTGTCTTCGCCTTTGATTGTTCTGACTTCTACTTTCATTTCAAATACCTTTATTCTTAAAAAGCTTTTTGTGCCTATTCGCCGTTTTTACGAATTTCAATATAGGAGTTGGTCGCTCCAGGAACGCTGCCTCTGATAAAAAGCACATTCGATTCCGTGTCTACGCGAACCACTTTCAGATTCTTGATCGTTACGCGGTCGTTGCCCATACGGCCAGCCATGCGCATACCCTTGAAGACGCGGGAAGGATCGGAGCTTCCGCCGATGGAGCCGGGTGAGCGCGGGCGATCCGACGCGCCGTGCGTCGTTTCATTGATACCGCTGAAACCATGACGTTTGACAACGCCCTGAAATCCTTTGCCTTTGGAAATACCGATGATCGTAACTTTTTCACCTTCTTCGAACATGTCCATTTTCACTTCCGCACCCAGTTGAATTTCGGAAATGTTAAAATCCTTGAATTCCCTGAAAATTTTCGGGAAGCGTTCGGTCAGGTTGGCATTTTTACTGTGTCCCTGCATCGCCTTTGTTGTGTGCTTTGCCGATTTTGATCCCACGGCTAATTGTACCGCCTCATAACCGTCTTTTTCCTTGGTCTTGATCTGCGTTACAATATTCGGCACAGTTTCAACAAGGGTAACAGGAACGATATTTCCGCTTTC
>JAEUSJ010000388.1 GCA_016788215.1 bacterium | reverse complement strand
GCTTTTTATGCGTTCCCTTCCCTGCATATTAAGAAAACAGACGATGAATTTGTTCGCGCTTTGATAGAAGAAACCGGTGTGGTGGTGGTTCCGGGCAGCGGATTTGGACAGGTTCCGGGGACAAAACATTTTCGGGTTGTATTTCTGCCTGATGAGAATAAGCTGAAGAAAGCGTACGAAAAGATTTTGGATTTTGCTCACAAGTTCAATAAATGAAGCCGCAAAATAATCATGTGCAGTCTAGTTCTTCACTTCGAGGGAGGCAGGAACAATGAAGAATCGGGCGGTATACGGTCGCCGCTGAGTGAAAGCATCTCATACCGAGTTGTGCCGTTGTCATATACACCCCATGCAGGAACAAAGAGGTTTCCAAATCTCTTTAATGGTCCAAGCGTGTACCTATATTGCGGGGTTGCTTTGACGATGGGTTCATTCTTTACATTTAATATAATCCATCCACCCACAACACCGTTTGGCCCTGCAAATTCAAGCCGACGCGTCCCGGGAATGTCCCCTTCCCCGAATCGTATCTCATAATACGAGTCGCCAATAGCAACAGCCCTTACGAGGCGGTAAAAATTAAAAGGCGCTCTTTCCAGATCTCCTTCGAGATTTTTATCGCTGGCATAGGTAAACTCGCCGTTATTAACAGACCACCGTTTACCTTCAGGACTGTAGGCTCGTGCAGAGTGATTGATTTCGCTTTTTCTATCAGCCCATGATCTGGGACCGGTCAGGTCCAGAATTTCATTCTCTACATAGGAATCGACACGATTCCATGGGAACCATTCATGAACAAAATGAACGCTTTTCAATTGGCTCCAGATCGCCATTCCGCCCATGGTTCCCACCATTGCCTGAGCATCGGCAATCGCCGCCGAATCTCCCCGAATTCCACCCTTCTGCTCCTGTGCTGATACCAAACTGATCACTGTCAGGAAAATGAATGGCATTGTTACAAAATATTTCATTTAATAACCCTCTCGTTGAGAACTGTACCAACTCCTGCTATCTCAAAAATTCATTTCATATGCAAATTTAAAATATTGACCCGAATTTTCAAATAGTCGGTTGTCATTTAGGCCAGGATCTTTCTGTAAATTCAGCACAACATACACATTACTCCCTGCAAAAAATTCATACTGCAAAAGTGAATTCCACGAGGTTACTCTGGATACACCGCTTGGGCTATTGTCATCGACAATCCGTTTCTGGAAAAATGATCGTAAGTAAAGTTTATCAATGACGCGATAATTGAGTTTGATACGATATATTTTCTGATCAAAATCCTCAGTATGCTGCCCTACGTACGACAGAAGCAATCCCATACGGCTAAAAAGGGATAGCGACAATTCTCCATAAGGATTTTGTAAGAAAGCTCCATAATAAGGGCCGAAATTGTATCC
>JAEUSJ010000387.1 GCA_016788215.1 bacterium | reverse complement strand
ACGCGGGAAGAAAGCATTCGGCTTCATCCGAAGCGGCATCCGATCAAAATGACCTACACCGTTGGATGCGATGCCGAGGGCAAGTTAACAGCCGTTCGTGCGCGAATGATCGGCGATAAAGGCGCGTACGCGTCCGTTGGAACCAAAGTTCTGGAGCGCGCGGCCGGCCATGCCTGCGGCCCGTACAATATTTTACATTCGGACGTCGAAGCGTTGGCGGTGTACACGAATAATCTACCGTGCGGCGCTATGCGCGGATTTGGCGCCAACCAGGCTTCCTTTGCCATGGAAGGCATGATGGATATTCTCGCGGAAAAAGTCGGTATCGACGGATGGGAGATGCGCTGGCGAAATGTTGTTGATGTCGGCGATACGTTTTGTACGGGCCAGGTATTTGAACGCGCAGTCGGCATTAAGAAAACGTTGCTGGCCGTGAAAGATATTTATTATTCATCTAAATACGCCGGCATCGGATGCGGCATCAAAAATGTCGGCATTGGCAACGGCATGGCGGAATACGGCCAGGCGGTAGTTACCGTTCATCCGGACGAAACGATTACGATCAACACCGGCTTTACTGAAATGGGGCAGGGATTCTGCACGGTGATGATCCAGTTTTTTAGCGAAGTAACGGGAATTGATCCGCGAAAAGTTCGTGTACATATCGACACCACGGAACCGACGCCGTGCGGTATGACGACAGCTTCGCGCGCAACGGTGCTTGGCGGACGCGCGGTGATAAAGGCCGGACAGGAAATGAAAAAAGACCTGGATGCAGGAAAAACGATTTCGCAATTGGCTGGAAAAAAATATTTCGGAGAAGTTGTGATTGACTATACAACGGCACTGGAAGACAAAACAAAAAAACCGATCACGCACATGAGTTTTGGTTTCGCGACGCAGGTGTGTATTCTGGACGAGCAGGGTAAACTGAAAAGATTCGTTGCGGCGCATGATGTGGGAAGGGTCATAAACAAGAAACTCATTGAAGGACAGCTGGAAGGTTCCATTCATATGGGACTCGGCTACGCTCTGACGGAAGAGTTAAAATTAAAAGACGGAGTGCCGGAATCATTCAAATTCCGTTCTCTCGGAATATTGCGGGCGAAGGACATGCCTGAAACGGAAATTATTTTAATTGAAGAGCATGAATCCGAAGGGCCGTTTGGCGCTAAAGGAGTCGGTGAGATCGGATTGGTTCCTACTGCCGGCGCGGTTGCCGGAGCATTATACAAATTTGACGGCATTCGGCGTTATAAATTACCAATGAAAGAGTCGCCGGCCGCGAAGGCGATATTTAAATAATATTTTTTCTGCGGATTTCGCGGATTGGCGTAGAAGTTTGTCGGTGTATGTTTGTTGGTTATACGCCATTTGGACCGAATAGTGGTATCGACGATTCAAGAAAGCATT
>JAEUSJ010000386.1 GCA_016788215.1 bacterium | reverse complement strand
ATCCAGGGCATTACCGACAGCGCCAACACAGCCTTTGCTAAAGTGACCGTCGTTTCCGATAAAGATCAGATCAAAAAACTGACATTTGGGTTCAGCGATCGTGTGAGAGTGTATTGCAACGGCAAAATTATATACTCTGGGATAGACAACTACGTTTCGAGAGACTACCGTTTTCTCGGAACGATCGGATATTACGACGCAATCTATGTGTCGCTTCAAAAGGGTAAGAACGAAATTTGGATGGCGGTCTCAGAAGATTTCGGAGGATGGGGACTGCAGGCGGCGATCGAAGATACCAAGGATATTACGTTTAATTATTGATCGCTGAAATCTGGACTAAGGAAAACACATTCAAAATAGAAAGGTTTGAATATGAAGCGTAATTCTTGTGTGGTTTTCATGGGCTGTCTATTATTAATTATGGGGGCAACCCGCATAGCGGTTGCCCAATCGCCAACCATGGCTGAAGCAGACGCTCTTTTTCAAGCCAAAGAATGGCAAAAAGCCGAAGAGGCTTTTGAGAAAATAACAAAACGGGAACCTGAGAACGGTTTAGCCTGGAGCCGCCTCGGAGGTATTTATCACAGCATGCGCCTGTATGCGAAAGCTATTACATACTATAAAAAAGCCGATGAGCTCAATTTTGGGCAAGGGCGCACGCGATACAATATGGCATGCGCTTATGCTCTTGATAATAAACCGGATGAAGCTTTTGAATGGCTGGAAAATGCCATGGTATCGGGCTTCTCGCAAACCGGTTTGCTCCAATCCGATGAAGACATTAAGAATCTTCGGGACGATCCGAGATTTCAAAAGATATTGCAGTTAGCCGACAAGAATGCGAATCCATGTGAATACGACGAACGACGCAGAAGTTTTGATTTTTGGCTTGGGGCTTGGGACGTCTTCAACGCCCAAGGACAGAAAATGGGGACTAATGTGATAGAAAAAAAGGCGGGTGGATGCATGATCTATGAAAATTGGAATTCCGTTCTTGGCGGTGGCGGACAAAGTATGAATTATTTTGACCCCGCCTCCGGGAAATGGAAGCAAAACTGGGTCAGCAGCAACGGCGGTGTCGTATGGTATGAGGGTGAAATCATAGATGGTGCGATGCATTTCATGGGTGAAAATATTGCGCCCGGCGGAGTCCGAACTCCTGCACGCGTTACGCTCACTCCTATGCAGGATGGAACTGTCACGCATCGAATCGAAACGTCCCCCGACGGCGGCAAAACATGGAATATTACTTTCGAAGGTAATTACGTTAAACAAAAAGTAAACTAATATACTGAAGGAACTAATCCACATGGAGATACCATGCTTAAAAATTACCTGAAGATCGCATTGCGAAACCTGCTCAAGCATCGCGGCTACTCCTTCATCAATATTTCCGGCCTTGCGGTGGGTATTGC
>JAEUSJ010000385.1 GCA_016788215.1 bacterium | reverse complement strand
CTGGTTGTGAAGAGTATTGAATTCTTCACCAAACCGGCAGTGTAATTCCACACCTCTAGATAGGTAATTAATCTCTCCGACAGACCTGCGGCGTCTCATAAGCGCTGTAGTTCCAAACCTTCAAGGTTTAGGAATCGAAATCAGGAGGGTTTTTTGTGGAAATGGTTTTACTTAAATTTGATCGTAAAACTTTGATTGTGTAAACCATTGAAGGTTTAATCGCTGAAAGAATCTACGTCCGTAGTATAATATAGCGATTACGGCAACATCGGCTTGTATCCCACGGCATAGATTTTTCCCTTGAATGAAAATTTCTGATAAATGCTTGTTTGGTCGACAGCTTTCTGAACTTTAACCGCTATTTTTCCTTCCAAGACAATACTATTCTCCTTCACATTCGGTTCATAAAAACTAATATCTTTGTGATAAATAGAGTCCAACCCAACGCGCAATTTCCATTCCGGCCATGACCCGGTTTCGCCGCCGGAGAGTCGCTTTACATACAGAACAATTTGACGAGCGTAATATTTTTTTGACTTCCTGAAATTGAGTTGATCTATTTGTTTACTGAATTCATGGAGCGAGTCGAGCACAGATGATCCCTGAATAAAACCTAATCCTTCTATGGTTATAGTTTTAGAATCAAAAAAAAATTCCGTTATAATCGATCCGTCTTGCTTCGAAGGTTTTTCGTCTTCAATCGACAAGTTCCGCTCAATCCAATTATACATAATTAAGAAATCGGATTTTGACAGTCTTGAGGAAACAAGTCTGCGCTTGCCATCAATGTATTGATAATAAATTGATGTCCCGTCCGCATATAGGCTAAAACTCGGCGCGCTCAACTCTGTACCAACCAGCGCAGTAACTCCGCCGTATACTTTTTTTTGAAAAATAAGGTCAGAGGGTTGGTGATTTTCCAGATACGATATAGGCGCGCACGAAATGAATAACAGACACACCAGAGGGCACAGAGTACGTAGATGGCCAATTAAGTTAATATTCATTCTTCTTATTTTCTTTTTCGAGGATGTTTAAAAGCTCGCCGATATCATTGATCTCATAATCGGCGCCTGGTTCCTTGGTATCAAAAATATCTCCATAGCGGGCAAAGACGGTTTTCATGCCGAGTTGTTTTGCGCCGATCATGTCGCGCTCCGCCCAATCGCCTATCATCAGTGTTTCTTGAGCCTCCACCTTAAGTAATGACAATGCTTTCTGAAAAGGCGCCGGATGAGGTTTCCGTTCAAACGTATCTTCGTAAGTCACCACAGCGTCAAAGACGTGGTGAAGTTTAAGATAACACAAGCGCAGCCACGCTTCCCGCGTAGGCGCATCGCTTACGACCGCAAGCTTGAATCCTCTTTTGGTCAATTCGATCAACGTCGAGGAAACGTGCGGATAAGTTACAAGAGA
>JAEUSJ010000384.1 GCA_016788215.1 bacterium | reverse complement strand
TTAAGGTTCGGCGGTTTATATTAACACGCGCGCTTACTCAGATCACTTTAGAATTAACGCTGATTTGTAATCAATTTTTTACCATTAAACCAAAGGAGGACGTTATGAAATCAGTTGTGTGGATCCTTTTAGTTGTAGCATCATTTTTTCCAGCAGGATGTGACAAGGAAGATGGTGTTGATCCTTCAAATCCCGCCGACTCGCCCTACGTGGTGACGATCGATCCCGCCGACTTTTTTCCGGGAGATTCAATCACGGGTAATTTATATTTCCCGCTTTCGGTTGGAAAAACACTGACGTATGAAGGTGAAGACGAGGATGGCGTTCCCGTGACCGTAGAAGAAATCATTACTGACAGCATTAAGACCATCATGGGCGTGGCATGCCGGGTTGTACGCGCACGAGAATATGAAAATGACGTGCTGGTAGAAGATACGTATGATTGGTACGCGCAGGATCGCGACGGCAACGTGTGGTATTTCGGGGAAGATACGCACGAGATCGAGAATGGCGTTCCGGTGAATTCCTCCGGCTCCTGGACGGCCGGCGTCGACGGCGCATTGCCTGGAATTATTATGCTCGCAGAACCTTTGGTCGGCGTATGGTACCGTCAGGAATATTATAAAGGAGAAGCTGAGGATGTGGCACAGGTGTTGAGCATCGGCGAGACGCTGACCGTGCAGTACGGAACTTTTACCAATTGCCTGCGCACATTAGAATACGCATTACTGGAACCGGGCGTTGAAGAGAATAAAATTTACGCCCCGGGAATCGGTCTATTACGCGCGGAAGGAACCAAAGGCGAAGGCGGATACGAAGACCTGGTTTCGATTACGCCCTAGACCTGATGCAAGCTGGGAGTTTTAGTATTACAGCGACCTGTAGGCATGAATTATTAAAGAGTGTTCGATCCGATCAACTTGGAGGTGTATAATGAACTTGTTAATCTCATTTCTATTCACCTTCTGCGTATTCGGAAATTACCCCGTAGAAGCAGCAGGAGACAGCAACCGCATCATAGCGGATAGAAAAATAGCGACTACCGACCAAACCAAGGCTCCCGGCGTCATTAAAGGAATCGTTCTTGACAAAACAACCCGGAAACCGTTAGTCGGAGCAAACGTTACCGTGGAAGGTACCCGATTTGGAGCCGCGACGAATCGAAAGGGAGAGTTCCATATTTCCAAATTACCCGCGGGAAACCACACGCTGCGCTTTAACATGATCGGATATGCTGAGATACTTCACCATGTCGAGGTAAAGGGAAATGATACAATAGACATTAATATTGTTGAGATGGAAGAGCAGGCCATTCAGCTGAAAGAGCTCGTCATTTCCGCAGGTAGTTATTCGTTGATGGACGTTAAGCCGTCCAATCAAACCCTGACGCATGAAGACATCAAGATGCTCGGATGGGCGGAAGATATCACG
>JAEUSJ010000383.1 GCA_016788215.1 bacterium | reverse complement strand
GCCGTTGTTGAAAACTTCATTATGCACTATACGAACGTCGATTCGATTCCAAATGTTGTCCAGTATTCGCAAGAGGCAACGTATGAGTTAAGTGGAGACTATGGAAAAAAAATGCTGATTCTGGAATACCACATGGCGCCGTCCGATACTTCCCTGGTTAACGATATGTATTCATCGTCCGATATTGATTTTCGTTACGTGACTGAATATAAGGGGAGTACGCCGCGCGGTTTCCCGCACACTTTTTTTAACGGTAAACAAACATGGATCCAGGGAGCTTCATCCAAAGCGACGGTCAAAGATCGATATAAAATTATATTGGATTCGCTTACATTAAAGAAAGTTAAGCTGTATTGTGAAGGGCAGATCAGTGTTAATGCAGATACACTGACGGTTAAAGGCCAGATTGCACGATACGGCGATTCGGAAATTGAAAATCTCGTTGTTGAAATGGTGGTTATTGAGGATAAGGGAGACTATTTACATTACGTTGTACGGGAAGCGCTTCTTCCCCAATCCATAACTTCAATTACTCCAAAATCGATTCACGATCTCATTCCACGGGCTTTTGTAATACCCGCAGGCTCCGATAAAAACTCATTTGCAGTCGCTATTCTCGTAAAGGATAATATTTCAAAAAGAATACTACAAGCGACTTTAGCTGACTAAAAAGGAAATTATATGAAACAATATTATTTACCTGCAATATTTCTTAGCGTCGTATTTTTTGGTTGCGATAATCTGAATCTGGGAAAGGACTCAGGTCAGAAGCCTGTCATTGACAGAATTTATGCTGACCGAACGACGATCCTGGTATCAGATACTACAACCCTATACGTTGAAGCGAGGGACTTGAATGAGGAAAGCCTGGATTATATCTGGACAGCTCTAGATGGGGGAACTTTTGTGACTGCAAACGGGCTGGATTTAATCCGTTGGAAACCGCCTCTGACGCCCGGCTTTTATACTATTCGCTGCCGCGTCAATAATGAGTCAAAGGAAAGCGCAACAAAAGAGCTCGATATTCAGGTTTCCAACGTTACTAATCCGATCGTCCAGATTTTGAGTCCAGCCAACGACGACTTCATTCCTGCCAGCAATGGGACTGTAACGGTCCATGCAAGAGTTGCAAATGTGACATCCGGTTTGGTGGACAGCATGAAGTGTTTCGTTGACAATAACTCTATCGGTAAAGTAACGAATAATGGTGATTTTTCATTCAATTGGAATGTTATTGGACTCAACGGTTCTAAGACCATAAAAGTTCAAGCATGGACACGCGCACTTATTCCTAACACAACCACCACGGATTCTACTTTGATTAGTGTGTCAATTGAAGGAACGGTCAGCAAGCACAGACCCTAATGTGAAAAACTTAATTTTCCTGAAGAATTGCCCATTCTGCCCATGCAGAATGGGTTTTTTATTTGTTG
>JAEUSJ010000382.1 GCA_016788215.1 bacterium | reverse complement strand
CAACAAATAAAAAACCCATTCTGCATGGGCAGAATGGGCAATTCTTCAGGAAAATTAAGTTTTTCACATTAGGGTCTACGTTTGCTCACTGTACCCTCAATTGAGATGTTGATAGAAGCTTCTCCCGTAGTTGTTGACCCTGTAAGAAGGTGTTCCCACGCTTGCACACGGATTGTCTGTGGGCCGTTAAGATGCAACACATGCCATACAAAACTGGAAGCGCCTGAATTGAGTGATCGGCCGATCTGCACTCCGTTTACATAACATTTCATGCTGTCCAGAGTACTGGGCAAAGTGTGCGCTTGAATATAAATACTATCAGTACTGGCGGAAATGAAGTCGTTGTTGGAGGGCGAATCAATTGTAACAATTGGCGAACTTATTCCAGCTACAAAGATACTAACAGTGTCGAATGCGCTCTTGCCGGATTCGTTATTAACGCGTATACGTATTCGTTTGATTCCCGTCGACGACGGGGCTTTCCAAAGAATGACGCTTGTATCTGTACTTGAAACCGTCGTATTAATATCATCGTGTTTGACGAAAGCACCTTCGTCAAGTGTTGTCCACACATAATCCAAATTTTCTCCGTTTAAATCTCGTGCATTCACATATAGAGTTGTAGTGTCCCCATTCAACACCGAAGTACGCGAAGCGTCCACGCCATCGATCACGGGTTTTTGTCCGGAGTCTTTTCCAAGATCCAGTTTGTCACAACCTAAGAAAACAAGGATTAAAGCAAGTGTAAATGCATATTTTTTTTTGTTCATTTTTAATGATCCTTCGATTATTCAGCTAAAGCTGCTTGTAGGATTTTTTTCGAGATATTATCTTTTATCAGTATTGCGACCGATAGTTGATTTTGATTATATCCGTTGGGGATCACAAATTCCCTGTCCTCCAGATCACGCACTTCTTTGGGCGATAATTGACTTATGGTTTGGGATAGAAGTTTTTGCCGAACGGTATAATACAAATAGTCCCCTTTGTTTTCCAATATGAACATTTCGACTACCAAGTCTCCAATGCTTTCGTTGCCGTATCGTGCAATTTTGCCGCCAACCGTCAAAACGCCGTTAGCAAAAGTCAGGTCCGGTTCGCAAAATAGTTTAACTTTTTTCAAGATTAAGGAGTCCAAAATATTCTTGTAACGGCTTTTAACAGTGGCCGTGGATGATGCCCCCTGGATAAACGTCTGCTTTCCATTAAAAAAAGTATGAGGAAAACCCCGGGAAACACTTCCCCGGTATTCATTTTCATAACGAGATTCATTTTCAGAAGACGCTAATGAGTCTTCGTACGCTCCGGGCGTCAAGTGGTATTCCAGAATCAGCATTTTTTTTCCATAGTCTCCACTTAACTCATACGTCGCCTCTTGCGAATACTGGACAACATTTGGAATCGAATCGACGTTCGTATAGTGCATAATGAAGTTTTCAACAACGGC
>JAEUSJ010000381.1 GCA_016788215.1 bacterium | reverse complement strand
GAAAGCATTTTCAGGAAGGTGAATAAGCTGTGAATACCTCTCCGTGTTGGCAGGATGGCTACTTTGCTTGATTATAAGAACGTTCCTTTCTACATAATTGCCAATGATTCAAAGAAATTTTCTCAAGTTGTTAATTCTTTGTCGGAATATTTGGATAGATACAAGTTCATAGCGAATGACTCAGTCGGTGAACTATATTCTGCTGAAATAGGCTTAAAAGAGTTACGAATTGAAATCGGACTATAGGCTTTATCTGCGAAAATCCGCGTTATCTGCGGGAAAGATTTCATTTCCCCATCTCGTATTTCCTCACCGCCGGTTTCTGAGCTTTTGAGACATCAAATTGATGTTTCCTATCGTACGCGCCCCATGGGCTATTGGCGATAAAATAAAATGCGTCACCTGAAAGAACACCCAACGTGGGTTCCCCCAGATTATCCGTTGCCTTTTCCACAAATTCCATTTTGACGATACGCGTTTGATCGTTATTCAGATAATAACGACAGACACGCAAAGGGTTCGTCCCGTTTTGCAGGGCCAATAAGCTGTTTTTATAAAAATACAAACCGTCTATTCCACGCAATGCATTCGGCATGTCAAATCCGATCTTCTCGATCTTGGATGTTTTCATCGACACGCGATACAATCCTGAAATATAATCTGCAACAAAGAGCGAATTTCCGTCGGCGGAAAAATCCAATCCTTGTAGATTCCACGCCGTAGGAAATGTAAGCCACTGTTTCAACTGATCATCCTTTAAGCTGATCTTATACAAAGACGGTTCGCCGCTGTCGGAAATATACACGTCGCCGGACGAATGCAAAACCAGATCTCCGAAAACATGTTCGCCGCTAAGGGCGTAAACTTTTTCCAATTTGCCGGAATCGATATTGAATCGCGCCACGGCCACCCTGCCTTTGAGCGAATCGGCAAACCCGGTCATTTCCGGCATTGCGCTCGTTGTCACCCACAAAGCGCGCCGCTTTTCATCGACTTTCATTCCCATGACGCAGTAGAGTTGATCCTGCTTCTCAAAAAAGTTGGTGACAATATTTCCTCTTTCGTCACGAACGGCGATCATTTTGTGACGGATACTGCCGATGAAAAAGCGTTTGGTTTTGGCGTCGTACGCGATGCCTTCCGGATGAAAAGAATTATCCTCCAGCGTGAAAGCGGCGCTGGTCATGCCAATGGGTTTATTGATAGTGTCAATAAAAGACAAAACTTCTTTCATCCCGGGGTCATTCCAAATAGAAACAAAATCGCTGTCCGATAAAAATTGTTTAGACGAATTGAGCCAAACGGCTTTCGCGAGTGATTTTAAAGCTGCATCGCTTTGTCCCGCAAGCGCTTGTCCTCCGGCGATGTTGTAGAGGATCGAATAGGTATTTGGCCGAATAGAATCTGCCGACTGCATCGCGCGAACGAATGCCGGGTAGTCTTTGGACTCG
>JAEUSJ010000380.1 GCA_016788215.1 bacterium | reverse complement strand
ATGATCTTTCGCATGCATTCGATTTTCGAGTACTATCGCATTTTTTCCTGCGCCGTACAAACCCTGAAAAACAACATTACGAAACGTTTCCGGATCGATCACATGAGAGCAACTGCAGGTAAATAAAATTCCGCCATCGTTCAATGCTTTTGCGGCGCGTCGGTTAATCTCACGGTAACCCTTTATGGCGTCTTTGATGTGGGCTCGTGATTTCGCAAAAGCAGGCGGGTCAAGAATGATCACATCAAACTTCTCTTTCTTTTCATTGATATCTTTCAGTTCATCAAAAACGTCGGTTTGCTTGAATGTGCAATTTGAAATGTGATTGAGTTCTGCGTTGTCGCGGCACTGTGCAATAGCTTGTTCCGACTTGTCGAGCCCGATGACTTTGTTCGCGCCAAACCTTGCCGCATTTAGGCTCCAACCTCCGACGTAACAAAAACAGTCCAGAACCGATTTATCTTTGACGTATTTTGCGGTGGAGGTATGGTTTTGTTTTTGATCCAGAAAAAATCCGGTTTTCTGTCCGTTGAAAAGATCTAATTTGTAAGTCAGGCCTTCGATGTCCACATCAACAAACGGCGGTAACGTGCCGAATACGACTTCTTTCTTGATTTCGAGATGTTCCAATTGGCGCACCTGCGTATCAAGACGCGCGACGATCGCTTTGGGTTGAAATATTTTTTTCAACACTTCGTAAATGACGTCCAAATGTTTTTCGATTCCAAACGCGGTACTTTGCAGTACCAAATAATCCTCATATTTGTCCACGACAAGTCCTGGCAATCCGTCGCTCTCGCCAAATACCAGGCGAAAAGATTTGGAGTCGGGGTAATCAAACTGCCTCTTGTGATGCGCCGTTACGATTTTCTTTTCAAAGAATGAAAAATCAATTTCCTCGATCTGCCTTGTCAGGACGCGAACGCTGATCAACGAATGCGGATTCACATATCCAATGCCTATAAAAGACTGCTCGGAGTTCCGTATTTCAATCAGTTCACCGGGTTCATAATCCTTCAGATTACTTTTTATTTCATTGCTGAATATCCAAAGATGTCCGTTTTGAATTCGGCGCTCTTGTTCGGGTTTTAGTACGATGGGTTTCATATATTGATCCGGTTGTCTTTTTTATTAGATGTATACAAGATAGACACGGATGACACGGATTAAACCGGTTTACGCGGATTTGATTTTTTTATTTTGTTATTCGTAAAAAAGTTTCTTCTGAACCTCTTCCTGTCGTTCTGTTAATAATCTTTTTTAAGCGTAGTCATATCCTAAATTCAAAGAAAGATTCTTGCCAGAATGACAAAGTTGGGTTCATCAGAACTCGGATTAATCAGTATCTCGGTGCTAATCCGTCGAATCCGCGTTATCCGTGTGCAATTGCCCGAACATGTTATCAAATAAAAATTGATTTTGCAAATCCTAATTGATATATTGGCGCGCATTTATAAAAAATCACTTAAGAG
>JAEUSJ010000037.1:4575-21166 GCA_016788215.1 bacterium | reverse complement strand
GCTTTGGCTAACAATAAACTGCATCCGCCTCCCTGCGGCGCTACGACCACCCAGCGTTTCGTATCGCTGAGTTTCGTGTTTTCCGCAAGAACGAACCCTAATTTCTTCGTGTAATATTCTATCGCTTCATCGTAGTCTGAAACTACGACGGCGACATGTGCGAGTTTTTGAGGCATAGATTACTCAATATAAATATGACTAACGATAATTTCTTTGTTTCTATTTTGATAGTGGCCTCCACGAAACGCACACAAATGGGTATATAAATTAACCGCACCACGATTGATTGTCAATCATTATATTCTATCTGCAACTCAACTGAAGGACAACTAAAAACGTCTTTTTTTTGATAATTATTTTTTATATCATGTATAATTCTTATGAAAATTTTCACAAGCGTGTGATTTGAGGTAGCCATGGAAAAGGAGATAAAATGAAAGGTCATATTCTTTGTTTTTTGATAGCTGGATTTATAAATCCGGGATTCGGACATGCCCAACAAATAGAAAAGAAAAAAACGATTGCGGTTCTCGAGTTTCAGTCAACGGGAGACATTACTCCAAAAGAAACTACGACCCTGACTAATCGATTCCGCGGAATATTGGTTCAAACCGAAGCGTTCAGAGTGATAGAACGCGAGAAAATGACTGAGATATTGAAGGAACAAGACTTTAAACTCACGGACGCATGTGTTTCCGCGGAATGTGCAATACAAGTAGGCCAATTGCTCGGTGCAGAACAAATGATCGCCGGGGATATTGGTAAAATCGGACAAACCTACACGATTGATTTGAGACGCATCGATGTTTCTACAGGCAGCTTATTGCAGACTCAGCAAAAAAATTATAAAGGTGAGATCGATGGTTTACTTGATGCAATGACTGAAATTGCCAATAAATTCGCAAAACAAGTATTGGCTGAGAATCAAAAAGAGAAACAGCCAAGAACCCTATGGTATGTTATTGGGGGCGCCGTTGTTGCAGGAGGAGCCACTTTTGTGTTGATTAACACTCAAGGTAAAAAACAATCTTCCACTGGAATTCCTTCCGCCGGATTTCCAAACAATCCATAATACTTAACATCAGGTTAGATGAAACCCATTATACATTTTGTTTTATTTGCAATGTTACTATTTGAATCTGCATCCGGCCAAATTTGGCAACCGACGAACGGCCCATACGGTGGTCACATTACAGCCCTTTTGTCTAAAGACAACGATTTATATGCCGGTAGTCTTATTGGTGGATTTTACAAATCAGTTGACAACGGTTTGAATTGGTCAATCGTTAGTTCATTACCGTGTTCTCAAATAGGCTTTCTGGCTTCAAATGCATCTTATATCTTTGCTTCAAAGGGCCCGGGAAGCGATGTCCTGTACAGGTCGTCTAACAATGGAATTTCCTGGTCATTGGTAAATACCGGAGTAACCGGTATCTTCCCTTCTTCAGTAGCGTTAAACAAAGACACTGTTTTAGTCGGGTACTATCAATCCGGGATTGTCATTTCAATGAATAGCGGTAACTCGTGGTTTAAACCCACGGGTCTTATCGCAAACACAACGGTCTCTGCTTTGATAATTTCCAACAATTATTTTTTCGCCGGTACATCAGACGGTAATGGAATGTTTAGATCTACTGATAAAGGAACCACTTGGACTGTGGTTAACACCGGCCTCACAGACAAGAAAATTCAAACGCTGGCCTCCGACAGCAATGGACACATATATGCCGGGACTCCAAGCGGCATATATAAATCAACAACCTTCGGTGCAAACTGGGCTCTGCTCACCGGTGTTTCCTCATCGGTTAATGTCTTGAAAGTTTCTGCAGCTGGGGATCTTTATGCGGGAACATCTTCAGGAATATTCTATTCTAATAACGGAGGTTTAAGCTGGTCTCTTTTTGGATTGGCCGATCTCGATGTCCAGACATTGGAGCTGAGAAATGCGGGTGAAGTCTTTGCTGGAACGACGGGTGGATTATATGGCACTACTACCAATGGAGCCGAGTGGACCACGGCAAACTTAGGGATAACTGCCATGTCCATTAACAGACTCTTTCCGAATAAGAATGGAAAATTGTATGCAGGAACCGGTTCCGGTATACTTGTCTCCTCCGACAACGGGCTGTCATGGGAAGGTCCGAGCGCCGGATTGTTGGGTGGAGTTTATTCATTCGGAAAAGACATCTCGGGAACGATGTATGCGGGTGGTTATAACACCGGAGTGTACATTTCTAATGACGACGGGAACAGTTGGACACATCCACCCAATAATAGTTTAGAAACATCTTTTTTAGATTTCGTAATCAACTCCCAGGGTCATCTTTTTGGAATATCGGGAGATGGATTCGAAGTGTACCGGTCAACAGATATGGGAAATAATTGGGTAACTCTAAATGAAGGAATTGTCTCAAAAGTACGGGCAATTGCTATTAACGGCAATGACGATATATTTATTACAACCGATAATAGTGTGTGCAAATCAGTGAATAATGGTGACAACTGGTCAATTGTTAATTATGGACTGGCTGATTCGACTTTCGGATCTTGGTCGATCGCAATCAATCAACTGAACGATATTTTTGTAACTGCTGGCGATCAACAGATCTATAAATCCGCCAATAACGGCAACTTCTGGGAAGTCCTCTCTTCTAATTCTTACTATCTTCATTTAACATTTGACAATCAAGGCAGAATCTATGCAATACCTTACGATGGGGCCGGCGTACGCGTGAATCGCTACACACCGGGATTGGGTTGGGAAGACATAGGATATGGACTCCCGTTAAACGTGTTTTCGTATTATTCTGCATTATGCGTGGACTCCGTCGGTTACTTATATGCTGGCGTCCACGGCAAGAGCGTGCATCGTTCTATCTTCCCGGTCAACTCAAATTCAGGTTCAGTTCCAAGTGCTCCTTCTAATTTAACTGTAACTCCCGTATCGTACAAACAAATTAACCTGTCATGGTCTCCAAGCATCAGCGGAAGTCCTACATATTATCAGATCTATCGATCCCTGTCATCGGCCACCGGGTTTTCTCAAATTGCTCAGGCAGATGGCTCTGTGACCAGCTATCAGGATTCCTTATTATCGGCTAATACAACTTATTACTACCGAGTGACTGCTTCCAATCTTATCGGTATTTCAGAAACATCTAATGAATCATCAGCAACAACTAACTTAAGAGCGCCTGTCATAAAGCAGGAAACTTTAATTGTATCGCCAACTCCTCCTGTCAATCAAAATACAAACTTGACTATTAGCGTTACGGTAGAAGGTACTTCCCCCGAAGTGATTCTATATTATGGCAAGATTTCGAACGTGGTCGGATATTCTATGGGAATGATAGGAAACGGTTCGATATACTCCGCTTCGGTGCCGGGAAGTCTGGTTGCACCCGAAGGAATCTGGTATCGAATCAAAGCGGCGAACGCTGTTGCGACAGATTATTTCCCTTCTCAAAATGGCCGGACAGGTGTTTCAGTTAAGGTCAATTCAAGTGCTATTGATTCATTTGTGTTTCACGGCGCGTATCCTACGGGCGAGATCCCAAATAGATATTATACCATCGGTATCCCTTACAGTGGAACTATTAAACCTTCAACTCAGTTCGGGGAACAGCTTATTGAAAACGGCAATTATATGAACTGGCGGCTCCAATCATATCAAGACGGATCCTTTACCGACGAGACGACCATGATCTCCGGAAAGGGATATTTTATTCAGCATTCCTACGATAAACCAATTAATTTAGTGGATCACGATGCCCAGGCATTTAGTAATCCACTGGGTACTTTTGATAATATAACTCTCTCACCCGGATGGAACTTAGTATCCTGGCCTTATTCATTTGCGGCAACGTTGACGATTCTTGACAATTCAAAGATAGGCTCTATATGGCAGCAAAGTGCCGGTAAGTGGAAACAAGTGACTGTCGTCAAGCCCTTTGGCGGCTATGCCATATACAACAAAACCACCGGTATCGTCAATATGAAAGACGTCATAAGCTATTCTCTGGCGACAAGCAAATCTCAAATAGATAAAGAGTCTTCCGCAATTAAATGGAAAATTCAACTGATCGTTACAGCGGGCACAGATGAAGATGCTTTCAATTTTATAGGCGCTTCTGCTTCTGCGGAAGAAAGCTTAGACTGTTTTGACGAATTGGATCCATTGAGCCCTGGAAATATGTTAAATCTGTACCTAACATCCTCTGATCTAAATGACTTTCAAAAATTATCATCGGATATACGTTCAAGCCTGTCTTCAGGCCACACTTGGGAGTTTTTTGTAGATAACAAAACAGGTAACAAACCGGTAACTCTGTCCTGGGAAAAATTCGATGTTCCGCCAGATTATTTATGTTTCCTGATCGACGTGACAAGTAACCAATGCATTGACATGAATTCTAATTCAGTCTACTCATTCAGAACACAAAGGAATTCATTTAAGATCATCGCTGGCGATAAGAATTATGTCAATTCACACGCCAATAAGGAACTTGATCAGTTACCTCAAAAATATGCTTTATCTCAGAATTATCCCAACCCCTTCAACCCGAACACGAATATCAAATTCGAACTGGCGCGATCCGGAGATGTGAAACTCCAAGTTTTTAATGTGCTGGGCCAGAAAGTCAGTACGTTGGTAAATGGTTTTCGGGAAACGGGTATCTATCATGTAGAATGGGACGGTAAGGACGAACGTGGTTTTCAGGCAGCCAGCGGAATTTATTTCTATAGGTTATGGGTCAAAGACATCAACGGCCGGGTTATTCTTCAGAATAAGAAGATGGTCATGCTTAAATAGCTAGCGTTTTTTCTAATCTTGCGAGTTTTTGGGACATAAGAGTCAAATATAAAGAATGGGTATCAATCCTTGCCGGGAGGCCCTGCGCTTGTCATTCATCCAACCCGTCAAGCCTGCTTTGTAGGCGGTCATAATCCTGCTGATCCACTACGCGACGGTAATTTTTATTGGTGATGTTAAATTCGGTAAAGATCGAAGGCTCGTAATTCGGGATATATAGACCGTCATTATCTTTATCAATTCCGACCTGAAAGAAAATACGGTCTGTTCCGGATTCATTGAGATCTTTAACTTGCCGATATCGGCGCTCTCCGACCATGCTTAAAATATGTTCGCCGGTCGTGATAGTATGAAGTTTAGAAGTGGATATATCATAATAATACGCATCGAGAAGGTCTTTTGAATTCATTTTGTCATCATGATTGGTGTCCTTTGTACTGCCAATGATAACAATACCATACCCTTTTGCTACACGAACAACATTGTAATCGACAATGCAGATACGGTAGTCAAATACCATCGAACTATTGTGGTCGGATCCCCGATAGATCAAAATGTTATTGTAAAGGTTGGGAGAAAACCTGTAGTACGCAGGTTCTCCTTTCGTTATAGTTACCGGTCTGGCTTCCATCATAAAAGAAACGGCCGATCCATCTTCTTTCTGTTTCCTGATCGTTTCCCATTCCAAAAGCTGCTTTTGGGATACCGGAATCAAAAAGGTCTGCGTGACAGGATCGATAAGCTCAATGTCCGAAAAATCTATCAATTGAATCCGCTTGTTATCTTTGGCAAATTCTTTCGCTTTTTCTTCGCTCACCATCGAATTATCACGGCGTTCAGGCCTATCAGCCGATTCAAACCATGACATAATGACGGCAAAAAGGAACATGCCCAATGCCGCCGTACTGATGATCGCAAATATAATTTGATTGTATTTTTTTAACCGTTCCATTTTACTACTCCATTCTTACATCACATCAATCTGAATATCGCCGTAGGTATTGAATGTTGTGTCGCCGTACAAAAATGTTATAATACACCGGTAGAGGCCGTCAGGAACTACTTCCCCGTCACCGCCCTTTAAGTCCCAAAGGATCGTATGAAAACCGGACTGGCGAAGTTCGCTCTCGAGCAGGGTTCTGACAACTTTTTTCGAGTTCCTGATATGAAAAGTCACGCGCATGGTATCCGCCAGGCCGAACTTGAATTGTAACGGGCCCGTTACCGGGTTCGGATAAGGCGGTGAAATGGACGGTTCATTTTCAGACGACGCGGACGAGCGCATCACCCAGTCGTCTTCGTCGACCGATAAAATATTTCCATTGGCATCGGTGCGCGTGATTCCTTTGATCTCGTTGTCGTTTTTGTCACAAGATATGATGATCATCAACACAATGAGAATAAGCGCAAAGAGGGTCTGATTATATTTTCCCTGTTTCTCCATAAAATGGATACCTTTCAAAAATGAGCAATGCAAACGATTCATTCCAACGTGAAAAGGGGGTTAGGGAGATTTAACCCCGTCGCAGGTAGAACCATTCAAACACAAAATTAAATCTATATTTCAAAGAACTGAGATTCGTACACAGATTACACCAATCCCCCCGGCCCCCTTTTCAAGGGGGACAGGCTGTGTCACTTCGAGTGAAGTGTAGCGAACGAGAAGTTCTCGTTTGTGCCAATAGCACTCTCGAACTGACATACTATAATTTCAAATCACCAACACGTGTTTCGCTTTCGGTATTCATTCCCAGTCGCTTAATAACCGCCCCCCACAAAAATAAATCTTACAAACTAAATTAGTACGCGCCCCCGCCTTGCCAAGGCGGGGGAGACAGGGGGCGGTTCTCACTTCACCCTCTCCATCATCGGATCCCACGCCGGCAGCGTCGTCGCTTTTAACTTGAACGCGTCCATCACATCCTTCGGAATGTATTTTTTGTGAACGACCACTTCCTGCACGTAAAGATCGAACCACTCATCCATCATGATGAAATACCCGTTCTTCCCTTTACTGTCGCCCCAGGAATTCTCCACCAGCCATTTTTTCACTTTCCCGTCCTGAATGTCAATGCCCGTAAAGACCATATTGTGCGTGGGAATGCTCGAATACGTCTCAAATAATTCTTTCCTTGTCATGGTAAAATCGATCCCGTACAGCGACTTGAGATCGTAAATGTCCGGCGTCATCAGGCCCTTGTCCCAATTGGATTCCTGATGAACGTCGCAGCCGAACCATACCGCCGTGCTGTCCTCCACCGACTTACGCGCGACGTCCTTGAGCACCGCGAGATCGCAATTGACAAAATACAAATTCGGCTGATCGCTGATGATGCGGTTCAGGTCGATCTCAAACTTTTTATTGAAGGCCAGCGTCGGAACGGAATAGAGCGGGTAATAATCGTCCAGTTCCTCCCCGATCGCGTCGCGGTAGAACTGCTGGGGCGTGTACGTCTTCAAAGGCGAGAGTTTATCCGCCGCCGTCATGTATCGCCAGGTGAATTCTTTCGGCGGAGTGCCGAAATTGATCACAAGAATGCGGTACACATCCTTGAGCGCCTGCATCTTGATCTCGGCGATTTTCTTGTCGCTGGATCCACTGCGGATCTTCATCGCCGCCTGCTTGAGCCGCAGGCTGAGAACGTGGATCACATGGGCGGAACTCGACGCGCTGTGCGTCTCCGGCATGACGTCCTTGGGCACGACGCCGTATTTTTTCACCAGCGCGGTGAAGCCGTGCCAATTCTGTCCGTCCTGCACGACCTGCTTCATCAGATTCTCTACGGAGCGTTCCGTGTACGGATGTTTCCGCGTCTCGATGATGGCATTCAGAAAAAGATTGGCCTTCTCGAGTTTTTCATAGAAATACAGGTACGCCTGGGACAATTCGATATCCCGGCAATTCAGCCGGCTGGTCACCGAAGGACGTACGATATTCAGCCCGGAAAACATCCAGCAGCGGCCGGTGCTTTTCTGATCGGTGATCTTCTGATCCTTCAGGCGAATGGAAAAATACGGATCGACGCCGGCGATCTTTTCCCAATTCTGGCTGACGACCTTCCCGTCCGTCTGCGCCATCGCATTCTGAGCCGCTTTCAGCGGCTCGTCCTCTACGCAGGACTTCTCAAGCTCCGTCAATGTCGCCGGATCGATATGGGTGACGGTTTGAGCGGGGAGGTGGAGGGTGAAGATGAAAAGAAATGTGATGATGGGGAGTGTTTTTTTCATGTGCTTACTAGTTAAAATATGGATGAGTTATTTTTGATTAAGGGATGTGAAGGAAGCATAACAAAGCGGGCGTGTTTTTGAAGAATTTAATAAGCGATCACCACTACAAAGCTTGAGGCCTCATAGAATTTTGAACTAATTTCTTTTTCGGCAATTCGTACTTAGGCTCTTCGTTCCATTCTTTTCCTAAAAGAATTCGTCCATTAGCTTTTTTGTTCCTCTTCAGTCCATCGGCACCCCAAGCTCCCCATTGCTTAAAGAAAAAAGAAACATTCTGTTTATCACATTGTCTTTGAATGTCAATAGCCCATTCAGGCTTCATTGGCCTAGCACCGTGTCCGCTTTCACCGCCAACAATTACCCAATGAATTCCGGCCAAGTCAAGCTTCCCAATATTTTCCAGCAATGGCTCAATTGAAAGAAATCTTATTTTTGCATCGATATTTCGAAGTACATCGATTCGATTTTTCTTCTTTGATATTTCAACGGTCACACCTAACCAAACGTTATCCGGAACAATTCTTGAACGAAAATATTTTTCTAAATTCATTTCTCGTTTAGTTAGTATCTGATACGTATGATGTGGCGTTTTTCGAATAGTCGCAAATACTCTATCTAGAAAAGCATAAGGCATTCTTTCATGAAACAAATCACTCATTGAATTAACAAAGAACTTAGTAGGTTTGTTAATTTTCAATGGAGCTTCAATTCGTTCAGGTAAGATCTTGAATTCAAATCCATTTTTATAACCAGGAGTTCTCATGGCTTGTAATCGTTGAGCCATGACCTCAGCATAACAGAATTTGCATCCCGCTGAAACTTTATCACAACCAATGGAAGGATTCCAAGTTGCTTCTGTCCATTCTATTTTACTATACTTCATTTATGGTCTTTTATACTCTAGTTGTCTTTTTTGATTATAAACGTTGTCATAAGTAACCAGTGGTGAGATTCCATCATACGTAATTTCATTATTTTTCTTCATGTGCTTTAGACATTCTGCAGCATGAGTCCCAATATGACCTTCTTCTAATGCAAAGTCATATAACTGAAAATTGTTGATAATTTCTCTGTTTAGAACTTTTCTTCTCACATTCTGTTTAAAATCTTCTACTTTGGTCAGCTTCTTCTCAAAAAACATGTCAACTTGTTCTTTCTGCGCGTCTTCATCTATATCAAAGTTTGCTTGACCATTTGTTTCATTTCTCCTCCACGCAATAGTCAAGAATTTATCCACTGCAAATGGATGTGATGCGCCAAAAATGATACCATATATGTTTGCACCCTTCTTTAAGGAAAACGGATATAACTTAAGCTTTGTTCCGGTTGGCAATTTTTTTCTTAATTGCTCAATAATGCTTCTATGTATAAACTTATACGGATGTTTTTTTGCTTCAGTCATATCAATATCAAGATGCATCTTGAATTCTAAATTCTCACCAAAACGCCAGAAATATGAGGCCGATACAAAATAAAGAAAATCTGTTTGTCTTGTTTTTTCTAATTCTAAAAAGTACTTATCAGATAAGAATTTGATACCGTTTTGATCAAGGTATACTAATGATGGAAAGTCCCTTATTTTAGATAAAAGTAAAGGAAAAATTTCTTCAAAATCATGATTTAAATAATGAATCTCGATTGCCCGCTCAACATCTTTATTTTCATTTAGATAATTAGAGCATGATCTTTTCAAAAGTTCAAATTTATTTTGTTTCTTCTTGTTTGGCTCAAACTCATTCAAATAAACTTCTATTTTAGTTTTTTTCTGGAAGACATGACCAAGTTGAACCTTGATTTGTTCTAATATGCGTATTGGGCTTCCGGCGATTCCGATTTTGTCATATCCGGTTCCAGCAAAAAAATCAAAAATACAAATCTTAGGGACACCTTGCATGATAAACGTGGGTAGCCATGCTTGTGCATAATCTTCAAAAATTTCAAGTTTCGCGATTGTGCTATCGTCAAATGGTTCTTCGTGTAAATCTTTGTAAGACATTTCTCATTCTCCCCCTATTTTAAAACTTCCCCCTCGCCATATTCGCCAGCGCATTTGTCGCACCCTCACTCTCCGCTTTTTTGAATCGCTTCATAGAAATAATTATTATAGTTCGAGTCGACGCGATCGTTAAACTGAAGATACTTTATATTATCATAAAATTTATCCTGAGCTGCCAAGATCGTGGCATGAACGCCCGGATAATTATCAAATGAAAAGTCAGGGATTGAATCAACCTTTGGGTCTTTCTTATTTGCTATATCATAAGCTACCTGCGGCCCGTAATAACAATACGTCAGAAGTCTGATGAGATTTATGTAATTTTCCCAATCCGGCCTTTCTTCGGAAAATGTCGTAGTGTCCGTAATCGATTTGCCCATATCTGTAAAAGCTTTCATCGAACCTTTCAGATCAGCCGGACTGTCTTTGAATCGATCCATTTCATGCAGAAGGTCCAGATCGGTGCTATTGAAAAAAAGCGATACCCCTGTCATTCCAAACTGAAGATTATCTTTCAAATAGACTTCAAACGGGGAAATCTCATAATTTTTCAAATAGTCCCTGATAAAAACTGCCTGAACCGTAGCGGCATCCATTTCAAAATAGGTCTTTTCGATCGGATTCCCGAGCGAGATTTGATACAGGTCTTTGTTTATATAAGAGTCGTAGGCGTGCTGGAATTCATGGATCAAAATTGAATATGCGGTTGAGGCGTTTTGAGGATACAAGTCAATAAAGAATTTTCCAAATATAATGGCCGGTTTACCGTTTTTGTCTACCCCAAAAGCCGCGCAACTATCAAGCGCATACTTCATGGTATCATAAACCAGGCTGATCTCATTTGATCTTATTTTGAATTTTACAAAATCAAAACACTGTACAATGAGGTTGTTTTTTGGT
The DNA here is from genome assembly GCA_016788215.1 of bacterium. Classification (GTDB taxonomy): domain Bacteria; phylum CLD3; class CLD3; order SB21; family SB21; genus SB21. The sequence continues at coordinate 10,229 of JAEUSJ010000037.1, read as the reverse complement.
TTTGTCACGATTAGAAGCGAATCCACCCCGCTCATTATTTTACCAAAAATGATATTGGGATTTTTTTCTTGCGGTGCTTTTTGCAAGCAGGAACACGTGAAGAAGATTAATACTAGTAACAGCTTCATATTTAATTTCCTACGATAGAAAAGAACTTTAATTATCGGGGATAATGTACATGGCGCTTATTCCATTATCAAGGGTTTCCTATTTCAAAACTTCCCCATCGCCATATTCGCCAGCGCATTGACGACGAAGCTCATGCGCAGGTAGTCTAAGTTATCGGCTTTGTCATTGCGCGTGTGATAGTGACGGTTCCTCAGGAAAGCCGTATCGGTGATCATGAAGGCGTCGATCCCCAAGCGCCAGAAATTCATATGATCGCTGAAGTCGACTCCTTGCACGGCGGACGGCGCGGCGAGTTGCGAGCACGGGATCTCGCCGAGAAGTTCCGCATGATCCTGGTAGGTGTCCGCCAGCGACAAAGAAGAAAAATTAGACACCGACGCGATGAAATTTCCCTCCGACGGATAAAATATCTTGAAGAGCGACGACGGATATTCCTGTATCTTCTTATCGGAAAAATAACCGATCATCTCGATGCTTGCCATGCCTATGACGGCGCGGCCGGAATTTTTCATCATTTCTGCTAATCGGTAGCTGCCCATATTCTCTGTTCTGAAAAAGGGCGGTTCCTCCAGCGTGAAAGCTACGAAGACGAGCGTGTAGGAAGGCTTGCCCGATTGCGACACGAGCCGGGCGGTTTCGATCAGCCCCGCGACGCCGGACGCATTGTCATCCGCGCCGGGCAGATCGGAATACGTGTCGTAATGCGCGCCGATGACGAAGGCCTTGTCGGATTCCCCGGCGATCTCGACGAAGATATTTTCATACTCTTCGCCGTTCACGACGTAAGTCTGAAGTTTTGGCGTAAGGCCCAATTCGGTAAATTTTTGCTGAATGTATTCCGATGCGCGTTTGAGCGCGGGTTTTTGTTGGTAGCTTCGCCCGCCGATGGTGTCGGCGAGAAATCGTACGGTGGCTTCGAGTTTTGCCGGATCGGCGCGTTCCGTCAGTATCAGCTTTTGGGAGAAGCCGGTTGTTGTAATAAGTAAAAGTAGGAGAATGGTTTTCATGATAATATTCCTACGATAGAAAAGAACGGCTCATAGACGGGGATAATGTACAGCGCGGAGAGGCCATTATCAAGGGATTATTCAGAACCTAAAAAATCGGATTTCCAAATGCATTTTCCGCCCTGAAGAATTTGGATATGTGTTTGACGGGCTAAAAGCCCGGATTTTTTTCTCATCATTGCCCCACGCTTAAGCGTGGGGCAATCGAAAAGTTATTAAGGACGGCTTTAGCCTCATTCAAGATATTTTAGAAATCATACCGCCCCTCCGGGGCTCGAATTTTTTTGATCATTTCAATTCTATAAATAGATCGCCCCTGCCGGGGCCTGGCATTAAGCGCCGTTACGCGCAAAATAGATGTAGATAAAATTCAATTGCGAAGTTTAAGTCCCGTCAGGGACGGCATAGGTTTTGTTTTCAATTCGATTTCCTTTTGGCCTTGAAAAAACGCCGGGATCGAACCGGAATTCGCGATATCATTTCAGCAGAAAACGTGGAACAGATTGTAAACTTATGGCAACTCTAAAATGTAAAGAACTGTTTTCTGCCGCCAACATTAGCGAACTCCGGTTCCGGCGTTTTTCCATAGCCATGGCTCTTTTCTCAGCCGAAGGCTGATGCGCCTTTGGAGCATTTGTTTCTTTCTGGCGCCTGTCCCGCCGAATGGCGGGATGCCAGCAAAAGAAAGAAAAGACTTCACAGGGTTTTCGTATGATGACAGCCTCGCTATAAAGTAAACACCTGGATCTGCTTTCTTTTGGCACAAAAGAAAGCAGCAAAGAAAATAGCGGCTGTGAAAAAAACGCCTAAACCCTCGTTCGCAGAACGGTTGCGAAAAACGAATCTCTATCTTTACGATTCATCAAAATTGAACGTGACGGGAAGCCGTTTTTCGCAAATGATAATGCTGCGAACTCGGGTTTCCTCAGCATTTTTTTCAAGGCCGGGAATACCAATACATGTTACTTCGCAAATGTGTTTTTTGTATTCTGGTCTTCAGGCCTTGGAAAAACGCCGTGATGGAACCGAAGTGAGCGACGCCATGGCGGCGCTATTTAATTTTTCTCTTAGCCTTTTCCGTACTTTCTTTGACCCTGAATCTCACGATCTTCCGCACCAGCGCCAGCGGCAACGGTTCCCCGATGGGAAACTGGATCGCGCCTTTGGACGTTTTGTACGGAGTAAGTTCTTTGGCAAATACTTTGATAGGTGACGAGGTGGGATAAAATCCGATATGATTTTTGTAAGCGGCAAAGTGAACAAGATTTCCGTGCAGTTTGAATGTCGGTATTTGATAACTGATCGCTTCAACCGCTTTCGGCGCAGAATTTTTTATGGTTCGGCGTAAGGTCTGCAGCATATCCTGTACGTCAATCGGGAACGACTCGATATACTCATCGATGGTCGTGACCGGTTTTTTCATCTTATCCATACAATTTTCTTTAGCAAAATATCGGCATGACGCGAAAGTCAAATGTACCCGCTTAGCCTTGCAGGTTATTGGAACATTCCGACTACATCAACCGTCAACGCCGGTACATACGTGATCAGTAGCACCCAAGCAACAAAAATGATTAGAAACGGAACGACCGTGCTGAAGATCTCCACCAGAGGACGCTCGAAGCGCAAAGAAGAGAAAAAGAGATTCATACCCACCGGCGGCGTAAGGTAGCCGAGTTCAAGATTGGCAAGAAAAATAATACCAAGGTGCGCGGGATCAACGCCAAACGCGAGCCCGATAGGCGCGATCAAAGGCACTACCACGACGATAGCTGAAAAAATATCCATAAGCGCGCCGACCAAAAGTAGCAGCGCGTTAAGTATCAGCAAAAAAACAAATTTGGATTCAATGGTGCTCACGACCCATTCCGTGACTCTCGTAGGAATCTGCTCATCCACAAGATATGAGACCAATCCCAGGGCCATTCCCAGTACCGCCAGCAGCGCGCCGATAAGCACAGCCGAGTCCATCATAGCCGCCGGCAACTTACGCCGCAGATCCAGTTGCCGGTGAATAACGACCTCCAGCAATATAGCCCACAACGCCGTAAACGCCGCGGTCTCGACAACCGTCAGGAATCCGCCAAACAGGCCAACAAATATTAACAACGGAAGGATCAGATCCCCTCTTGACATCCACGTAGCTTTAAGAGCTTCATTAAAATCAAAGGGCGGCCTTGGATTTTTCTGAGCGCGGCTGCGGTATACGCTGTACGTGCTGAGCATGAGTATCAAAAGCAAGCCGGGCACCAGACCGGCGATAAATAACTGATCGATAGCAACGTGTCCGTAAATGCCGTACAATATTACCGGCAGGCTCGGCGGTAATAATAAACCAACAGAACCGGATGCGGTCAGCAGTCCGATACTGAAGCGGCGATCAAATTTCGATGCCATAAGTACCGGCAAGAGCAATCCGCCCAAAGCGATAATCGTCACGCCCGACGCGCCGGTGATTGCGGTAAATATCGCGCAACCGATCACCGTTGACAGCACGACCCCGCCGGGTAACCAACCGGTCCAGGCTTGCACGAGACGAACCAGACGCTGCGGCGCGCCGCCGGCGGCCAACACGGATCCTGCTAGCGCGAATAAAGGAATGCTCGGCAATACCGGTTGAGTAACTATCCGGTAAGTTTCCGCAGAAACCGCCGCAATAGGAATATCCATTGTAAAAAATAATAGCAGACCTGCGCCGCCAAGAACAGCGTACAGCGGCATCCCGAGTAAAGCCAGGCCGAGAAGTGCAATGCTTCCAGGAATGGTTATAAATTGGTATAGACTCTCCGGTAATAACGCCAGAATCGGGCCGAATAACAGCGACAGCCCGGCGAGCAGCAAACGCTTACGCCAATTTGCTGCAGATGCCACTACCGTCGAGACGGCCATCGCGAGAAATCCTACGGGCATGGCGGTTTGCGCAAGCCAAATCGGGAACCAGCCTGCGAGGTTTTCAGGACTTGGGTATTGGGCAATGACCAAATGGATAGATGCAATCATTAAACAGATCAGGATCCCGACAGCGCCGGCGCCCGCAATGAGATCCACTGCCGGTGTGAACCGGTTTGCATTAAAAAGTTGTATGACGGTCACTGAAAGATGGCGGCGCCGTAACGTCGCCACCGTTGCACCTAACAAACCCAACCACAAAGTCAGATGCTGAACCCAGCCGGCGGCTCCGGCAATGGTTAAATCGGGTACCCATCGCGCAATGGTCATAACCAGCGGAATCAACGCCATCACCAAAAGCCCCGTTACCACGGGAATGGTCAGAAACCTATCGGCCCTGGACGAGACGCGTCTTTCCGTGAGAATATTTTGATTCAAACTGTCAACGCTCATAGATTATTTCTCGCCTTTCGCGGCACGCATCGCATCGTCAAACCATTGGGTCGGGATGAGAGATCCCCGAATCTTGGGATAAGATGCCTGTGCGACTTTTTGCCATTCTTTGTATTGATCTTCACTGGGTTTGATGACTTTCAATCCGCGTTTCTGCATTTCGGAGATAGCCTGATCTTCTATTCGACGAACTTCCTTTTGCAAACGCTGCCCTGCGTCTTCGGCGATTCGTTTTAATTCGACGCGCGTCGTTTCCGGAATTTTTTCCCACGTGTCTTTTGTTACCACGGTCACGCCGATCAGCGGCGCCCACGGCATATCGATCATGTAGGGAGTAAATGCAAACCACTGACTTGCCAGCGCCATAGTTGCTGTGGAATTGTATGCGTTGATCATACCGGTTTGCAGTCCGGGCAGAATGTCCGTAGACGCGAGCGGAATAGCATTGAAGCCCGAAGCCTTCCATACATCCGCTGTGCCGTCGTCGCTCGACCAGACGAAAAGTTTCGCTTTTTGCACGGTCTTGACCGAAGGATCGGGATTGTTCACAAAAAAGCGTACCCATCCAGCGTCCCCCCAGTTAAGTACGACGATCCCTTGTTCCTCCAAAAGTTTTTCCAGCCGCGGTTTCATGGCGTTGCGTACACGGTCCAATGACTCCCATGAGTCCACCGCCAGCGGAATGGTCAGCGCGTTCGCTTCAGATACGAAGCGGCTAAGGCCCGCATTGGTGATCATGGCGCCCTGCAGCTGCCCGATACGCATCTTGCGCACCATATCCGATTCGTCGCCGGCAACACCGTCCGGATAGATACGAAGCGTCACAGCGCCGCCGCTGGCGCGGTTCCACTCTGAAGCTATTTCCTTAAGATTCTCATGCCACGCGGAACCGCTGGGGGCCAGCGTCGCCATCTTTATCACGACAGATCGTGAGCTTTCGAATTCCGCGGAATCCATTGTAAACATGGAAACCGTGCAAAATATCTGGAGAAATAAATAGATTACAACCGGCCGAATAATACCGAAAATCATGGGATATGCTCCTCGCGTTGGTTACATAAATTATCAGAATTCTTATTCAAAACTATCTTTCTGATCCATCGCCATCTGCAAAAAAGAGATTGTCAATATTGAGCATTAGATTTTGCGCCTTACGCTGAGCGAATATATTCACCA
>JAEUSJ010000037.1:2354-4481 GCA_016788215.1 bacterium | reverse complement strand
ATCCATCGCCATCTGCAAAAAAGAGATTGTCAATATTGAGCATTAGATTTTGCGCCTTACGCTGAGCGAATATATTCGCCAGCCGGTTTTCGGGATACCGATGGACGTCAAATTCCAGCGCTTGTTTCAATAACTGTTCAAACTTTATTCGATCCTGCTTCAATACGCAAACGGATTCTGCCATGGTAACTAACGGACTGATGGATCGTCCGCCATTAAGTTCCATTGCTCTGTTAAAATGGCGTTCTGCCTGCTTGATTCCGCCGCCTTCCGATTCCGACTTTCCCGCAGACAAGATAATAAAAAACTCGTGAATGGCTCCCTGACCCCACGCCTCGTCAAGCTGCAAGGCGCGTTCCATCATGGCCGCGGCAACGGGGAAATTACTCACCAGAACCATGTCACTCTTAGCTACGGAAATGGCCGAGCCCCATGCGGCCGCTGTCCAATACAGGGCCGGAACGTCTTCCTTACTGCATCTGGACAGCATAGAAGTCCGATTGTTTAATAACGAATCGGAAATGGACGCATAGTTAAGTTCGAGCGCCCGCAGTCCATAGCCTCGCGCCCGAAGGAAAAGTCGTTTGGCGCGCGCGCGCTGTTCACGTGCAACATCGAAATGGGTCGACTCCATCGCATCGGCCGGACGTACGATGTACGCGTGCGCATACATGACAAAACCGGACGCAGTGGCGATAAGCAGTTTTTTGTGCCGCGGCGTGGCTTCTAAAAGAGATTCCATCGTCTTGAGTGCAAACGGCAAAGCGTCGCCGACCAACTCCGGATCGTCATCCGTCGCATAGACGCCGGCATTACCCTCACTGAGGGCGTCGGCTATAGAATTCACAGCCATGGTTTTCACCGAGCAGCCGGAAATTAATCCTGCACAAACGTATACCATCAGCCAAGACGAAATTTTTGATATGGTGTCGGACATCTTATTCAAATCGACCACCGAGCCCTTACTAAGACTATTTATTTTTTGAGCCAACGATGAACCAAACCTGTGAAAGGTATCGACAATTGATAGAATATAAAACATAAAAATAATAGTACTGAACTATGAGGCATTTAGCAAGGTCTTTTAACAGTATGGTGAATCAGTACCCGCAACAGCCTTTATGAGTAATGGTTTCATCGTGTCCGGCAAACGGCGTTAATCGATTTTTATTTCTATGGATTTTGCGGCTCTCCAATTCTTATATCGATAACAGAAGAAGTGTAACGTTGCGAAAGCATATCCCGAATCTTGACTTCGAGCCGGGCTTCTCCTGCCGGCAGTTCACTGATATCAAATCTGAATACGTATAACCACAAAAGACACAAATTTCTTTACGTTTTTCTTCTCGTGAACTTTGTGGTTTTTCTTTGTGCGCTTTGTGGTTAAATATGTTTTTGAGATCAGCAATACGACTACGTTCCAATATACGTCAACTTTTTTTTATGTCAATCTCCATGTTTTATTATTTTGACTTTTTTGTTATAATTGGCTAAGTTACCCAAGGCAAAATAACAAGACTAAATCAATACTAAACAAAATTTTAAGAAAAGCCGTGAGCCGATCAAAATCCCCCTCAAAGGAACTGGAGCCCGTTAAGAGAGTCTTCAAAAATCCACTTATGCAGGCATTAGGACTGGTCTTGCAGCGGATGAGAAATTTCATGGTACTTTCCTCCGATGAAGTTGCATCCAAATTAGGCTTAGGCGGTTCTTCCTACAGGATGGTCGAAGCGGGTTCGGCCGTTCTGCAGCCAGGGAAAGCCGTGATGGTAATCAAGAGTTTTGAAAGAATCGAACTCGATCCCCTTTGCAAGATCATGGTTGCGATTCAGGTGATGGAATCCGGCATCGATTCCATCGACGACATGCGCGCCATGTCCAAACTGCTCGGCGAGGCCGACACGGAACTCCATGATCTCTTTGAAAAATTTGATCCGCTTTGGCCGATCATCAAGTCGCAAGAGTCCAGCGTTGTCGGCGACGAGATCAAAGCGCGGCATATTGACAACGAACTGGAAAATTTTCTTACCACGCCGCGGCCGACCGTTGTTGACCAGGAAGGACTGCTTGACAGCCACGTCAAATCGTTGCTGAGTTCCACGCCGCCGTTCTACCTCGACCTTTCGT
>JAEUSJ010000037.1:0-2255 GCA_016788215.1 bacterium | reverse complement strand
TTGACCAGGAAGGACTGCTTGACAGCCACGTCAAATCGTTGCTGAGTTCCACGCCGCCGTTCTACCTCGACCTTTCGTTGGACCTGCTGGAAAATTTACAAGGCTACGTCCCGCGCATTTCACCCAATGAACTGGCGAAATGGGAAGAAAAAAACCGGTCGCGCATCACGCACATTGTCGGCGCCATTCGTGACCACCGTATGTTCACGGATAATTCTAATTTTGATTTTTTCGATCACAGCTTTTTATGGGAAGGGCATTTTGAAAAACTGGAGATCATGTACCTTTCGCCCAATCGCAAAGAGGTGTTGAAGGAATTCACAACCAATTTCAAACGTTTTCTGGAAAAGAATCATAAAAAATATGAACAGCGCCTGCCTCGATTCAACGAAGCGATGAAAAAGATCGAGATCAAATGGGGATATCCGCAGATCAAACAGTTTGACGATATCCTTCTGCATGAATCCGTCGAGATGAATAACCTTTGGTTTTATAAACTCCGCGGCGGTAACGTGGTGGCGTTTGCAGATAACTCCGTGATGAACGCCAAAGAAGACCGTGTGCACTACGGCACGAGTTTTACATACAATGAAACCGTGAAAAAACTCAAACACATCGGAAAGCTCTGGAACGAACTTGACAACAAATAAAGAGTTATTAACCGAATACACTGTACGCATCGAGAGTATCGCGCCGTCGATCACGCAGAAAGAACTGTTTCTGCACCGCCGATGTTATCTCGGTATCAGCATTGGTAACCCGCAATTCCGCAGCGAATCGTTCCAGGTACTACTCGAATGGATTTCGAGCCACTTTGATGAATGCCTGATTGTAGTAGGCGATTATCTTCAGCGTTATAACGAACATATTTTCTACAACCGACAGGCCAAAGAAGCTGAAATTGAATCGCTGCGCATGGGCGATGCTTTTTTAAAAGAGTCCGAAAAATATCTGTCGCGACTTACTAAAGAACAATTTCGAGTGACGCGCTGGAAGCCGTATCTTGACTCGCCGGAATACCATAAGGCGAAAAAGATCCTCGATGAACTATTTGTATCCAGCTTTGAATTTCGAGAATCGATCGATAAAACATCGACTGAATTTATTTCTCGCCAGATGAAAAATAAAAAAGGCCCCGTAGTGGACAAAAAAACAGCCATTGCCTTATCGACCCAGTATTTGCTGGAAGAGATTGCGGTATTCAGCGTTCTTGTCGAGAACGGCTGGGCTGTAGAGGTTTATCCCGGATCCGAAATTCCCGTGCTAGTGGATATAGCCGCCGGTAAATTTCCGCACATTCCTCCCGCATTGAAACAGCGCATCAATGTCGAACTGCGCATCAACAAAAAAAGTAAAAACCCATCATGACGGTAACTGTTGCGGCGGCGCTTCTCTGCGCTTTTTCCGTTTATTTATTTGTCGGTTTCTTTCTTGGCAGAAGGAACCGCAATCTGGCCGATCTCATTCCTTTGACCGGAGGACATCAGGCTGAAATAAGAAATTCGGCTGAATTTTCTTCCAGCACCGTTGCTACCAGCATTTCCCTGGCGACGGTCGTTCTTGCCTTTTTTGAATTGGCGCCGGAACTGGGCGTGTGGCTGTTCTGGACTGTGATCACAACTTCGATCGGACTTTTCTGTGTGCGTTTTGTCGCAAAACGAATTTGGATAAAGTTGTCGGCCTACGATCATCGCCCCACGCTTCATGAGTTCTTAGGACATGAATTCAATTCCCGTTCTTTGTACATGATCGGTGCGACGTGCACAAGCCTTGGTTTTCTCGGCGCCTTTGCCGTGGAACTAACCGTCGGCTCCCGTTTTCTAGCAAGTCTGATTCCTGAAATTCCTATGTGGCTGGCCGTGTCGGTATTGGCGCTGATTGGCCTCGCCTACACATCTTACGGCGGTTTTCGCGCTGTGATCGTGACGGACCGCATTCAAATGGTTTCCATCTGGCTGTTTCTCGCCGCTTTGCTTGGTTTTTATTTTTATTTCGTGCGCGGCCATGAAGGCTGGGCGGTCAACCTTGCCAACATTCCGGATGAAATAAAACAATTTACCTGGCGTGAAGAACTGCCCGCTTTTCTTCTGGGCGTATGGGTGATCAATGTTCCAACTTTTATTTCCGACATGAGTGTCTGGCAGCGTATAGCCGCATCGCAAAAACCGGAAACGGTTTACCGCGGACTATTTTCCAGCGTTTTCATCTCTGCGCTGAGCTGGGGATTATTTGTTGTCACGGCTTGTCTCGCTTTT
>JAEUSJ010000379.1 GCA_016788215.1 bacterium | reverse complement strand
AGAACTTTATTGTCAATTTCCAAAAATTTTATTTTAGTCAAAATGGTCGCCTTTGCTCGATCGGCCGTGGGAACGATCTTCCATACCTCGCCCCGATACCTTATTTCAGGAAATGCATCCAACGTGATCTCGCACGGTTGATTGATCTTCACGCGTTCAATATTGGATTCGGAAACGTCCGCTTCCAACTGAAGTGACGTCATATCGGCAATCGTCACGACGTTACCTCTGGAATTGGCGCCGGCGGCAAAAGGCGCTACAATCTCACCGACGTCGGCGTTTTTGGTCAGAACCGTTCCATCAAAAGGCGCGCGAATTACAGTGTTTTCAATTTGAACCTGCGCGGCATTTATGACAGCTTCAAACGATTGTACATTTGCCTTTGCCGAGTTCACGCCCGCGACAGCCGATTTGTATTGAGCCTTCACGATCTCAAAATCCGAATCGGTGATCACTTTGGATTTCCAAAATGACTCGCTGCGATCATATTCCTTCTGCACCTTTTCCATGTCCGCTTCTGCCTGTCCTAGTTGCGCTTTCGCCACGCCCAAATTTGCATTCGCCTGTTCCATCTGCGCCTGCACATCGTTGTCCTCCAGACGGGCTATAACCTGGCCGTGTTTTACCTTATCGCCTTCTTCAACGCCCAGATAAACCAATCGCCCTGTTCCTTTGGATGCCACCGACGCTTTGCGTTGTGGAACAATGTAGCCGCTTGCGGTCAGAACGCCGCTTGATTGCCCTGGTAACATCATCGAGGCTGTTGTGGTGTTTACCGTCTTTACCGATTGAAACATGGGAACTATTAACCAGACTCCGATCACAACCAGAACTAAGACGCCTAAGATAACGAACATTTTCGTTCTATTTTTTTCCGGAGGCTCTTCAGAATAATTCGCCTGTCTGTTAATTTTTAACGATGTGAGATCAACTTTCTCGTTTTGAATGGTCATATTATTTCTAACTGAATTTTTTGATACGTTGTAAATTTAGTCTAATTACTTAATACTGAAATCGTTTTTCGGTCAACGGTTGTTTTTCATCGGTGAACGGTACACAGACACTCTGAATCGCACATTTAGAATATCAGTTTTTCATTTAAATAATTCAATACGCGATCCATCGTAATTCTTTCCTGCACCATCGAATCGCGTTCACGAACTGTGACCGTCTGATTTTGTAACGTCTCGCTGTCGATCGTAATACAGAATGGCGTACCAATCTCATCCTGACGGCGATAGCGTTTGCCAACCGTCGCGCTTTCATCATAAAATACTTTATAATGATTTTTCAGTTCATTATACAGTTTCATAGCGATCTCCGGCATACCGTCTTTCCTGACTAAGGGCAAAATCGCTGCTTTCACTGGCGCGAGTTTGGGATGAAATTTCATCACGGTTCGAACTTCCGTTTTCCCGTCGCCGGTCGGCGCTTCTTCTTCCTGATAGGCATTAACCAAAAACGCCATGAGGCCTCGTGA
>JAEUSJ010000378.1 GCA_016788215.1 bacterium | reverse complement strand
CGGGATGATGGAACTTGTTCCTGCTATCGCCGACGCATGGGCAAATCGCAAGGACGACGTCCTGAAGTCAGCCAACGACATCACCGCGGCCATTCAAAATCGAGCCGTAAGCAGTCACCCTGTCGCGCTGAGCCCGTCTATTTTTGATTCGGCATTTGCCATGTTTCGAAGTCAATTCGATACTCAGTACGCGGGCTTTGGCAGTTCGCCGAAATTTCCCACCGCGCATAATCTTTCTTTTCTTCTGCGTTATTATAAACGCTCAGAGAACGCCGACGCGCTTAGGATGGCGGAAAGAACATTAAAGGCGATGCGTAACGGCGGAATGTATGATCAGATCGGTTTTGGATTTCACCGCTACTCGACCGATGCTAAATGGTTTCTCCCCCATTTCGAAAAAATGCTTTACGACCAAGCCATGATCGCCATGGCGTACACCGACGCCTATCAGGTCACGCAAAATCCTTTGTATAAGAAAACCGCGGAAGAAATATTTGAATACGTTCTGCGCGATATGACCGATGCGGCGGGAGGATTTTATTCCGCCGAAGACGCCGACAGCGAAGGCGAAGAAGGGAAATTCTATCTCTGGACAAAGGCCGAACTGGAAACTATCCTGGGCTCATCGGATGCGGAATTGTTCTGCAATGTATTTAATATAACTGCGGAAGGCAATTACTACGAAGAAGCCACACGTGAATTTAAAGGAACCAATATTCCTTTCCTTAACAAAGATACCGATGTATTAGCCCACGAAGCCAATCTAAGCGAAGATGCGTTTAAAACTAAAATTGAATCCATCCGGAAAAAACTTTTTGACGTTCGAGAAAAACGCATTCACCCACTGAAGGACGACAAAATTCTGACCGACTGGAACGGGTTGATGATCGCGGCGCTTGCAAAAGGCGCGCAGGTTTTCGATAAACCTGAATACGCCGATGCCGCCCGGCGCGCGGCCGATTTCATCTTGTCAACTTTACGTGATCCGAATGGACGGTTATTAAAAAGGTACCGCCAGGGAGCGGCCGGTTTGCCCGCGCATCTCGATGATTATGCGTTTATGGTGTGGGGCTTACTTGATCTGTACGAAGCGACCTTCGAAGTGAAGTATCTCGAGTCTGCGCTGGAACTGAACAAAACGATGACGGAATTTTTTTGGGACAAAGAAAACGGCGGTTTCTACTTTACCGGATCGGACGCCGAAAAACTCATTACGCGGCCAAAAGAGATTTACGACGGAGCGATTCCATCCGGCAATTCCATCGCCGCGCTGAACCTGATCCGGCTGAGCCGTATCACGGGAAAGGAAGAGTTTGCAGAAATGGCTGAAGCGATCGGTACCTGTTTTTCGGAAACGATTTCTAAAGTTCCGATGGTGTATGCGCAGTTTCTAATGGCCTATGATTTTGAAACCGGCCTTTCGTATGAGATCGTCATCGCGGGCGAAGAGCATGACGCGCTGTCAAAGGAAATGCTTGCGGCCTT
>JAEUSJ010000377.1 GCA_016788215.1 bacterium | reverse complement strand
GGGCCCGCCACGGATAAACATTATGCTTTACGCCGGTCGTTGGCGAGAATGATGCCTAAAGACGCTATGAGCAGCGCGCTGGACTTGATCCGCCAGTACCCGACGAATGATCTGCTGTTGAGCAGATTTAAGTCCTAACGCGAACGTCCAATCTGCGGATGAACTTTTTTTCCACGTACAAAAAACATCAGAAAGAGCGGTTAGAATTAGATGGAGAGTTCTATCCGAAGTTTGTAGGTGAATTCTGGACATCCAAACAGCGCCAGGCATCTTCGCTTCATGAGATCTCCTATCGTGCTTGCTTCAAAGCGCAACTCCCAAAGTTTTTTATAGAAATTTTTTCAAAAAAAGGCGATGTAGTATATGATCCCTTCAGCGGGAGAGGAACGACGGTGATCGAGGCAGCGTTACTTGAACGTAACGTAATCGCAAATGATGTAAATCCGCTTAGCCGTATATTGTCCTTTCCACGATTTTATATTCCAGACACGCAGGAAGTGGAAAACAGACTCGGCGCAATTCCTTTTGAAAAAAACGAACGCGCTGACATAGATCTTTCCATGTTTTATCATTCGAAAACCGAGTCGGAAATTGTAGGGCTTAAAAAATACCTAAAGAAAAGAAAAAGATCAGGATTAGAAGATGATCTGGATCGCTGGATTCGTATGGTTGCCACGAATCGTCTAACGGGCCATTCCTCGGGTTTTTTTTCCGTCTATACATTTCCACCCAATCAGGCTGTTGCTGCAGAGCGGCAGAAACGGATCAATAAAAAAAGAAAACAAAAACCCGAATATCGCGACACAAAAAAAATAATTCTCAAAAAATCGAAACAGTTATTACGAGGTGTAACCGAGCCGGAGATTGGTATATTGCGTCGTATGGGTGAACACGCAGCTTTCTTAACTGGTGATGCGCGAACTACCAAAAAAATTCCTTCCGAACATATTCAATTAACCGTTACGTCACCGCCGTTCTTAGATGTCGTGCAGTATGCAGACGATAACTGGCTCCGCTTCTGGTTTAATGATATTAACGCCGGTGAGGTAGCAAAAAAAGTAACCATGTCAAAAACTCTGAAAGATTGGGCCGAAGTTATGTTTGGCGTTTTTGCGGAATTATTCCGTATTACACGAAAAGGCGGCTGGGTTGCGTTTGAAGTTGGCGAGGTGAAGAATGGGAAGATCAAACTTGAAGAATACGTTGTCCCACTGGGAATAAAAGCAGGATTTGAATGCAAAGGGATTGTAATTAATCAGCAGCAATTCACAAAAACGTCCAACATTTGGGGAATCAAAAATAATTCCAAAGGCACAAATTCCAACCGGATCGTTCTTTTTACAAAGACGTAATATTTTTCCTTGTTCTATATTTCAGCCTCAATTACATTCACATAATCTTTAATTACAGAATATTTTGTAAGGCATTTATGAAGAAAAAACTATTCATATTTTCGTTCATCATGACCGCATTCCCGCTCATTCTTGCGGGAACAGA
>JAEUSJ010000376.1 GCA_016788215.1 bacterium | reverse complement strand
ATGAGAGGCGATCACCGGGGCCTTGGAAATGTCCATCACATCATAAAACGCCTCATCGGTAATATGGGACACGTCAACCATGATGCCGAGCCGGTTCATTTCAAGCACTACGTCTTTTCCAAATGCGCTGAGTCCGTGAGATGTTCTCGACGTGTCGTACGACGAGTCAGAAATATGATTGTCTTTCGAATGAGCCAGTGTAATATAACGAACGCCGCGATCATAAAAATGACGCAGATTCTTAAGGTCATGTTCTATCGGCGAACCGTTTTCCATTCCTAAACATAACGATATCTTTTTTGTTGCGAATTGTTTTTTCACGTCCGATGTTGAATAAGCCATCGTAAATTTATCCGGCCAATCTGTAGTAAATTTCTCAACCATATCGATCAGCGTGTCGGCCAATAATTTTGCTCCGCCTTTTCTCTCATACTCCGCCGGAACATAAATGGACATAAAGGGCGCATTCAGTCCACCCTCTTTGGCGCGTACATAATCAAAATTGCCGCCCGCTGTACGTTGCGAAATATCCTCCATTATTTCCCGTAGTCGGTAAGGCGTATCCACGTGAGTATCGATGAGGATGAGTTCCTGCGCGTATTCCAAGGCCTTGGTCCGCAGAGATTCTTCAGTCATTAGTTTTTTTGGTGCGCAAGACAGGGTGAATAGACATGACACAGCAACGAAAAAAAATGAACGGATCATACAGCCTTTGAGGTTAATGCTATTGAATTATTCTGGCCACGACGTAACCGGTGACCAAACCCGTTAAGAAAATAATTACCAACAAGCGGTAGTTTAACACCGTTTTTCCATGTCCGGCTTTGATGGCCACGACCGAAACAAAATAACCTAAGCCATTGATGATCCAGAGAAGCGATGAACTTAAAATTGTCACCAGCAAAGGCCCGACGAACGGGATCAATCCGATAAGGCTTAATAATCCGGCCGCAAGCCATGAGAATGCGCTGGACAAGATACCAAAGATCACGATCGATCCGCCCGCGATGCCTCTATCCCATTCAAAATAAAATGTGACCAGGATCATCCCGATAATAATCAACCAGACCAAAAACATTTTGCGGCTGTCTTTGAGGAACTCCGCTGTGCGCGACGCAAATACTTTTCTTTGTGTGTGAAAACGCCTCCAGAATTTCTTTTTCCTAACGGCATCAGGGATGATCGCTTTTTCCAGCTTTCTATCCGGCTGCTGTTTCTCTTCGATCTTCAGATGAAGATACGCGCCGAGTTCCTCTTCTTCATACTTGGTGGAACCGTTTGGAATTATTTCCGAGGAACCGGTAAGTATTTGATCTTTTGTTTTCTTATTTTTTTCTGTCATTGAACGAATGATCTATTAGCTTCAAGATTTATCCACCGAAACGGAATTCAGGATACAGACACATGCCGCCGTCCACGTAGAGTGTGGTGCCGGTGATATAGTCTGCTTCGTCCGAACTTAAAAACGCAACCGCCGCCGCGACGTCCTCGACCTCTCCCAT
>JAEUSJ010000375.1 GCA_016788215.1 bacterium | reverse complement strand
CGAACTCATCGGAATGTCTTTTAAAAACTGCGTACAGGTTTTTTCGTCAAACTTGCCAACGCCTTTTTCCGTTGCGATCCAGACAATCCCGTCGGATGCAACGAAGACGTCGTGAATATCGTTGGACGGCAGGCCGTTCAGTTTCTGGTTATAATTTTTCCAAACTTTCTCGGTAAATTGCGCAAGCCCCTCGTCGGTGGCAACCCATATCGCGCCGTGCCAATTGGAGTGAATCGCGCGAATCGAATTGGATGGCAGTAGTTTGTTGGTGTTCTTCGTATCAAAGACCGACCATCGGTCGCCGTTGATGCGCACCAGCCCTTTATCCGTGCCAACCCACACCTGATTATCGTCGTCCACATGCAGGGCGGTTATATCGTTGGTCAAAAGAGTAATATCGTTTTTCTGATTGTGCGTGAACTTTTTGCCGTCCCACATATCGAGCCCGTTATCCGTGGCGATCCATTTTCTGCCTGATTTGTCAACGGCGATCGCGCGAATTTTATCCGACAATAAACCGCTCTCTTTGGTGAATGTGGCGGTTTCTTTGATCCCGGTAAATTGTTTTACTCCGCCGTTATGCACGCCGAGCCAAACGCCGTTGTCGTCAAAATCGATGGAAATTACGTGAACGGAACTGCCGCCTTTATCCGTGGTCAAGATCTTCTGCCACTGAGCGAATGCTGCGGCTTGAATAATAAAAAGTAAGATGACGAACATCAGAAAATTTTTCATGGGACTCAAAATCCTAAGTTGTTTCAAAATAAAGCTTACATGGACGCAAAGATAATCTATTTCCGTCATAAAGGCAATTCTGAAAAGATGTATGGAAACGATTAGAACATTGAATTTCAAACCGAATGTATTTAGATTAAAAAAAAACAAACTGGGTTACGATTCTATGATCCGTTTTTTAACCGCCGGCGAATCGCACGGCAAAGGCTTGGTCGGAATTATCGAAGGTATTCCGGCTGGACTGGAATTGGCCGCTGAATATATTGATCACCAGCTCTATCGCCGGCAGCAAGGCTACGGCCGCGGCGGGCGCATGAAGATCGAATCCGATCGCGCGGAAATTATTTCCGGTTTGCGCCTTGGCAAAACCATCGGTTCCCCGATCGGCTTGCTCGTATGGAACAAAGATTGGGAAAACTGGAAAGACGTTATGCCGGTCGAGGCTCAAAGGGATAAGAACAAAATAAAAAAAGTTACGCTTCCCCGTCCGGGCCATGCTGATCTTGCCGGCATACTCAAATTCGGATTCGATGATATTCGGCCCGTGATCGAACGCTCCAGCGCGCGGGAGACGGCGATGCGGGTAGCTTTGGGAAGCATTGCAAGGAAATTACTGGAGGAATTCGGCATCAGGATCGCGTCGCATGTCATTCAAATCGGAAAAATAAAAATTCACAATTCAACATTTAAAATTCAAAATTTCAGTGTATCTGAGATAACAAAATTATCCGACGATTCTGAAGTTCGCGCGCTCGATCCGGAAGACTCAAGAAA
>JAEUSJ010000374.1 GCA_016788215.1 bacterium | reverse complement strand
ATATTCAGGCCAAAATCATGAAAAGAAAATACTTGATACTCAATCCAAATTTTTAGATCATTAGGTAATTATCAAATCAACTGAAGGAGTTATATGAAAAAGAAAATTATGCTGATCGCTTCCGTTGCAATACTAGCTGTTGCCGGCGCTGTATTTGCATTTACATTTCAAAATCAGGAACCTGCCGTTGTTGCGACGCCGGCGAAAACTGATGCTTGCTGTATGTCCAAGGAAGAGACCGCTAAAACTACGGCCGCTGAAAACACCACCGCAAAAGACGCCTGCTGCGCAAAGAAGTAAATTTTTCATTGAAAATAAAAAGGCAAGGAACCAATTCCTTGCCTTTTTTGTTTTCGATATTGTTTGATTCTGTTCACATAACGCCCCGAAACTGCGCAATCATTTTTCGTGCATAATCAAGGCTTTGATCGTGGGGATGATTTCTTATGAATTCCTGAATAATCTTAACGCCCTCATCCGCTCCGCGCAGCTCTTTGGTAATATAGGCTATATCGCGAATCACAGGAAAATAGTCCGGTGTTAGAGCACGCGCTTTTTCATATACTTCAAGTGCTTTCTTGTAGTCTTTTTTCAGATAGGCGAGATAGCTCCCATAGTAATAATATCCTTCCCTGTCGTCAGGATATAATTCGGTAATCAGCCGATAGTTTCTTTCGCATTCCTCAACATCATTCTCAAACCAACCAAGATTACCCTGAAAAATCAACGCCTCCTTGCTGGTTCTACCTCTGAATTTGTCTTTGAAGCGAAAAGCTTTTTGCCCATAGACCGCAGAAAGTGAATCTTCTTTATTAAATGAAGCATTGCATGAAATAAGCGAATAGGCTAACGCGAAATTCGTATCAATTTCAACGGCTTTAATCATTTCATCTATGCCGGGATGAAATAAGCCGCTCATAGACATCTCCCAACCTCGAACCAAATAAGAATATGCCTCAAGTGAATTGGTGGTAAGTTCATTGATAGATAGAAATTTAAACTTCGATGTGTCTTTCAAAGAAAATTCGTCGCTAATCTTCATCTGAAATTTCATGCACAGAGAATCGATCAATCTTCCGAGAATACTTTCCTCCTTGACTTCCTGCAGAATAAATGAACTTAACAATCTTTCCTCATCAAGGTCGTTCAGATCTGCGGCCAATATGAAAGTATCTCCAAATTTTTTCAAACTGCCTGTTATCATGAGCCGGCTATTGGTCTCCTTTGCTACCTTTTCCGCAAGTTCTTTTTTTCCCGCGATACTTTGATCGTCTATCTGAAGTTCTTTCATTGCCCGGGCAATACGTAGAGGGCTGATCAACTGAACCGCAGGAAACTCATAAAATTTCTGCACCATTGCGTCGTTAATGACCCTGCCGATTTGTACTTTCTGAAATCGTTCATCACCGGTATCGTCTGAAAAAGCAATGACAGCTAAGGTCGGCCTTTTAGCCGGTTCCTGTTTTTTTTGAATCGAAGGAACTACGACAAGCCAAACTGCAGCGACAATGCATGCCATCACAACCAGACCTGCAGC
>JAEUSJ010000373.1 GCA_016788215.1 bacterium | reverse complement strand
TTTTTTCTTTCGGAACTGCGCAAAGATTTGTTACGATTGGCGGTTTTGGTTGGCATAAAAGAAATTAAACGATTTCACAAGGATTCGCAAGAAAAATAGAAGTACTTAAAATCAACACAGGTGTCTGTTAGAGGAGTATACGGTATGAAACGTCGAACTGAATTTGCCGGTGCGAAAACATTACCTTTTAGTTTACGCCCCCGCCGCAGCGTATTTTATAATGTATCCGACATTATGAAAGAAAAAGGATCCGAGCTTACCCAAGAAGAAGTCTCTTTTTTTGAAAAACTGGACGTAATGTATCGAACGATATGCGGGATTTTGTATAATTTCGTTCCGCTGTCCGGCCATCCGGGCGGAAGCCTTTCGTCCGGCAGGATTGTTGAAGGCTTGTTGTATAACATGATGGATTATGACTTTTCCAAGCCTGACATTTTTGAAAATGATATGATCGCGTATGCCGCCGGACATAAAGCGATGGGTCTTTATGCGATGTGGGCATTGCGAAACGAATTGATCTGCCAGGGAAATCCTAAACTTCTTGCCGGAGAAAAAAGGCAATTGCGATTGGAGGATTTGTTGGGCTTCCGGCGAAACCCTACACAGGAAACGCCGCTCTTTAATCAATTTCATTCCAAAGCGCTTGACGGTCACCCGTCCTGCGTGGTTCCGTTTGTAAAAACGGCAACCGGCCCGAGCGGGATCGGTTTGCCGGCGTCACTCGGCCTTGCATTGGGCGCGCTGGATATGTTCCCTGACAATCCGCCGATGGTGAATATAATTGAAGGTGAAGGCGGTATGACGCCCGGCCGCGTGCACGAAGCATTACCGACGGCCGCAACGGCACAACTTCATAACGTGGTCTTGCATGTCGACTGGAATCAATCGACTATCGATTCCGACCGTTGCACGGCGGAGGATGATAAACCGGGCGATTACGTCCAGTGGGATCCGCGCGAACTCCTGTATTTGCACGACTGGAATGTCATATACGCTCCGGAAGGGCATAATTTCCAGCAGATCTTCGCCGCACAGAAATTGGCGTATTCGCTTGATAGTAAACAGCCGACGGCGATCGTATATCGAACGGTCAAAGGCTGGTCCTACGGCATTACGGGAAAAGCATCTCACGGCGCCGGGCATAAATTTTGTTCGGATGAATATTATAAATTTGTCGGCGAATTTGAGAAAATGTTCAATGTCCAAATTCCGAGATTTGCCGGAGAAAAAAATAATGTGTCCATTGAACAGAACTTCTGGGATTCGTTGTTAATGGTACGCAAAGTGATAGCGGCTCATCCTGAAATTGCGAAGAAAGCAGCAGAAAAATTGACCGCCGCGAAAGAGCGCTTGGAAAAACGAAATATAAAAGTTCGTTCCGACGCGCCTGACATTGAAAAACTGTACACCGACGCGATTTCATCCGCAACGGCGCCAGATGAATTGAAATTAAAACCAGGATCTTCGGCAACTTTGCGCGGACAGGTGATGTCAATTATTAATTATTTAAACAAAAAAACCGGCGGCGCATTTATCGGGACC
>JAEUSJ010000372.1 GCA_016788215.1 bacterium | reverse complement strand
ATTCCATGACGACGTATTGGATAATACCGATTCGCGGCGCATGCATCTTGCCGCGCAGAAAAAGATCGGCAACCTGACCTCGATTCTCTCCGGCGATTATTTGCTGACCGAAAGCATTAATGTCATGATCCGGCATTTGCCGCAAGAGGTCACCGAATATTTTCTTGCCACAATCAAAAAGATGATCAAAAGCGAAATCTATTCACATAAACTGCTTTACAATCTCGACATTTCAAAAAAAGAATTTTTGCAGATCATCGACGAAAAAACCGCGTCACTTTTCGCGTTGGCCAGTTCGCTCGGCATCCGCATCACGTCCGACAACGCCGATTCGATCAACCGGTTGACGCAGTTCGGCTACCACCTCGGCATGGCGTATCAACTGACGGATGATCTCGAGGATATGTTCGGCCTGATAGAAGGTTCCGATAACGACCTGCAGCATGGGTACATCAGCTTGCCGATCATTGAACTGCTCAACGCGGCGGCGGACGACCTGAAACCGGAGATCAGGCAATGGATCAAGCATATCGATCGTGAAAAAGCAATTAAGCTCATTCAGATCATGAAGAGTTACTCGATCTTTAAAGTTATGTTGGTGGAAATCAAAAAATATGCGGGAACGGCAAGGGAAAATTTACGCGGCTTGAAAATAGAAGGCCCTCAGCAGGCGGATTCATTTAATTTTCTTTTGGATTTATGCGCATACACCGAAAACAAAACCGAGAGCATAATAACGACGTATGAAAAAATAGCTCTGGAAAAACCGGTCGGAGACAAGAAACAAGTTTACGCTTTTGCCTGATGGGTATTGTCGCTGAGCCATTGCAGATAATCTTGTGAGCCCTTTACGATCGGCAGCGCAATGATCTCCGGCACTTTGTAACTGTGCAATTCCTTAATGCGTTTTTCCACCATCTCAAAATTCTCCGCCGTCGATTTGATCACGAGCAGGTACTCGCTCTCGTCGTGAACTTTTCCTTCCCAATAATAGATCGAACGAATTTTATCCACGATATTCACACAAGCGGCTAATTTTTCAAAGACGAGAGTTTTTGAGATCGTCTCCGCTTCCGCCATGTTTTCCGTGGTTACAAGAACCACTACGAATTGATCTGACATGATTTTTACTCGGTAATTTTCAAAACAGCCAGAAAAGCTTCCTGCGGAATTTCGACTTTCCCGACCTGTTTCATCCGCTTCTTGCCTTCTTTTTGTTTCTCCAGCAATTTCCGCTTCCGGGAAATATCGCCGCCGTAACATTTTGCCGTCACGTCTTTGCGCATGGCGCGAATGGAATCGCGCGCGATGATCTTGGAACCGATCGCGGCCTGCACGATCACTTCAAACATCTGTTTCGGAATAAGATCTTTCAATTTTTCACAGAGCTTGCGTCCCCATTCGTACGCTTTATCACGGTGAATGATGCCGGAAAACGCATCGACCGGATCGCCGTTGATCAATATATCCAGTTTAACAAGATTACCTTCTTTGAAGCCGATGTATTCGTAGTCAAACGATGCATAGCCTTTCGTGCACGATTTCAATTTATCATAAAAATCAAAAAC
>JAEUSJ010000371.1 GCA_016788215.1 bacterium | reverse complement strand
TTACTTCTTTACCGCGTAACTAAATCTTTATCTCAAACTCATCCGCTGGCGCGGTGAGCGGACGTGTAAGCCGCATGATATTATAAAAAAGTACCTCCCGATTCCGGTCAATCCGAATTATTTTCGGATAAAGCATCTAATCAAACCTAAAACCAGGAGGTGTATCATGTTTTACTCAGGCATCGATTTACATAAAAACATATCTTGGATCACAACCATTGATGAATCAGGCCATGTGATCCGACAAGTCAAATTACCCAATGATCCGGCTTATATCCTGGATCATTTTCACGGACTCGGCGGTAATCATAAAGCCGTCGTGGAATCTACTTGTAACTGGTATTGGCTGAGCGACTTACTTCTTGGACACGATATTGAACTCGTGCTGGCTCATGCCAAATACCTCAAAGCCATCTCTTATGCCAAGGTGAAAACCGATAAAGTCGATTCACTCACGCTGGCCCAACTCTTACGGATGAATCTGATCCCCGTCGCCCATCAAATCTCCCCAGAGCTCCGTCCGTTGCGTGATCTCATGCGCTCACGGCTGAATTTCGTGCATAAAAAAATCAGCTGCATCAACAGTATACATCGCCTTCTGGAGAAATTCAATCTCTCCTCGCAAGATCAGAGCCTGCGAATTCTCAAAGAGATGAGCATACCCGATGATCTGCCAATGCCGGATCCATACCGATTCCAACTCCAATGCCAGATGAGTCAAATCGAGCTCCTGAACGGGCAAATATCCGATCTCGAGCAATCCTTACATCCTCACCTCGTGCCCAATGCCGATATCCAGCGTCTGCTCTCAGTGCCCGGTATCGGTAAGATATCCGCCTTCACCGTCTATCTCGAAATCGACGGCATCGATCGCTTCCCCGACGAAAAACAATTCTTCTCTTATGCACGTTTAGTTCCGGGAGCTAGCAATTCTAATGAAAGAATCAGACACAAATCAGGCAATAAAGACGGTAACAAATATCTCAAGGTCGCTTTCACCGAGATCGCCGTCCATGCGGTGCAATACTATGCGGAAATCAAACATTTCTACCATGCAAAACTCAGAAGATCCAATAAGGCGATTGCACGAACCATCCTAGCCAAAGAAATGGCCCGAATCGTATTTCATATTCTCAAAGAACAAACAGAATTCAAAACTTTTAAAGGAATAACTCTCAGTAAAACTAAAACGCTGCAATGGCCGCGTCTTACAAGCCCCTGCGCATAACTGAAGCCTTGATCTAATCAGGTCTTGGCCTTCCTCCGCATGATTGGGAAGTAAGACGTCGTGCCTATATCTTATCTGGGATACTCCGGCAAAACCGGAGAATCACGCCTGTGGCGTGAGAAGCCCGAAAAGATGTTTGGACGCCATTGTCCGTATTGATAAGACAGGCCGCCGTCTGTACCCGAATTAGTTGATTTCGTAAGTGATTCTCTCCGATCTGTAGTTTTTCAAAAAAAAGAGTAAAAAACTCTTATGGAATCATTTTTTTATTGACAAAGTACTTTTTAAAGATGTTATACGCGGTTTTTAGGGTCGCTGGTATATGATTTCGATATTATGACCGTCGACCGTTATAAGGTCCGCTAAA
>JAEUSJ010000370.1 GCA_016788215.1 bacterium | reverse complement strand
TGATGACAGTTCGGGTGTGATCACGGTGACAAACACGGCGAGCGTAGCTCAGCTTAGGATCAAGCGGATATCGGGAGTGGATGCATCGGCAGCCTCGGGCTTGGTCTTGCAGGCGGATCGCAACGATACTTTGTATGTTGGCGGTTATGATGTATTCGGTAATTATATAGGGGATGTGGTCGGGACGTGGTATACGAACGGGACACTGGACAGCACGAAGTTATCCCCGAGAGCGGGGAGCGCGAGTGTCTTGAACGGGAAGGTCGCCGGGCAGAGCGGCCGTGTGATCGCGCGTTATAACGCGCTGGCCGATACGACGGACGGGGCAGTGAGCTTGAGCGTTGGGCAGGTGAATTTTGTACAGGTGCAGTCCAGAAGAACGGGAATCACCAATACGATTGTATCGCAGAGTTTAACGAGCGATCAGTTAGATACGCTGCATGCGGCGGGGTATGATAAGGATAGTAATTATGTCCGAGGGGTGTTAACTGCGTGGAGTGTACTAGGGGGTATCGGAGGGGTTACGCCTTTAACGGCCAGTGACAGTGTGATCTTTAATCCGAACAGAACAGGGCAGGGCCAGATCAAGGCGGACACCACAGGCTTTAGCGCCACCAGCGGGCTGTATACGATAACGGTAGGGGACACGGCGTTTATCGTGATCAGGACGGGCGGGAACAACGGGGGCGCAAGATACGACACGTTAACGATAACGATGAGCGCGGACAGTGTGCTTAATTTATATGCGGCCTCTTACGATCAGGACAGTAATTATGTAGGGGATGTGGCGGCGAGCTGGGATACGGTGGGGGCAGCAGGCGGGTTAACTAATTTTAATGATACGTTATCTTTCAGCACGCAGTATAAACCGGGGCTCACGGGCACAGGGAAGATACGCGCGCATTACACGAACGGGAACTTCCGGGATACGACCGGGACGATCACGGTGATCGCCGGAGCCGCTTCGCGGGTGTTGGTGGAGACGGCCAATGACGGCAGCGGGGTGGTATTGCCGGAGCTTTATACGACAGCGGACAGCAGTATCACGGTGTATGCGGTGCTCAGGGATGCGGGCAGTAATTTTGTAGGGCTTCAGTCAAGTAACTGGAGCGTATCGGGAGGTATAGGGACGTTGAGCGCAAGCCCTGCGACGAATGTGACGCTGACGTTAACCACCATAGGCTCAGGCCAGGTAACAGCGTCGGGAACGTTTACATCTTCCAGCGGGATCGTGCGTGTATTGCCGGGCGCACTGGCATCGGTGAAGTTACGCACGGATACGCTGAATCAGGGCATTGAGTTTGGCACGCTGGTGATGAGTGTGGGAGACAGCATTCGTATTTACACGGCGGGCTATGACGGGGACGGTAATTTCATCAGTAACAAAGCGGCCCGTTATGGAGTGACGTCCAGTTCGACGCTTCAGCCAAGCCGGTTATTCTATGCTAATGACAGCACGAGCGTGTTATTCAAGCCGACCATAACCAGTGCGGGCTCGGTAAGTGATACGAGTAATGCGGGCAATTTTACGGATACGACGGGCACTATCACGGTGACCAATACGGCGAGTATTGCGAGCGTGAGGATCAACAGCCTGCCGAATAATCTGGGAGCGGCGACGGGAGCTA